>NZ_CALXGI010000072.1 GCF_944387805.1 uncultured Pseudoflavonifractor sp. | reverse complement strand
TCCACAGCATCCCTTACAGTGTAGCACACAGCCCTTGGAGAGGGGCTCTAATCACTACTACTCTATAATACAAGGAGCATGCAGCATGAAAACCGGAGAATGCTACGCCAAGAAGAGAAGCCTGGAGGGAAAAGTGGCCGTTATCACCGGCGCCGGGTCGGGCATCGGCAAGGCGTCCGTCTCCCTCTTCCTGCGGGAGGGGGCCGTCTGCGTGGCCGCCGACCTGAACTATGACAGCGTCGCAGCCCTCCAGACGGAGTACGCGGAATTCAGGGATCGCATCAAGCCCTTTAAGGTCAACGTGGCGGACAGCGGAGAGGTGGAGGCCATGATCGACTTTGCCGTGCGCGAGTGCGGAAAGATGGATATCCTCTTCAACAACGCCGGCGTCATGGACGGCATGCTCCCTATCGACGAGCTCAGCGACGACAAGTGGAAGAGGGTAATGGACATCAACGCCACCGGCGTGATGTATGCCTGCCGCAAGGCGGTGCGGTACTATCTGGAGCGGGGCCAGGGCGGCGTGATCCTCAACACCGCCTCCCTGGGCGGCCTGTGCGGCGGCCGGGCCGGCCTGGCCTACACTGCCTCCAAATTCGCTGTGGTGGGCATGACGAAAAACATTGCCTTTATGTACGGCGATGTGGGCATCCGCTGCAACGCCATCTGCCCCGGCGGAATCCAGACCAACATCGGCCTGGGCTTTGCCAAGCCCAGCGAGCGGGGCATCAAGCGCACCCAGAACGGTATGGGTCTGATGGACCGGCTGGGGGATCCCTTTGAGATTGCCGCCGCCGCCGTGTTCCTCTCCTGCGACGCGGCCACCTTCATCAACGGCGCCACCCTCACCGTGGACGGCGGGTGGAGCGCCTACTGAGCGCCGTCCGCTTGCTTTGCTGGGGGAAAGGCGTCTCCTGCGCCCTGGGGAAAATGCGGCGGAGGCCGCCGGTCATTCCGTCCGGCTCACCGGCGCGAAGCGGGCCCGGGTCAGAGACGCCAGATCCGCCGGGGAGAGCTCCACCTGGAAGCCGATCTTCCCCGCGCTGACCACCATGGCCTCCAGGCCCTGGGCGCTGTCGTCAATGACAGTCTTGAACTGCTTCTTCATGCCTACCGGGGAGCAGCCGCCGTGGACATAGCCGGTCAGGGGCAGCAGCTCGGCCTGGTGGATCATCTCAATGGCCTTCTCCCCCACCGACTTGGCCGCCGCCTTCAGGTCCAGAGACTTCATCACCGGCACCACAAACACATAGTTCTGCCTGCTGGCGCCCCGGGTCACCAGGGTCTTGAAGGCCCGCTCCGGCTCCACGCCGATGAGCTGCGCCACATGGGGGCCGTCCACTGCGCCGCCGGAGTAGGGGTAGGTATGGGGGGTGTAGGGGATTTTTTTCTGGTCCAGGATACGCATTACATTGGTCTTTTCTTCTGCCATGGAACGTCGCCTCACTTGCAATTTCCGCGTCTTAACGCTATGCTGTACAGGTAAGAATATCACAGCAGAGGAGCTGATTTCAATGGATATTTCCATGTACCAGAGTCAGTTGATGAAAAACGCCCAGGAGCTGCTGGGCATCGACAGTCCCAGCGGCTTCACCCAGGCCGCGGCCGCCTTCCTGTCCGGCTTTGCCGCCCGGCTGGGCTATGAGACCGAGACGACCAACAAGGGAAATGTGATTGTCCACATTCCGGGCCGGGAAAGTGGAAAAAAGACGGCGCTCTGTTCCCATGTGGACACCCTGGGGCTCATGGTCCGGTCCATCACCGCCGACGGCCAGCTGAAGATCACCCGGGTGGGCGGCCCCATTCTCCCTACTCTGGACGGGGAGTACTGCACCGTCTACACCCGGGACGGCCGCCGATACACCGGCACCGTTCTCTCCCTCTCCCCCGCCGTCCACGTCTATGACGACGCCTCCACCCGGGCCAGGGACGAGGACAACATGGCTGTGCGCATTGACGAGGTGGTCAAGTCCAGGGAGGACGTGGAGGCCCTGGGCATCCGCCCTGGGGACTATGTCTGCTTTGAACCCAAGACCGTGGTAACGCCCAGCGGCTTCCTCAAGTCCCGCTTTATCGACGACAAGGGCTCCGCCGCCTGCCTGCTCACCCTGATGCAGGTGCTCCGCGACAAGGACCTGAAGCCCCGGTACGACACCCGGCTCATTTTCTCCGTCCATGAGGAGGTGGGGCACGGCGGCGCCACCGTACCCCGTGACCTGGACGAACTGCTCATCGTGGACATGGGCTGCGTGGGCCTGGACCTGACCTGCACCGAGTACCAGGTGTCCATCTGCGCCAAGGACAGCGGCGGACCCTACGACTATCAGCTGACCACCCGGCTGGTCAACCTGGCGCAGGAGAACGGCCTGGACTACGCCGTGGACATCTACCCCCACTACAGCTCGGACGCCACCGTGGCCTGGCGGGCAGGCGCCGACGTGCGGGCGGCCCTCGTCGGCCCCGGCGTCCACGCCTCCCACGGCATGGAGCGCACCCACTGGGAGGGGTTGAAGAACACCATGGCTCTGTGCCTGCTCTATTTGGAGGCGGAGTAAAGGGCCGGCAGGTGCGCGACCCCGCGCCACTGGCGCGTCCAGGCATTTTGCCGGAGGCAAAATCCTGATGCCGGGCGGATTCACTCCGCCCGAGCAGATAAAATGGAGGGGTCCCCGGCGGGCGTGAGCCCGCTGGGGCACGCACCCACTGGGAGGGTATGAAGAATACCATGGCGCTGTGTCTGCTGTATCTGGCTGTATCTGGAGGCAAAGTAAGCGCCCGGTGGGTGCGCGACCTCGCGCCCTTGGCGCGTCCAGGCATTTTGCCGGAGGCAAAATCCTGATGCCGGGCGGATTGACTCCGCCCGAGCAGATAAAAAATGAGGGGGTACCCCGGCGGGCGAGAGCCCGCTGGGGCGCGGACCCACTGGGAGGGTATGAAGAATACCATGGCGCTGTGTCTGCTGTATCTGGATGTAAAGTGATTTTGCTTTCCTAAAAGAGAGGGACAGACCCGCTCTACCCTTATTTTGCGCTCAATTATGACAAAAACCCCCGCGGACAATGCTGTCCGCGGGGGTTTTTTATCCGATTGTCAGGCTTAGAGCTTGACCACCCAGCCGTGGGGGTCGGGGAGGGTGCCCCACTGGATGCCGGTGAGGGTGTCGTACAGCTTCTGGGTAACAGGGCCGATTTTACCGCCGTTGACCACGGTGTGCTTGTCCTCCCAGCCCATCTCGCCAATGGGGGAGACCACCGCGGCGGTGCCGGTGCCCCAGGCCTCCTCCAGCTTGCCGTCAGCGGCGGCGTCGAAGAGCTCCTGGGCGGTAATGAGCCGCTCCTGAACGGGGTAGCCCCAGTCCCGCAGCAGCTCCAGGCAGGAGCGGCGGGTGATGCCGGGCAGCACGGAGCCGGTGAGCTCGGGGGTGATAATCTCGCCGTTTACCTTGAACATGACGTTCATGGAGCCCACTTCCTCGATATACTTCCGGTGAACGCCGTCCAGCCACAGGACCTGGGCGTAGCCCTGGCCCTCAGCCCGCTCGCCGGCCCGGATGGAGGCGGCGTAGTTGCCGCCGCACTTGGTGTAGCCGGTGCCGCCCCGGACGGCGCGGACATCCTCGCTCTCCACATAGATGCGCACCGGGTTGATGCCCTCGGCGTAGTAGGCGCCCACAGGGCAGCAGATGATGCAGAACAGGTAGGTGTGGGAGGCGTGGACACCCAGGCTGGCGTCGGTGGCGATGATGAAGGGGCGGATATACAGAGAGGTGCCCGGCTCGCTGGGCACCCAGTCGGCCTCCAGCGTCACCAGGGCCTTAATGCCGTCCAGGGCCAGGTCCTCAGGCAGCTTGGGGATGCACAGACGCTCGCAGGAGTCGTTCATCCGGCGGACGTTGTCCATGGGCCGGAACAGCTGCACGCCGCCCTCAGGGTTGCGGTAGGCCTTCATGCCCTCAAAGACCTCCTGGGCGTAGTGGAACACCATGGCGGAGGGCTCCAGGGCGATGGGGGCGTAGGGGACAATGCGCCCGTCGTGCCAGCCCTGCTCGGGGTTATAGTTCATCAGGAACATATAGTCGGTAAAGACCTTGCCGAAGGACAGCGTTTTCGGGTCGGGCTTGGGCTTGAGCTGGGCGGCCCGGGTGATGGGAAATTCATGCATGGAGACGGCCTCCTTACGTAAATATGGGATACCCACATAGTATAGCAGTCGGACGGGATGGCCGCAAGAGAAACGGACACCCGGGCTGTTTGTACTATTATGGCACGGCAGGCGGGGGAAGAATGTAACGTGAGATACAATTTCCGGGTGAAAAGGGGACACAGTGGAAAAAAGCAGGGCAATATGATAAAATATACCCACATAAAGATTCAAGGAGCCGGCCCTCTGCGGGGGCAGGACGGGAGGAATATTATGGTACGCATCGCCATTGCGGAGGACGATCCCGCTTATCAGGCCACGCTGGAGGAGTACCTGGACCGGTACCGGCGGGAGAACGGAGTGGAGGCCGAGGTAACTACCTTCTCCGACGGGCTGGCCCTGACCGAGGGGTACCGCCCGGTTTACGACCTGCTGCTGCTGGACATTGAGATGCCCAATCTGGACGGCATGTCGGCGGCGGAGAAGATTCGTTCCTCCGACCCGGAGGTGGTCATCATTTTTATCACCAACATGGCCCAGTACGCCATCAAGGGCTACCAGGTGGACGCGCTGGACTATGTGCTCAAGCCGGTGAGCTACGCGGCCTTTGCATTTAAGCTGAAGAAAGCCCTGGCCATGATCCGCCGCCGGGCGGGCTCCGACGTGGTGCTCCACATGGCGGGCGGCCTGCGGCGGATGAACGCCGACGAGATTAAATATGTGGAGGTGGTGTCCCACAAGCTCTACCTCCACACCCTGGACGAGGTGCTGGCCGTGCCCGGCACCCTGCGGGACATGGAGGCGCAGCTGGAGGAGCGGCACTTTGTCCGCTGCAACAAGTGCTACCTGGTCAACCTGCGCCATGTCCGGCAGGTGCGGCAGAACACGGTGGACGTGGGCGGCGAGCAGCTGCTCATCAGCCGCCCCAGGAAAAAAGAGTTCCTCCAGGCCCTGACCGACTATCTGGGAGGTGGCGGCATATGAGCGCGCTCTCTATACTGTGGGACTGGGCGGTCAACTATCTGGGCTTTGCCCTGGAGCTGTCGGTGGCCTGCGTGCTGTATATGCTCCCCCTCAACAAGCGGCCCTGCTTTCCCCTCCGCCTGGCGGCGGGCATTCTGCTGATGCTGGCCTTTGCCAGCTTCATTCCCCGGTCCCTGCTGCGCTACCTGCTGGAATTCTCTGCCGCCGCCGTGCTGGTGTGGGGCTGCTGCGACCTGTCCCCCTGGGACGCCCTGTACTGCGCCGTGTGCGGCTACGCCACCCAGCACTTCGCCTTCTGCTGCCACACCTGGATCAATTATCTGGCGGGCGGGCTGGCCCGGTGGTACTACCCCGCCAAGGCGGTCACGTTCTCGCTGATATACCTGGCGTTCTACTTCCTGATCGCCCGGCGGCTCCCCGAGAAGGGGCGGTACAACGCCGGGGCCAGACAGTCCCTGTTCTCTCTGCTGCTCATCCTCACCTGCACCATCCTGCTGAGCAACTATGTCACCTCCCGCATTGTGGCGGGCACGGCGGTGGACGACCTGTACATCTGCTTTCTCTACGCCATGCTCTGCTGCTTTGCCGCCCTGTGGCTCCAGGTGCTGCTCCAGAGGCAGTCCCGCCTTCAGCAGGAGATGGCGCTGAAGGAGCGGCTCTGGCACCAGCAAAAGGCCCAGTACAACATCACCAAGGAGAACATCGCCCTGATCAACCGGAAATGCCACGACCTCAAGCACCAGATTGCCGCCCTGGCCCGGCCGGAGATGGGCGGAGAGCGGAGCGGCTACCTGAGGGAGCTGGAGGACTCCATTCAGATTTACGACTGCACCGTCAAGACGGGCAGCGAAGTGCTGGACACGGTCCTCACCGAGAAGAAGCTCTACTGTGAGACCCACCAAATCAACATGACCTGCGTGGCCGACGGCAGCAAGCTGGGCTTTATGGACCCGGTGGACGTGTATGCCATGCTGGGCAACGCCATCGACAACGCCATTGAGGCGGTCAGCAGACTGCCCGACCCGGAGCAGCGGCTTATCGCCGTGTCGGTGTGGACGGGCCGGGGACTGCTCCTCCTTCAGTTTGAGAACTACTTTGACCACGCCCTGTCTTTCGAGGACGGCCTGCCCGCCACCACCAAGGCGCGGGACGGATACCACGGCTTCGGCCTGTCCAGCATCCGCTCCACCGCCGAGAAGTACGGCGGCTGCATGACCCTCCACACGGAGGACGGCCTCTTTGTCCTCCGCGTGTCCATCCCGCTCCCCTGAACCCATCCCCCCTCCCCGATGCCGGGAGGGGGATTTTTTGCAGTTGAGGCAGAAAAAGCGACAGTTGGGGCCAGGCCTCTGGACGTTCTGAAAAGAGCTGATATACTGTGAAACATCAGCTGTGTCCGGGCACAAACCGAAAAAACATGAGGAGCGGGGAAGGCGCGCCCCGCCCCTGTGTTTCCCTTCAAGGAGGAATGGAATACAATGCAAAAGCGAAAGAAATGGAGCAACAAGCTCTTCGCCGGCGTGTGGGGCGCTGTGCTGGCCATTGTCCTTGTGGCGCTGATCATTGCCAACGCCGTGGCGCTGAACTACTCTACCATCATTACCACCTACTTCGGCCACACCACCAGCAAGGTGGAGAACGGCAACGACTCCGCCGTCTATTACGAGAGCGATTACAGCTCCGACGAGGACCTGTACCAGGCCGGCCTTGAGATGTGCCAGACCGTGGAGGGCGAGGGCCTGGTACTGCTGAAGAACGAGAACGGCGCCCTGCCCCTGGGCGACGGGATGAAGGTGAGCCTCTTCTCCGAGTCCTCTGTGGACCTTATCTACGGCGGCACCGGCTCCGGCAGTGTGGACACCTCCACTGCCAAGGACCTGAAGACCGTCTTTGAGGACGTGGGCTATGAGGTCAACGGCACCCTGTGGGACTTCTACAAGGGCAACCACGAGACCTACTCCCGTTCCAACCCCAGCATCTTTGCCAGCCAGAATAACTTTTCCATCAATGAGTGCCCGGTCAGCGAGTACACCCAGGAGGTGAAGGACTCCTTCGCCCAGTACAGCGACGCGGCCATCGTAGTCATCGCCCGCTCCGGCGGCGAGGGCGACGACCTGTCCCGCCAGCTGGACGAGAGCGAGGGCGGCGGCACCTATCTGGAGCTGACCACTCAGGAGAAGGAAATGCTGGAGATGGTGGCCGGCGCCGGCTTTGACAAGATTGTGGTGCTCATCAACTCCTGCAACGCCATGGAGCTGGGCTTCCTGGACCAGGCCGAGTACGGCATTGACGCCTGCATCTGGATGGGCGCCGCCGGCCAGAGCGGCCTGAGCGCCGTGGCCGCCGCCGTCAAGGGCGACATCAACCCCTCCGGCCGCCTGGTGGACACCTACGCCTACGACTCCCTCAGCTCCCCCGCCATGCAGAATTTCGGCGGTCTGGAGTACACCAACGGCTCCGAGCTGGACAACCTGTCCGAGAGCTACTTCGGCGTCATGACCCAGTACACCGGCAAGAACTACGTGGTGTACCAGGAGGGCATCTATGTGGGCTACCGGTACTACGAGACCCGGTATGAGGACGCCGTCATGGGCGCCGGCAACGCCGGGGACTACGACTACGCCTCCACCGTCCAGTTCCCCTTCGGCTACGGCCTGAGCTATACCACCTTTGACCACAGCAACTTTACCTTCACCCCCAACGGCGATACCTTTACCATCACCGTGGACGTGACCAACACCGGCTCCGCGGCCGGCAAGGACGTGGTCCAGATTTACTTCCAGTCCCCCTACACCGAGTATGACAAGACCAACGGCATTGAGAAGGCCTCCGTGGAGCTGTGCGGCTTTGCCAAGACCGGTGAACTGGCCCCCGGCGAGACTGAGACCGTCACCATTGAGGTGAACAAGGAGGAGCTGCGTACCTACGACGCCGACGGCGCCAAGACCTATATTCTGGACGCCGGCGACTACTACTTCGCCGAGGGCGACAACGCCCATGAGGCCCTGAACAACATTCTCTCCGCCAAGGGCTACACCACCGCCGACGGCATGACCGGCAACGGCGACGCGGACAAGACCGCCAAGTGGGTCCAGAACACCCTGGACACCACCACCTACGCCACCAGCAGCACCGGCGTGGCCATCACCAACCAGTTTGACAACGCCGACATCCAGTACTACTATCCCGACGTCACCTATCTGACCCGCAGCGACTGGGAGGGCACCTTCCCCCAGACCCTGGAGCTCACCGCCACCGAGGAGCTGAAGGCCGACCTGGGCGCCGGACCCGACACCAGCGAGGAGGGCTACACCATGCCCACCATGGGCGCGGACAACGGGCTCACCGCCGCCATGCTCATCGGCAAGGACCACGACGACCCCATGTGGGACGACCTGCTGGACCAGATGACCGCCGAGGAGATGATTGATCTGGTGGCGCTGGGCGGTTACCAGACCACCCAGGTCAACTCTATCTCCTACCTGGGCACCACGGATAAGGACGGCCCTGCCGGCATCTCCGCCACTCTGGTGGGCGGCGGCACCAAGTGCATGGCCTATCCCGCCGAGGTGGTTATGGCCGCCACCTGGAACCTGCCTCTCATCCATGAGCTGGGCGTCCTCATCGGCGAGGACGGCCTTCACGGCGGCGTCACCGGCTGGTACGCCCCCGCCATGAACACCCACCGCACCCCGTACACCGGCCGCAACTTCGAGTACTACTCCGAGGACGGCTTCCTGGCCGGACAGATGGGCGCCGCCGAGGTCCAGGGCGTCCAGAGCAAGGGTATCTTCTGCTACATCAAGCACTTCGCCCTCAACGACCAGGAGACCAACCGCAAGGGCGTGGCCACTTTCTCCAATGAGCAGGCCATCCGCGAAATCTATCTGGCGCCCTTTGAGAACTCCGTCCGCTCCGGCGGGGCCAAGGCGGTCATGACCTCCCACAACCGCATTGGCGCCACCTGGGCCGCCGGCTGCTCGGCCCTGAACAACAATGTGCTCCGGGATGAGTGGGGCTTCACCGGCCACATCGTCACCGACTATGTGGGCACCCCTGTCTACCAGTCCGCCCTTCAGGCCGTGCTGGCGGGCAACGACATGATGCTCTCCACCTCCGCCGCCAACGAGAACATCACGCCCTACAAGGATAACGCCCACGTTATGACCGCCGTCCGTGAGGCGTGCCACAACATTCTCTACACCGGCGTCAACAGTGCCGCCATGAACGGCGTGGATGAGAACACCCGCATTGTCAGCGTCCTGCCCCTGTGGCAGACCTGGCTTATCGCCTTCGACTGCGTGGTGGGCGCCCTGATTCTGGTGGGCGTGGTGTGCATCGTCCGCCGCTGCCGCAAGAATACCGCCGTCCGGACCGGCAAACAGTAATTTTTCCGCGCGCTGATTACCGCCCCTGTGCCAGCTGGCACAGGGGCGGTTTTTGCCCTTTCGGCATTGGAATCCGGCCGCCGATGTGGCCCGCCGCACTTGTATTGAAAAGGTTTTTTTGATATAATAATCTCTCTCATTATGTGCTGTGTACCGAGGTGAGGACGCCGTGAAAAAGAAAAATAAGCTCAGCCATCTGTTGGAGCCCAGCCTGCGGCTCTATTTCATCGCCCTGGTGTGCTTCACCGTGGCCTCCGCCTTCTTCAACCTTTACCTGGGGATCGCCGAGGCGGTGGTGGTGCTCATGCTCTACTGCTATTTCCGCCGGGCCAACAACCTGCGCCGCCGGGAGATCCTCAAGTATATCGACAACGTCACCTGCAACATCGACGTGGCCACCAAGGACACCATGGTCAACGCCCCTCTGCCCATGGTCATCTTCAAGCCGGAGACCGACGAGGTCATCTGGTCCAACGAGCGCTTCCTTCAGCTCACCGGCGAGCGGGAGCACCTGTTTGACACCAAGCTGTCCGCCGCCGTGCCCGACTTTAACTCCCGCTGGCTCATGGAGGGCAAGAGCCAGTGCCCGGACGAGGTGCGGATTGGGGACAGGCGGTTTCTGGTGTACGGCCATCTGGTGCGCACCGACGACCGGGGCCGCCAGAGCTTTCTGGCCACCACCTACTGGGTGGATGTCACCGAGTTTTCCAACGTGAAGGAGGAGTTCTACGACTCCCGGCCCGTGGTGGCCATCCTCCTGCTGGACAACTACGAGGAGATCCTCAAGGGCCTGTCGGACAACGCCAGCTCCGCCCTGCTCAGCGAGATCAACGCCAAGCTGGACGAGTGGGCAGCCCCGGTGGGCGGCATCTTCTGCCGCTACAGCCGGGACCACTACCTCTTCATCTTTGAGGAGCGCCACCTTCAGGCCTATCAGGACGGGAAGTACGCCGTGCTGGACGCGGTCCACGCCATCACCAGCCCCAACGGCATCCCCGCCACCCTGTCCATCGGCATCGGCAAGGATGCCGACAGCCTCCAGGAGCTGTTCCAGTTCGCCAACCTGTCCATTGACATGGCCCTGTCCCGGGGCGGCGACCAGGCTGTGGTGAAAAACAAGTTCACCTTTGAGTTCTACGGCGGCCGCTCCAAGGAGACCGAGAAGCGCACCAAGGTGAAGAGCCGGGTCATGGCCAACGCCCTGGCTGAGCTCATCAGCTCCGCGTCCATGGTGTTTATCATGGGCCACAAGTACCCCGACCTGGACTGCATGGGCGCGGCGGCGGGGGTAATGGCCCTGTGCCGCAAGCGGGGGGTGAATGCCCACATCATCAAGGAGAGCGGCCAGAACCCGGCCAGCGGCATGGCTGACCGGCTCGCCGCCCTGCCTGAGTACCGGGACGCCTTTCTCTCCGCCCAGGACGCCCTCATTATGGCCGACGCCAACGCCCTGCTGGTGGTGGTGGACACCAACCGGCCCGAGCAGGTGTCCGCCCAGGAGGTGCTGGAGTCCTGCAACAAGGTGGCGGTCATCGACCACCACCGACGGGCGGCCACCTATATCGCCAATGCCGCCCTCAATTTCCACGAGCCCTACGCCTCCTCTGCCAGCGAGCTGGTCACCGAGCTGCTCCAGTACGCCATGGAGCCCGCCGACCTGCTGCGGGCCGAGGCGGAGGCCCTGCTGGCCGGCATTGTGCTGGACACCAAGCAGTTTACCATGCGCACCGGCGGCCGCACCTTTGAGGCGGCGGCCTACCTGCGCCGGGCGGGAGCAGACACCGGCGATGTAAAGAAGCTCTTCCAGAACGACCTGGAGGGTACCATCGCCAAGTACGACATCATCCAGAACGCCAAGATGTACCGCAACAACATCGCCGTGGCCCGGGTGGACCACACCGTGGGCCGCGTCACCGCCGCCCAGGCCGCCGACGAGCTGCTCAACATCGCGGGCATCGACGCGTCCTTTGTCCTCTTCCCAGACGGGGAGCGGGTTATCATCTCGGCCCGCAGCATGGGTGACACCAACGTCCAGGTGGTGCTGGAGAAGCTGGGCGGCGGCGGCAACGCCGCCACCGCAGGCGCCCAGGTACCCGGGACGCTGGACCAGGTTACCAGGAACCTCATCCGGGCCATTGACCAATATTTTGAGGATGAATAAGACAATTTACCCTATTTTCAGAAAGGAACGATATAACATGAAGGTTATTTTGCAGCAGGACGTCAAGGGCCAGGGCAAGAAGGGCCAGATGATTGAGGCCAGCGACGGCTACGCCCGCAACTTCCTCCTGCCCCGGAAGCTGGCCGTGCCCGCCACGGCGGAGAACATCAACACCATGAAGATGCAGGAGAAGGCCAGGAAGGCCCAGGAGGCCGCCGAGAAGGCCGAGGCCCAGGCCATCGCCGAGAAGCTCGCCGGCATCACCGTGAAGGTGACAGCCAAGGGCGGCAACGGTGGCCGTCTCTTCGGCGCCGTCACCTCAAAGGAGATCTCCGACGCCCTCAAGGCCCAGTTCGGCCTGGACATCGCCAAGACCAAGCTCGTCCAGGAGGAGCCCATCAAGGCCTTCGGCGGCTACAAGCTCAAGGTCAAGCTGGGCTACGAGATCACCGGCACCCTCAGCGTCATGGTGGTGGAGGAGTAAGGAAACCTTCTCCCTGCGGAAAGCCTTTTCTCCCACGACAGAAAAACGTTTGATTTTTACCCAGGAGGTGAGAATATGGATGAAGCGCTGCTGACCCGGCAGATGCCCCACTCGGTGGAGGCCGAGCAGGCGGTGCTGGGCTCTATGCTCATTGATTCACGCTGCGTGCCCGAGGTGGTGGAGGAGCTGCGGGGCGAGGACTTCTACCTGCGGCAGAACCGGGAGATCTACGAGACCATCTACTCCATGTTTAACTTCTCCCTCACCATCGACCCGGTAACCGTGCTGGACCACATGCGGCAGAACGGGGTGTACGACGAAAACACCTCCCGGAACTACCTGCTCCAGCTGATGGAGATCACCCCCACTGCGGCCAACGTGAAGGAGTATGTGGATATTGTAAAGGACAAGTCCCTGCTGCGGCGCATCGCCGAGACGGCGGGGGATCTGACCGCTCTCATCCAGGAGGGCACCGGCACGGCCCGGGAGGTGCTGGATGTGGCGGAACAGCGGATTTACGCCATCCGCCAGGGCCGGGGCGCCCAGGGCCTGGAGCACATCTCCACAGTCATTCTCAGCGTGTACGAGCGGCTCAACGAGCTGGCCGCCCAGGACAGCGAGGTGCCCGGCTTGAGCACCGGCCTTCCCGACGTGGACCGGGCCATCGCCGGCCTGAACAAGTCCGATCTTATCCTGCTGGCCGCCCGCCCCGGCATGGGCAAGACCTCCTTCGCCCTCAACATACTGCTCCACGCGGGCAAGTTCTCGGGCAAGACGGTGGTCTTTTTCTCCCTGGAGATGAGCCGGGAGCAGCTGGCCATGCGGCTTATCTCCGGCGAGAGCTTTGTGGACAACAAGAAGCTGGTCACCGGCCGTCTCACCGAGGAGGACTGGACCAAAATTGCCGCCGCCTCGGCCGCTCTCAACCGGACCCAGATTCTCATTGACGACAACCCCTCCCTCTCGGTGGCCGACATGAACGCCAAGTGCCGCCGGGTGGACAACCTGGGGCTGGTGGTCATCGACTACCTCCAGCTGATGACCTCCGCCGGAGGCCCCCAGCGCAGCAGCGGCGAGAACCGGCAGCAGATTGTCTCCGACATCTCCCGGGCCCTGAAAATTATGGCCAAGGAGCTCAATGTGCCGGTGGTCTGCCTGTCCCAGCTCTCCCGCGGCCCCGAGAGCCGCAGCGACAAGCGCCCCATGCTCTCCGACCTGCGGGAGTCGGGCGCCATCGAGCAGGACGCCGACATCGTCATGTTCCTCTACCGGGA
>NZ_CALXGI010000071.1 GCF_944387805.1 uncultured Pseudoflavonifractor sp. | reverse complement strand
TATTGTAGCTTAGGCACGAGATGGAAAGAAAGCCGGACTGGCTGCCCGGCTTTCCTGTCCAAATTTATTGTAATAGGGAGGCTCCCCATGTGCAGTCCTGCAAAACAATTTGTCCTCTCCAACGGCGTATCTATCCCCGCCGTGGGCTTTGGTACCTATAAGGCCACAGAGCGCGACAGCGCAGTCCTGTCCGCCGCCATCGCTCAGGGGTACCGCCACTTTGACACCGCCTCTTTCTACGGCAACGAAGCAGCCCTGGGCCGGGCCGTGGCGGAGAGCGGTCTGCCCCGGGACGACTTTTTCCTCACCTCCAAGCTGTGGAAAACCGAGATGGGCTGTGACGCCGCCCTCCGGGCCTTCGACGCCACTCTGGATCGGCTGGGCACGGACTATCTGGATCTCTACCTCATCCACTGGCCCAGGCCGGATCTGGAGCTGGAGGACTGGGCGGCCCTGGATCTGGAGACCTGGCGGGCGCTGGAGGCGCTCTACCAGTCGGGCCGGGTGCGGGCCATCGGGGTGAGCAACTTTCTGCCCCGCCACCTGGAGCCTCTTCTGGCCTCGGCCAGTGTGGCCCCCATGGTGGACCAGCTGGAGTTCCATCCAGGCTACATTCAGGAGGAGGCCGTGGCCTTCTGTCAGGCCCATGGCATCCTGGTAGAGGCCTGGAGTCCTCTGGGGCGGAACCGGCTGGCAGGTCACCCTCTGCTCTCCCGGCTGGCAGAGGCCCACTGCGTGTCTCCTGCCCAGATCTGCCTCCGCTTTGCCCTGCAGCAGGGCGTGCTTCCGCTGCCCAAATCCTCCAGTCCGGAGCGGATGGCAGAGAACCTGGATCTGTTCTCCTTCTCCCTGACAGAGGACGAGATGGCGGCGCTGCGCGCCATGCCTCAGGCGGGCTGGTCGGAGGAACATCCTGACCGCCCCAGAGTGCGGGCCCAGGAGGTGACATAATATGGAGCCCAAAGAACTGCTTGATTTCCTTCACACTGCCGAGCGCCTCAAGTGCAACACCCGCCACTCCTACACCTCCAGCGGACGGCATGAGTCGGTGGCTGAGCACTCCTGGCGGGCGGCCCTGATGGCCTTTCTGATGAAGGACCAGATTCCCGGCGTGGATATGGACAGGGTGCTGAAGATGTGCCTCATCCACGACCTGGGCGAGGCCATCACCGGCGACATCCCCACTTTTGAAAAGACGGCGGACCACGAACGCACCGAGGCCAGGGCAGTAGACAGCCTGACCGCCGCCCTGCCCCGGCCTCTCTCCGAAGAATTTTCCGCCCTTTTTGCCGAGATGGCGGCCAGAGAGACTCCCGAGGCCCAGGTATTCAAAGCCCTGGACCGGATGGAAGCGGTGCTCCAGCACAACGAGGCCCCGCTGGACACCTGGATTCCCCTGGAGTATGAGCTCAACCGCACTTACGGCGTGGAAGACGCCGCGCCCTTTCCCTTCCTGAAGGCCCTGCGGGAACAGCTGATTGCGGATACGGACGAGAAGCTCTCCGGCAGCGCAATATCCTGACAAAACGCCATGAGGAGGCGTCTCTTCCGAGACGCCTCCTCATGGCGTTTATTACTTCAGCGGTACTCCGTAGGGGGACATCTCCCAGCGGATAAAGTAGCCCTGGGGGTGTTTGCACACGGGACAGGTGGCCGGGGCCATAGTCCCCTCCACCACATGGCCGCAGTTGAGGCACACCCAGCGGCACTCCACGTCGCTGACGAAGAGCTTTCCCTGCTCCAGCAGATCGGCAAAGGCGCCGAAACGGTCGCCGTGGGTCTTTTCCACCCTGGCGATGGAGGAGAAAATATGGGAGATCTCGGGAAATCCCTCCTCCTTTGCAATTTTAGCAAAGCCGGTGTAGTCGTGCTCCCACTCCTGGTACTCATTGTGCCGGGCGGCCTGGAGATGGCGGAGCACATCGGGGAAAATATCCACCGGATAGGTGCCGTCCACCTTGACGGTTTGCCCCGACAGCTGCTCCAGCAGGTCGTAGTACACCTTGGCGTGCTGCTCCTCCTGGCCGGCGGTAAATAGAAAAACGCCCTGAAGCACCTGGAGATTGTTTTTCTTGGCCAGACCGGCGGCAAAGGTGTAGCGGTTGCGGGCCTGACTCTCGCCGGCAAAGGCGCGCATCAGGTTCTCTCTGGTCTGGCTCTTGTCAAACGAAACGGACATGGGTATTACCTCCCTTATCGTGGATATGGAAAGGATGCCCTGTCCAGCTCATTTTATACCGGCGCTGAGGCAAAATCATGCCCCATCACCCTCTCAGGCGCAGAATGGGAGCCGGGACAGCCGCCGCGCGTTTTACAGGCTCTTCTCCAGATTGGCCTTGATGGCCCGGAGGAACTCCAGGGAGTTGACGCCCCTGGCGGGAGTCTCCCCCTCCCACAGGCCCACCAGATCCTTGGTCATTACGCCGCCCTCAATGGTGGCGATGGTGGCGGCCTCCAGCTTGTCGGCAAAGGTCATCAGGTCGGCGTTGCCGTCCAGCTCGCCCCGCTTGCGGAGGGCGCCGGACCAGGCAAAGAGGGTGGCCACCGGGTTGGTGGAGGTCTCCTCCCCCTTCAGGTACTTGTAGTAGTGGCGGGTGACAGTGCCGTGGGCGGCCTCGTACTCGTACTTGCCATCAGGGCTCACCAGCACGGAGGTCATCATGGCCAGGGAGCCGAAGGCGGTGGACACCATGTCGCTCATCACGTCGCCGTCGTAGTTCTTGCAGGCCCAGATGAAGCCGCCCTTGGAGCGGACCACACGGGCCACCGCGTCGTCGATGAGGGTATAGAAGTACTCGATGCCCAGTTCCTCGAACTTGGCCTTGTACTCGGCGTCGTAGATCTCCTGGAAGATGTCCTTGAAGGTGTGGTCATACTTCTTGGAGATGGTGTCCTTGGTGGCGAACCACAGGTCCTGCCTGGTGTCGATGGCGTACTGGAAGCAGGAGCGGGCAAAGGAGGAGATGGAGCTGTCCTTGTTGTACTGCCCCTGGAGCACGCCGGCGCACTCGAAGTCGTACACCGTCTGGCGGAACTGCTCCTTGCCGCTCGCATCAGTGAACACCAGCTCGGCCTTGCCGGGGCCGGGCACCCGGTACTCGGTGCCCTTGTACACGTCGCCGTAGGCGTGACGGGCGATGGTGATGGGCTCCTTCCAGGTTTTAACCACCGGGGAGATGCCCTTGACCATGATGGGGGCGCGGAACACTGTGCCGTCTAGGATGGCGCGGATAGTGCCGTTGGGGGACTTCCACATCTCGGTGAGCTTGTACTCCTCCACACGCTGGGCGTTGGGGGTGATGGTGGCGCACTTGACGGCCACGCCGTACTTCTTGGTGGCCTCGGCGGAGTCGATGGTCACCTGGTCCCTGGTCTTCTCCCGCTCGGGCAGGCCCAGGTCGTAGTACTCGGTCTTCAGGTCAATATAGGGCAGCAGCAGTTCGTCCTTAATTTGCTGCCACAGGACGCGGGTCATCTCATCCCCGTCCATCTCCACCAGCGGGGTGGACATCTTGATTTTCTCCATCATGCTTCACTCCTTTGCCGCGATAACGCGTTTAAGTCATTATATCCTGTTTTCCCCTGCTCCGCAAGGAAAAAGAGCAAAAGTCCCCCTCCCCCGCCGCCTTGATTTTCCATGGCGTTTGCTATATAATGTAATATCTTAATTGTGCGGATTTTTGCCGCAAAGGAGTTCTGCACCATGGAAAAAACCTATATTCCCCAGGGTTACGCCCCCTGTCTCAACCTGTATGACACCCAGAAGGCCATCGCCATCCTCAAGCGTCTGTTTGAGGACACCCTGGGCGGCGCCCTCCACCTACGCCGCGTGTCCGCTCCCCTGTTTGTGGAGGCCAGCACCGGTCTGAACGACGATCTGAACGGCGTGGAGCGCCCCGTGTCCTTTGATATTCCCGCTGCCGGCCGGGAGGCCCAGGTGGTCCACTCCCTGGCCAAGTGGAAGCGCATGGCCCTGTACCGCTACCAGTTCTCCGTAGGCGAGGGCCTGTACACCGACATGAATGCCATCCGCCGGGACGAGCAGCCCGACAACCTCCACTCGGTCTATGTGGACCAGTGGGACTGGGAGAAGGTCATCGCCCCCCGGGACCGGACGGTAGAGTACCTCCAGGCCACGGTGCGCACCATCGTGGACTGCCTGTGCAAGACCCAGTCCACCCTGCGCTCCATGTTCCCCCAGCTCACCGCTCTGCCCCTCATCAGCCCCGAGGTGTGCTTTGTCACCACCCAGGAGCTGGAGGATAAGTGGCCGGATCTGACCCCCAAGGAGCGTGAGGACGCCTGGGTGAAGGACCACCCCACCACTTTCCTTATGGGGATTGGCGGCGCGCTGAAGTCGGGCAAACCCCACGACGGCCGCGCTCCTGACTATGATGACTGGGCCCTCAACGGCGATATTCTGGTGTGGAACCCGGTGCTGGAGCGGGCCTTTGAGGTCTCCTCCATGGGCATCCGGGTATCCCCCGAGTCCCTGGACCGGCAGCTCACCATCGCCGGGTGCGACGACCGGCGGAACCTGCCCTTCCACAAGCTGCTGCTGGAGGGCAAGCTGCCCCTCACCATCGGCGGCGGCATCGGCCAGTCCCGGCTGTGCATGCTGCTGCTTGGCAAGGCCCACATCGGCGAGGTCCAGGCCAGCGTTTGGGATGCCGAGACCCTGGAGGCCTGCCAGAACGCCGGCGTCATCCTCCTGTGAATTTTTCAATACAGAGAAGATAAGAAGGAGCGTTTTCCATGCTATTCTCTCACTACGACCGGTATCAGTACGTCCGCAGCCCTCTGGTGGAGGTTATCTGTCAGCTGCGGTTCCCTGCCATTCTCTCCATCAACGCCAATGACCCGGTGAACTTCCAGGAGGCCATCCGTCAGGAGTTCCCCCGTTTCAGCAAGACCCGGGAGCGTCCCGCCCCCAAGATGACCATGGTGGACGGCGCGCCCAAACTGGTTCAGTCCGATCCCATTACCAACTACTCCTTTATCTCTGAGGACGGCCTGTGGAAGCTCAATCTGACCCAGAGCTTCATCGCCCTCTCCACCCTGCGCTACCAGCGGTGGGAGGACTTTGCCCAGCGGCTGGACCGCCCTCTGGCCCAGTTTATCCAGATCTACCACCCCACCTTCTTCGAGCGGGTGGGCCTGCGGTATGTCAACGCTTTTTCCCGCCGGGCCCTTGGCCTGGAGGGCACCCCCTGGTCTGACCTGATTCAGCCCGCCTTCCTGGGCGTCATGGCGGAGCCCGATGTGGATGAGTCCAAGATCGGCAAGTGCTCCCTGGAGGTCAATATGGCTCTGGAGGACAACTGCCGCATGAAGGTCCACGCCGGTCCCGGCCTGCTGGGCGGCGGCAAGAAGGACCCGGAGGTCAAGTTTATTCTGGACGGCGATTTCTCCGCCGCCGGAAACGTCGCCCCCGACAAGGTGGCCTCCGGTCTGGAGGACCTGCACTATCATGCCGTTCGTCTCTTCCGGGGCGCCCTCACCTCCGAACTCCACACTGCCATGGGCGCCCAGCCTCTGGTCTGAATTCCCGCACGCTTTGCCCGCCGGCCCAACGCCGGCGGGCATTTTTCTTCCTCCGGTCAGGCTGTTTCCCATTGTCATTTCCTACAAAAATGGCATACTTTCCATTTTCCCGTTGACAAGTGCAGTTAGCTTGTGTAAACTCCTTTTCGTTAGATAGAGCTAACCGTTTATTTTTCAGGAAGCAGACCGCTTCTTTTCTTTTTGTCTTTAAGTTAGCTCATGCTAATATTGGAAAGGAGACCCATTGCATGATGATCAACAAGCGGCTCATTGGGATTGTGCCCGAGAGCAAACGGTATATCGCGGGAAATGTGGCCTTCCAGTGGTTTGGTATGGCCAGCAATGCGGCCATGATTTTTTCCTTCGCCTGGGTGCTTCAGGGCCTGCTCAGCGGCAGTCTTCCCCATTGGGGCCTGCCTGCCACCGCCTGTGTGGTGGCGCTGGCCGCGGCGGTGCGGTGGCTGTGCGCAGTGGGGGCGGGCAGGATGAGCTTCCAGGCCGCCAGGGCAGTGAAGCAGGCGCTCCGCCGCCGGATCTACGAAAAGCTCCTGCGTCTGGGCCCTGCATACAGCCAGAAGTGCTCCACAGCCGAGGCGGTGCAGCTGTCCACCGAGGGTGTGGAGCAGCTGGAGACCTACTTCGGCGGGTATCTGCCCCAGTTCTTTTACAGTATGCTGGCCCCGGTCACCCTGTTCCTCCTGCTCGCCCCGGTGAGCCTGAAGGCGGCTGCCGCCCTGCTGGTGTGCGTGCCCCTCATTCCCATTGCCATCGCCGCCGTGCAGACCATCGCCAAGCGGCTGCTGGGCAGGTACTGGGGGCAGTACGCTGCCCTGGGTGACACCTTTCTGGAAAACCTCCAGGGCCTGACCACCCTGAAAATTTACCAGGCCGACCAGGCCCGGCATGAGGAGATGAACCGGGAGGCCGAGTCCTTCCGCCGCATCACCATGAAGGTGCTCACCATGCAGCTCAACTCCATCACCATCATGGACCTAGTGGCCTACGGCGGTGCGGCTCTGGGCATCGCCCTGGCCGTGGTTGAGCTGTGGACCGGGCAGATTGGCTTTGCCGGATGCTTTGCCATTCTGCTGCTCTCTGCCGAGTTTTTCCTGCCCATGCGGCAGCTGGGCTCTTTCTTCCACGTGGCGATGAACGGCATGGCCGCCAGCGACCGGATTTTCGCCCTGCTGGATCTGCCGGAGGAGACCTCCGGCACGGTGGATCAGGCTCCGGAGGGCGGCCTGCGCTGCCGGGGTCTCCGCTTCTCTTACGAGGCCGGCCGTGAGGTGCTCCACGGGCTGGACATGGACTTCCCGCCCAACAGCTGCACCGCCATTGTTGGCGAGAGCGGCTGCGGCAAGAGCACCGTGGCCGCCATCCTGTCCGGCCGCCTGCGCGGCTACGCCGGTGAGGTCGCCTTGGGTGGAGCCGACCTGAGCACCCTGTCCAATGAGGCCCTCACCCGGGCGGTGACCTATGTGGGCTTCAACAGCTGGATTTTCCGTGGCACTGTCCGTGAAAACCTGCTGATGGCTAAGCCGAACGCCAGCGAGAGCGACCTGTGGGCCGCCCTGGAGCGGGCCAACCTGGCCGACTTCCTCCGCGGTGAGGGCGGTCTGGACCTGAACCTGGAGAGCCAGGGGGCCAACCTGTCCGGCGGACAGCGGCAGCGTCTGGCCCTGGCTCGGGCCCTGCTCCACGACAGCCCGGTGTATATCTTTGACGAGGCCACCTCCAACATCGACCCGGACAGCGAAAACGACATCATGGAGCAGATTATGCTTTTGAGCCGGGAAAAGACCGTGGTGCTCATTACCCACCGGCTGGCCAACGTCACCGCCGCCCACCGCATCTACGTCATGGACGGCGGACGGCTGGCAGGCGCGGGGAGCCACGCCGCCCTGCTCTCCCAGGGCGGGCACTACACAAAACTGTGGGGGAGCCAGCAGGCGCTGGAAAATATCGGAACCTGTGAAGAGGAGGCGGAGGCGGTATGAACCAGAGGAATACAAGCCGGAGCAGTCTGGGCATTATGGCCCGGCTGATTGTACTGGTGGGGCCCCTGCTGCCCTTTATGGTGCTGGCCGTGACGCTGGGCGTGGCCGGGTTCCTGTGCGCCACCGCCATCACGGTGCTGGGCGCCTGGTCCATGCTGGACGTGCTGGGGCTGGAGGCCCCTATGTCCTTTATCCTGCTGTTCCACTTTCTGGCGCTGGCTGCCGTGCTGCGGGGCTTCCTGCGGTACGGCGAGCAGGCCTGCAACCACTTCATCGCCTTCAAGCTGCTGGCCCTGGTGCGGGACAAGGTCTTTGCCGCCCTGCGCCGCCTGTGCCCCGCCAAGCTGGAGGGCAGGGACCGGGGCGACCTTATCGCCCTTATCACCTCGGACATCGAGCTGTTGGAGGTCTTTTACGCCCACACCATCTCCCCCGCCGCCATCGCCCTCATCATGTCGGTGATTATGGTGGTGTTCATCGGCTCCTTCCACCCCCTGCTGGGCCTGGTGGCCGCCATCGCCTATGCGGCCATCGGTCTGGCGCTGCCCTTCCTTATCTCCCGGAGCACCGGGGACGCGGGCAAAAACTTCCGGGCCGGCGCAGGCGCCCTCAGCGGCTTTGTGCTGGACAGCCTGCGGGGCCTGCGTGAGATCCTCCAGTACCGCCGCGGCCCTCAGCGCCTGGAGGAGCTGGATAAGCGGACCGCCGCCCTCTCGGACACGGAGCGGCAGCTGAAGGACGCCGCCGCCCGGGGCACGGCCATGACCAATGCCGTCATTCTCTTCTTCGACCTGATCATGCTTCTCTCCGCCGCCCTGCTGTTCCAGGCCGGGCAGGTGGAATTCGACGGGGTGCTCATCCCCCTGGTGGCCCTCATGAGCTCCTTCGGCCCGGTGGTAGCCCTGGCCAACCTGGGCAGTACCCTCCAGAACACCCTGGCGGCAGGCGGCCGGGTGCTGGATCTGCTGGACGAGGCTCCTCTGGTGGAGGAGGTAACGGGCAAGCCCGCCGTATCCTTCTCCGGCGGCAGCTGCGAGCAGGTCACCTTCTCCTACGGGGATGAGAACATCCTCTCCGGCCTGAACCTGGACATCCGCAAGGGTGAGATTTTGGGCATCATCGGCCCCAGCGGCAGCGGAAAGTCCACCCTGCTGCGGCTGTTCATGCGGTTCTGGGACGTGAATCAAGGCTCCGTGAAGCTGTCAGGCACCGACGTGAGGGACATCAACACCGCCGGCCTGCGGCAGATGGAGGCCCTGGTGACCCAGGACACCCACCTGTTCCACGACAGCATCGCCAACAACCTGCGCATTGCCAAGCCGGACGCCACCCAGGCGGAGCTGGAGGACGCCTGCCGCAAGGCGTCGGTTCACGACTTCATTCTCTCCCTGCCCAAGGGGTACGACACCCCGGTGGGCGAGTTGGGGGACACTCTGTCCGGCGGCGAGCGGCAGCGGCTGGGTCTGGCCCGGGCCTTTCTCCACGGCGCGCCCCTGCTGCTGCTGGATGAGCCCACCAGCAACCTGGACAGCCTGAACGAGGCCGTTATCCTCAAGGCTCTGAAAGAAAAGCAGGGAAACCAGACCGTGGTACTGGTGTCCCACCGGGCTTCCACTATGGGCATCGCCCACCGGGTGTGCCGGGTGGCCAACGGGAGGATGAGCTGATGGGGACTGACATTGAGTCCAAGCGCCGGCGGGAAAAGGCGATGGTAAACGAGATGATCGCCCTCTACTGCCGGAAAAAGCACGGCACGCGGAACGGTCTGTGTCCCGACTGCGCCGCCCTGGCGGCCTATGCGGAGCAGCGGAGCGACCGCTGTCCCTTTATGGAGACCAAGACCTTCTGCTCCAACTGTAAGGTCCACTGCTACAAGCCGGAGATACGGGAGAAAATCCGGGACGTGATGCGCTTTTCCGGCCCCCGGATGCTCTTCGTCCACCCTGTGGCCGCCATCCGGCACGCGGTCGAAGCCAGAAAAGAAAAACGACGACTGGAGGAAGCGGTATGAAAAAAGTTCTCTACATCATTCTGGGCTGCATCGGCCTGGGCCTGGGCGCCCTGGGCGCCGCCCTGCCCCTGCTGCCCGCCTTCCCCTTCCTGATGCTCTCCGCCTTCTGCTTTGCCCGCAGCTCGGAGAAGCTCCACAGCTGGTTTGTCTCCACCAGGCTCTACAAGAACAACCTGGAGAGCTTTGTCCGGGGCAGGGGCATGACCCGGGCCGCCAAGCTGCGGATCATGGGCGTGGTCACCCTTACCATGGCCTTCGGCTTCGCCATGATGGGCCGGGTGCCGGTGGGCCGGATCATCCTGGCCGTCGTGTGGGTGTGCCATATCCTGTACTTCATCTTCGGCATCCGTACCATCCCCGCCGCCCGGGCCGGGGAGACCCGGGAGGCGGACCCCTGGCAGGATGAGGACGCCGCCGCCTGAGGGGGGCCGGCGGGCCGGGATTGGGAAATTCAGTTGAGAATTCCTCCCATTTTTCCTACCGATTTATATGGTTTTCCGATTGACTTTCTGCCCTTCCCTCCGTATACTTTTTAAGCAGAGAAGTATGGGCGGCCCGGAAATTGCCGCATGCCGCCCCAGATAAGAAGGAGCGATTGCTATGGGTACCATTCAACTGGCTGAGCACCTCTACTCCGTGGGTGTGCTCAATCCCGGCCTGCGCATTTTCGACATCATCATGCCCGCCCCCTACGGCACCAGCTACAACGCCTATCTCCTCACCGGCGAGAAGAACGTGCTGGTGGAGACCGTCCACGCCGACTATTGGGACGAGTACCGCTCCAACATTGAGCAGGTGCTCCCTCTGGAGAAGATCGACTACCTGGTCATGAACCACAACGAGCCCGACCACTCGGGCAGCGTGGCCCGCCTGGTGGAGGCCTGCCCCAATCTGACCATTCTGTGCACTGCCGCCGGCAAAAAGCACCTGATCGACATCACCAACAACCCCACTCTGCCCTGCAAGGTGGTCAAGCAGGGAGACAGTGTGGACCTGGGCGGCGGACGCACCCTGGAGTTCCTGCCCTCCGCCATGCTCCACTGGGCTGACTCCATGTTCACCTGGTGCCCTCAGGACAAGGTGCTCTTCACCTGCGACTTCCTGGGCGCCCACTACTGCGAGCCCACCATGCTGGACCGCAATGCCCACGACCAGCATGCCTACCTGGAGATGGTGCGTCACTACTATAACTGCATCTTCGGCCCCTTCAAGTCCCATGTACTGGCCGGTCTGGAGAAGCTCAAGCCTCTGAATCCCTCCATTGTCTGCCCCAGCCACGGCCCCTGCCTCACCGACCGCATAGGCGACATAGCGGAGCTCTACCGGCTGTGGAGCACCCCTGCCGCCAAGACCGGAAAGATGGCCGCCGTGCTCTACTGCTCCGCCTATGGATGCACCGCAGCTCTGGCCAGCGCTGCCGCTGAGGCCCTCCGGCAGGCTAGAGTGCGGGTGGAGGTCCGGGATGTGGCCACCACTCCGCTGAGCGAAACCGCTGCTCTGGCCAACGAGTGCGACCTGCTGGCCGTGGGCGCACCCACCATCAACCGGGACGCCCCCAAGCCCATCTGGGACGTGCTCACCTCCATTGACGCCATCAACTGCGCCAAGAAGCCCGCCTTTGCCTTTGGCTCCTTCGGCTGGACCGGCGAAGCCCCCGAAATGCTGCGCAGCCGCCTGGCTCAGCTGCGGTTCAGCGTGCCCGATTCCGCCTTCCGCTGCACCTTCACCCCCGCCCAGGCCGATCTGGACGCCGTGGCCGCCCTTGCCAGGGAGGCTGCCGCCAAGCTGGGCTGAGCTTCTTTTCCTGCTTCACCAGAGCAAAAAACGCCGCCGGCATGTGCCGGCGGCGTTTGTGTTATGGAATCAGTCCAGCAGGTTCTTCTCAGTGGCAGGGTCAAAGAGATGCACCAGCGTCTCGGGGAAGGCAAAGTCAACTTCAGTGCCGAAGGGGATACCGGCCCGGTGCTGGGCGGGCAGGTCGGTGGAGGGAATGCGGAGCACAACCTCCTTCTCGCCGGCCACCACGTGCAGGTGGACCTCGCTGCCCATCATCTCGGACACATCCACATGGGCGGTAACCGTGCCCTCGCCGGCGGAGTGCTTCAGAATGAGGTGCTCGGGGCGGCAGCCCAGAATCACGTCCATGGACTCACGGCCCTTGGCAGCCAGGCCGTCCTGGATGTCCTTGGACAGGTTGACCCGGGTGCCGGCATAGTCCACATAGTAGCCGCTGCCGTCCTTGACCAGCTTGGCGTCAAAGAAGTTCATCTGAGGCGTGCCGATGAAGCCGGCCACAAAGACATTGGCGGGGTGATCAAAGACCTGCTGAGGCGTGCCAATCTGCTGGATGAAGCCGTCCTTCATGATAACAATGCGGTCGCCCAGGGTCATAGCCTCGGTCTGGTCGTGGGTAACATAGATAAAGGTGGTGTCGATGCGCTGGCGGAGCTTGATGATCTCGGCGCGCATCTGGTTGCGCAGCTTGGCGTCCAGGTTGGACAGCGGCTCGTCCATCAGGAACACCTGAGGCTCACGGACGATGGCGCGGCCGATGGCCACACGCTGACGCTGGCCGCCGGACAGTGCCTTGGGCTTGCGCTCCAGATACTGGGTGATGTCCAGAATCTCGGCAGCCTCGCGGACGCGGCGGTCGATCTCGTCCTTGGGCATCTTGCGCAGCTTGAGGGCGAAGGCCATATTCTCGTACACGGTCATGTGAGGATAGAGCGCGTAGTTCTGGAAGACCATGGCGATGTCGCGGTCCTTTGGTTCCACGTCGTTGACGCGGCGCTCACCGATGTACAGATCGCCCTCGGAGATCTCCTCCAGACCGGCGATCATACGCAGGGTAGTGGACTTGCCGCAGCCGGAGGGCCCTACCAGGACGATGAATTCCTTGTCTGCGATCTCCAGGTTGAAGTCGTGGACAGCCACCACGTTCTTGTCGTAGATCTTCTTTACGTTCTTCAGGCTCAAAGTTGCCATGTACACAGGCCGTGACTGCAATGCCTCCGCAAATACAGTCTTGCACCCGGGGAGCGAACCCCCGTATGCTTTACGGCAGGTCTCCACACTGCCGCACCGCCGGCCCGGCGGATTTTGGTCTCCTCCTTTTTTACGGGGAGACGGGCCTATATTAAATTAAGTCATTTAAAATTGGAGTAGTCCCGCCTCGCCTGATTGAATATGCGGGCCGCAGTGCAACCCGATCATGGACAGTTTAGCACAAAAGCGGCAGTCAGGCAATCTCGATAAATCGGCCAAATTTTCCGATTTGTTTTTGGGCAAAATACCATTTCTTCCTCTTTTGTCTCCGGCGCAAAGCCGCCTTCTCTTGACAGCGCCGCCCTTCTCTGGTATTCTGTCAGTGCGCTATATGACTGACGGAAGTGGGCTGACCACATGGAGTATAGCGGACATGAGCCGACCGTCTGGGCACGCTGCGCTTTCGCGCGGTGTGCCCTTTTTGTATCCTGAAAACAGGAAGAGAGATTTTGAGGAGGCGCCATATAGATGAAAACCGATATTGAGATTGCCCAGGCCTGCACAATGCTCCCCATTGCAGAGGTGGCGGAGAAACTGGGGGTCAGCCAGGAGGTTCTGGAGCCCTATGGCCGCTATAAGGCCAAGCTGGACCCGGCGGCGCTCAGCGCCCTGCCCCGGAAGGGGCGGCTGATCCTGGTCACCGCCATCAATCCCACTCCTGCCGGCGAGGGCAAGACCACCACCAGCGTTGGTCTGGCCGACGCTCTGCACCGGCTGGGCAAAAAGGCCGTGCTGGCCCTGCGTGAGCCCTCTCTGGGCCCCGTGTTCGGCATCAAGGGCGGCGCGGCCGGCGGCGGCTACGCCCAGGTGGTGCCCATGGAGGATATCAATCTCCACTTCACCGGCGATTTCCACGCCATCGGCGCGGCCAACAACCTGCTTGCCGCCATGCTGGACAA
>NZ_CALXGI010000070.1 GCF_944387805.1 uncultured Pseudoflavonifractor sp. | reverse complement strand
GAGCCGGGCACCACCGCAGAGATCTGCCCCAACTGCCGGGGCACCGGCACGGTCCGCATCCAGCGGGGCGGCGGGGCTTTTACCTTCGCCACCACCACCACCTGCCCCAAGTGCGGCGGCTCGGGCAAGATCATCCATCAGCCCTGCAAGACCTGCAACGGCTCCGGCTCGGTGCGCAAGCAGCGGAAGATTACGGTCAAGATTCCCGCCGGCATCGACAACGGCCAGGCCGTGTCCCTGCGGGGCCAGGGCGGCGCAGGCCGCAACGGCGGACCTGCCGGCGACCTGATCATCAGCGTCACTGTCCGGCCCCACGCCTTCTTCAAGCGGGACGGCACATCGGTCTACATGGAGCAGCCGGTGTCCTTCCTCCAGGCCACCCTGGGCGCAGAGCTGGAGATTCCCACCATCGACGGCAAGGTGAAGTGGAACCTGCCCGAGGGCACTCAGCCGGGCACCACCTTCCGCCTGCGGGGCAAAGGCATCCCCTCCATCAACGGCAGAGGCCGGGGCGACCAGTTCGTCACGGTCCAGGTCCAGGTCCCCAGAAACCTGAACCGGGAGCAGAAGGAGGCGCTGCACGCCTATGGCCAAGCCATGGGCGAGATTCCAGCGGACCATGAAGACGGCCTGAAGGGCTTCTTTGAAAAGAAGCGCAAAAAGAAATAACTGGCGGCGCCCACAGAGGAGGCCGCAGTCATATTTTGCGGTCTGGCGGACAGACTGCAAAAAACAGGGACGGACTTTGGTCCGTCCCCTATTTTTTTGCTGAAAACTATGGTAGAATGACTCTGTGTTATGTCCTGCGGCGGGGATGCCCACCGCTCCCGCCTATTCTGTCTCCGGAGGTCTGCCGTAATGAACCTCACGTACTATATCACCCCCACGCTGGTGCTCCCTATCGTGGTTTTGGCCGCCATGTTCTGCCTGATGAGCTACTACCGCCACGCCATGTCTCCCAGGGCGGGCACCCTGGAGTGGGTCACTGCGGCCAGCCGCACCCCCCGCCCCATGTCCTTCCCCCGCCGCCGGTTCCCCATGCGGCGGAAGGACGCCCTGCCCCTGCTGCTGCTGACCGCGGTATACGCCTTCACCGCATTCTGGAACCTGGGCTCCTTCACCAATCCCCAGTCCTTCTGTCAGCTCTCCGACGGAGAGACCGTCACCTTCACCCTGGCCGAGCCCACGGCCATCTCCCGGGTGATGTACTACACTGGCCTCAACACCGGCAGCTACACCCTGGAGGCCAGCCCGGACGGCGAGACCTGGTACACCCTGCTCAGCTATGAGGACGAGGAGAATCATGTCTCCGGCCTCATCTGGCAGGAGGAGAAGAGCGGCTCCACTCTGCCCGCCGGGCTGGATGCCGGCAATGCATCCGCCGCCCTCCACCAGAAGTACTCCGACCTGTTCAAGTGGATTGACAATACGGTGCTGCGCACCGGCGAAGGCCCCGATCCTCTGTCCCTGGAGGTGCGGATGTTCCGGCTCACCGGCAACCCGGACGCCGGAGACCAGTGGCTGGAGCTGGGGGAGCTGGCCCTGTACGACGCCGACGGAGCGCTCATCACCCTCCGCAATATTTCCTACACCGGCGAGGGGGCCTCTCCCCTGTTTGGCGAGGGGGACACCGTGCCCGCCATGCCCACCTGGTACAACTCCTCCTACTTTGACGAGATCTACCACCCCCGCACCGCCTACGAGCACATCCGCGGCATCTACCCCTATGAGATCTCCCACCCGCCACTGGGCAAGCTGATCATCGGCCTGGGCATCCGGCTCTTCGGTTTGACCCCCTTCGGCTGGCGGTTTATGGGCGCCCTCTTCGGCGTGCTCATGGTGCCCCTGCTCTATGTGTTCCTGAAAAACCTATTCGGCAAGACGGTAGTGGCCTTCTGCGGCACCGCCCTCTTCGCCTTTGACTTCATGCACCTGACCCAGACCCGCATCGCCACCATCGACACCTACGGCGTGTTCTTCATCCTGGCCATGTACTACTTCATGTACCGGTACCTGACCCTGCCCGCCGGTACCTCCTTCCGCAAAGGGGCTCTGCCCCTGTTCCTGTCCGGCCTGATGTGGGGCATCGGCGCGGCCAGCAAGTGGACGGTGATCTACGGCGCGGCGGGCCTGGCCCTGCTCTACTTCATTGGCCTCTATTTCAAGTGGCGCGACTGGCCCCAGGCTGAGGACGCGCCCCGGTTCGCCCCCTGGCTGGTCAAGACCCTGCTCTTCTCCGTGCTGTGCTTTGTGCTCATCCCGGCGGTCATCTATACCGCCTCCTACCTGCCCTACGCCGCCGCCAAGGGAGATACCAGCCTGGCAAACCTTATCAAGGTCATGTGGGACAACCAGGTCTACATGCTCACCTACCACGAGGGCGTCCACACCCCCCACCCCTACTCCTCCCGCTGGTACCAGTGGATTGTGGACGGCCGCCCCATTCTCTACTATCTGGACAACACCAGCGGCGCGGTCCAGGGGCTCAAGTGTGCCTTCGGCGCCTTCTCCAACCCCATTGTGTGCTGGGGCGGCCTGCTGGCCATGATGGCCTGCGCCGCTCAGTCCTTCCGCCGGTTCCGGTCCAAGATGCTCTTCTTCCTCCTGTCCGGCCTGGCGGCCGCCGGAGCGGTCATCGGCGTGGACGGCGTGCTCAGCGCAGAGCTGGACAGTCTGGTCCGGCTGCGCAACCTGTGCCTGCTGGCGGGCGGCGTGCTCATCTACTGGGTGCTGGGCTATCTGGCCAGCAAATCCTTCCCCAGATACTCCGCCAAGGCCATGTTCATCCTCATCGGCTACCTGTCCCAGCTGATCCCCTGGATGTTCATCGGCCGCATCACCTTCGCCTACCACTACTTCCCCTCCATTCTCTTCCTGGTGCTGGCCCTGGCCTACGTGTTCAATGACCTGGTGAGCCGCAGAGCGCCCGGCTGGCGGGCGGCGGTCTACGGCACCACCGGCGGCGCCGTGGCTCTGTACGCCGCCTTCTATCCCGTGCTGGTGGGCATTATGGTGCCCACCTGGTACACCACCAACTTCCTGCGCTGGATTCCCGGCGCGTGGCCCTTCTGAGGAGGTGCGCTGTGTTTCTCTCCGACTACCACTCCCACAGTCTGGTGTCCTTTGACGGAGAATTCCCCATGGCCCACATGGCTCAGGCGGCCGTGGACGCGGGGCTCAACCAGCTGTGCATCACCGACCACTGCGACTTTCTGGACCAGGACGGCGCTCCCGTCCGCACCTACGACTGGGACAGGGCGCTCTCTCAGTTTGATGAGGCCGCTCCCCTCCACAGCCGGGAGGGCTTTTCCCTCCGGCTGGGCCTGGAATTGGGCATGCCCCACCTAGACCCTGCCGCGGCGGAGCGTATCTGCGCCCAGCCCAGGCTGGACTTTGTGCTGGGCTCGGTCCACAATCATTCCCCGGAGCAGGGCGGCATTGATTTCTATTACGCGGACTACTCCACCGCAGCCGCCTGCCGGAAAGCCCTGGACGACTACTTTGCCTCCCTGGCCCTGCTGGCGGAGAGCGGTTTCTACGACGTACTGGCCCATATCATCTACCCCCTGCGGTATATGAAGCCCGCCGACGGCCCCGTCACCCTAGAGGGCTACGAGGACCGGCTGGAGACCCTGCTCCGCGCCGCCATAGCCCGGAGCAAGGGCATGGAGGTCAACACCTGGTGCGGCCGGACCCTGGCCGACTGGCTCCCGCTGCTGAAGCGGTACAGGGCTCTGGGGGGCGAGATTGTCACCGTGGGCTCCGACGCCCACGCCCCCGGCAACGTAGGCAAGGGCGTTTCCCAGGCTTTTGACCTGCTGCGGGAGGCCGGGTTCCGCTATGTGACTACGTTCCGGCGGAGAAAGCCGGAATTTGTCCCGATTATTTAAAAACACGGAGGTAACAACATGATTGCACTTGGTTCCGATCACGGCGGCTTTGCTCCCCATGGAGCCCGCTCCATGGGGACCCCTTCAATTTTATTTGCTCGGGGCAAATGAATTGCCCCTGCGCCAAGGTTTTGCGCGGCAAAACGCTTGACGGCGCGCGGCGCCGCCCCATCTCCCGATGGGGAGCGCGCAAGCCGCTTTCCCGTTCACACAAACAGCTTTACAAATACTGGAGGTAACAACATGATTGCACTTGGTTCCGATCACGGCGGCTTTGCGCTCAAGGAACACATCAAGACCTATCTGGACAGCCGGGGCATTGCCTGGAAAGACTTCGGCTGCGACAGCACCGAGAGCTGCGACTATCCCGACTTCGGCGCCGCCGCCGCCAAGGCGGTGGCATCTGGCGCCTGCGAGAAGGGCATTGTGGTGTGCACTACCGGCATTGGCATCTCCATCACCGCCAACAAGGTGAAGGGCATCCGCTGCGCCCTGTGCCGGGACGTGCTCTCCGCTCAGCTCACCCGCAAGCACAACAACGCCAACATGCTGGCCCTGGCCGGCGGCTTCACCGGGCCTTTTGAGGCCGACCACATTGTAGCGGCCTTCCTGGACACCGAGTTTGAGGGCGGCCGCCATGAGCGCCGTGTGAACAAGATTATGGCCCTGGAGGCGTAATCCCCCGTCATATGCAGAAAAGGACCGGCATTGCCAAGCAATGCCGGTCCTTTTTGTTTTCTTATCAGCCGCACTTGGAGTATCCGCAGTTGCGGCAGGTGACGCAGCCGCCCTCATGCTCCAGCTTGCTGCCGCACTCGGGGCAGAACTTGGCCAGCTTGGCCTCAGCGGGGGTCATGTTGAGGTTCACCGGCCCCTTGGCGTGGGGCACGGGCACCCGGCTGGGGGCAGGAGCCATGGGCTGGGGCTTCCCGCCGTCGTGAGTGACCTTGATGACCTTCTCAATGGCCTTGGCGATGGCGTCGGGGCAGGAGGTGACGGGCACCCCGGGCTGGCGCAGGCAGGAGGGGCAGCGGATGCCCTTGAGCTGCTGGATAATCTCCTTGGGGTCCATGCCGGAGCGGATGCCCACGCTCACCAGGCGGGCGGTGGCCTCGCTCTGACTGGGGCAGCCCCCGGCCCGGCCGGTATTGGTGAACACCTCGCAGATGCCGGTCTCATCGTAGTTGACGGTGATATACAGATTGCCGCAGCCGATCTTCACCTTCTCGGTGAAGCCGCTGGTGACGGCGGGACGGGGACGGGGCAGGATGGTGCCGTAGGCGGCGGTCTTCATAACGCAGGCAGCGCCGTCGCAGCCGGCCTCCAGCACGGCGTCCACCATGGGGTCGCCGGTGGCGTCCTTCTTCTCCGCCTTGTCCTTGCCGTCGTTGACCTTGCCGATGTTGAGCACCTGCTCGTCACGGCTGCCGTCCCGGTAGATGGTGGTGCCCTTGCAGCCCAGCTTGTAGGCCAGGGTGTACACCTCGGCCACCTCCTCCTTGGTTGCGGAGTTGGGGAAGTTCACTGTCTTGCTGACGGCGTTGTCGGTGTAGGCCTGGAAGGCGGCCTGCATCTTCACGTGCCAGATGGGGGACACGTCGTGGGCGCAGACAAACACCCGCTTAATGTCCTCGGGGATGCCGTCCACATGGGCCAGGCTGCCCTGCTCCACGATCCGGCGCATCAGCGCCTCGGAGTAGAGGCCCCGGGAGAGGAGCACGTTCTTGAGGATCTGGTTGGTCTCAATGAGGTGGGTGTTGTCCATCACGTTGCGGATATAGGCGTAGGCGAATACGGGCTCCACGCCGGAGGACACGCCGGCAATGATGGACAGAGTGCCGGTGGGGGCGATGGTGGTGACGGTGGCGTTGCGGATGGGCTTGCCATTGCGGTAGGTGCTCTCGCCGAAGAGGGGGAAGGCGCCCCGGACCTGGGCCAGGGCCTGGCTCTCCTCGTGGCCGATGGTGTTCACCAGCTCCATGACCTCCCGGGCCATGGCCACGCCCTGGTCGCTGTTGTAGGGGATACCCATATAGAGCAGCATGTCGGCAAAGCCCATGACGCCCAGGCCGATCTTCCGGGTGGAGCGGGTCATGGCGTCAATCTCGGGCAGGGGGTACTTGTTAACCTCAATGACGTTGTCCAGGAAGTGGACGGCGGTGCGGATGGTGGCGGTGAGCTTGTCCCTGTCCAGCACCCAGCGGCCGTCCTCCTCCTTCAGGTGGGTCACCAGGTTGATGGAGCCCAGGTTGCAGGCCTCATAGGGCAGGAGGGGCTGCTCGCCGCAGGGGTTGGTGGACTCGATCTCACCCTGCTGGGGGCAGGGGTTGTCCCGGTTGAGCCGGTCCAGGAAGATGATGCCGGGCTCGCCGGTCTGCCAGGCGGAGGAGACGATCTTTTCAAAGACCTCCCGGGCGTTGAGGGCGCCGGTGACCTTGTGGGTGGCGGGGTCCACCAGCTCGTAGCTGCCGCCGTTCTCCACGGCCTGCATGAACTTCTCGGTGATGCCCACGGAGATGTTGAAGTTGGTGATCTCCTTGGTGTCGTTCTTGCAGGTGATAAAGTCCAGAATGTCGGGGTGGTCCACCCGGAGGATGCCCATGTTGGCCCCCCGGCGGGTGCCGCCCTGCTTCACCGCCTCGGTGGCGGCGTTAAAGACCTTCATGAAGGAGATGGGGCCGCTGGCCACGCCGCCGGTGGAGTTGACGGTGGATCCCCGGGGCCGCAGGCGGGAAAAGGAGAAGCCGGTGCCGCCGCCGGACTTGTGGATGAGGGCGGCGTTCTTGATGGCGTCGAAAATCTCCTCCATAGAGTCCCCCACGGGGAGGACAAAGCAGGCGGACAGCTGGCCCAGAGGGCGGCCGGCGTTCATCAGGGTGGGGGAGTTGGGCAGGAAGTCCAGCCCGGTCATCATGTCGTAGAAGCGCCGGGCGGTGGCGGCCACATCTGCCCTGGGGTCAAAGACGGCGTCGGCGGCAGCAATGGCATCCGCCACGCGGTGGAACAGCTCCTCCACCGTCTCGGTGGGCTCCCCCTTTTCGTCCCGAATCAGATATCGCTTCTCCAGCACGGCTCTTGCGTTCTCGGAAATTGCCATGTCATTCTTCCTTTCTTCCGGTAAGTTTATGGGCCGCCGGGGATAAGCCCGCCTCCGGCCAAAGCAAGACCCGCCCTCACAGTGAGGCGGGTCGAATTGTTGACGCAATATATTGTATCATGACAGGCCATTATGTCAATATGTTGTTCTATCTATTCCACGTAGAATTTTAACCCGCAATCTTGTGAAAAAAAAGCGGTTGACAACCTCTCAGAGGGAAACGGGTGGAATTTCGCCTTGACAGCATTGCCTCCCTGTCATACAATTTAGGGTACCCATTGCCCCTATTTTCCCCATCTGAGGGGCAAAATCCGTCTTTGGAGGGGGATACAGTCATGCTTCATCCGGGGCGCTCAGGCCGTTTCCCCTCCGGGGAGCGAATGTGAAGGGCCTCCCACCGAAGCCGGACGGCTCCCATCATACAAGCGGAAGGAGACTTCACCGTGATAGAAATTCAGCATCTGCAAAAGACCTTTCCCACGTCGGACGGAGCCTTCACTGCCCTGGACGACGTAAACCTTACCATCCGGGACGGAGATATTTTCGGTATTGTAGGCATGAGCGGCGCGGGCAAATCCACCCTGGTGCGCTGCATCAACCTGCTGGAGCGGCCCACCTCCGGCCATGTGGTCATCGACGGGGAGGACATGACTGCCCTCTCCCCCAAGGCCCTGCGGGAGAAGCGGCGGTCCATCAGCATGATCTTCCAGCAGTTCAACCTGCTCATGCAGCGCACCTGCCTGGACAATATCTGCTTCCCTATGGAGATCGCCGGGGTGCCAAAAGCCAAGGCCCGGCTCAGGGCCAGAGAGCTGCTGGAGACCGTGGGACTGCCCGACAAGGCCGACGCCTACCCCGCCCAGCTCTCCGGCGGCCAGAAGCAGCGCATCGCCATTGCCCGGGCCCTGGCCAGCAACCCCAAGGTGCTCCTGTGCGACGAGGCCACCTCCGCCCTGGACCCCACCACCACCCGCTCCATCCTGCGGCTGATTCAGGATATCAACAAGCGGCTGGGCATTACGGTCATCGTCATCACCCACGAGATGGCTGTGGTGGAGGAGATCTGCTCCCATGTGGCGGTGCTGGAGCACGGTCAAGTGATGGAGACCGGCACGGTGGAAGAGGTCTTCTCCAACCCCAGGAGCGAGGCCGGCCGGCGGCTGGTGTTCCCCGACGGGGTGTCCCTGGACCAGTTCCCCGTGGCCAGGGTGGTGCGGGTGGTGTTCAACGGCGGCTCCTCCTACGAGCCCCTCATCGCCTCCCTGGCCATCGACTGCGGCGTGAAGGTAAACATCCTGGGCGCCGACACCCGGAACATCGACGGCAAGGCCTTCGGCTCCATGCTGCTGGGCCTGCCCCAGGACAACACAGAGGCCGCCAAGGCCATGAACTATCTGAAGAGCTGCCATGACGTCACCGTAGAGGAGGTGCAGGACTACCATGGATAAGTTTATCGCAAACCTGACCGACGCCCTCTCCAATTCGGCCCTGTGGGCGGAGTTCCGGGCGGGCATATGGGAAACCCTGTACTCCACCATTGTCGCCACATTTGTGGCCTGCATCCTGGGCCTGGTGCTGGGCGTACTGCTGGTGGTGGGTGAGAAGGACGGCGTCCGCCCTCTGCCCGCCCCGGTAATGCGGGTGCTCAACTTTGTCATCAATATTCTCCGCTCCGTGCCCTTCCTCATCCTGATGCTCATGGTACTCCCCCTGAGCGCGCTGCTGCTGGGTACCAGCATCGGCACCCTGGCCTCCATCCCGCCCCTCATCATTGCCTCCGCCCCCTTTGTGGCCCGGCTGGTGGAGACCTCCCTGCGGGAGGTGGACAAGGGGGTCATTGAGGCCGCCCAGTCCATGGGCTGCTCCCCCTTCCAGATCATCTGGAAGGTCATCCTGCCCGAGAGCAAGCCCTCCCTCATCGCCGGCGCCACCACCGCTTTTATCACCATTCTCAGCTACGGCGCCATGGCGGGTGCCATCGGCGGCGGCGGTCTGGGCAAGATTGCCATCAACTACGGCTACTATAAGTACAACTACGCCGTCATGCTCATCGCGGTCATCTTCATCGTCATTCTGGTGCAGATCTTCCAGTCCCTGGGCACCTGGCTGGCAGTCCGCAGCAACAAGCAGCTCACCCGTACCCGCCGCAGAAAGAAGCGCAAGAGCAAGTAACCCATACTGTGCCTTCCGGCAGGCCGCCCTGTGAGGGCGGCCTGCCTTGTTTGGTTTTTCACAAAGTTTGGACATTTTGGGGTAAAACATCTGTCTTTCTCTTTTTATCCCTGATTTTTATAACTTTTCTTTGTTCTTTTTGTGTATAGTATACAATTGACTTTTCCACCGGCGGGGTATACACTAATCCCAAGTTCCAAGACAACTGAACAGGCTTACCCAAAGGCAAGGAAGAGAAGAGTAAGCTGGGAGATACGTCACAGAGAGCCCGGATTGGTGGAAACGGGTACGGAAGGCCTGGCCGAACATGGTCTCGGAGCCGCGCACCGAGTGTATCTGCATTAGGCTGCGACGGGAGCGCCCGTAACAGCGCAGGAGTATCGGAGTTTTCTCCCGTACTTCATAAGGCCCGTATCCGTGAGGAGCGGGTGAAGCAAGGTGGTACCACGAAGCCAAAGGCTCTCGTCCTTGATGATGCATCAAGGGCGTTTTTTTGTGCCCTGAACCGATGTCGGCTGCTCCGGCGGTACCCCGGAACAGTTTACATAACCCTAATCAATCCAACAGCAAAGGAGAAATACATCATGAAGAAGCTCACCTCTCTGCTCCTCACCGGCGCGCTGGCTCTGGGCCTGCTGGCCGGCTGCTCCAGCGCCCCCACCGGCGGCGACACCACCCCCCAGTCCTCTGCCCCCGCTCAGTCCACCGAGTCCGCCCAGCCCTCTGCGTCCAGCTCTCTGGAGGGCACCACCATCACCGTGGCCGCCTCCCCCACGCCCCACGCCGAGATCCTGAAGGTGGCCAAGGAGGTCCTGGCCCAGCAGGGCATCACCCTGGAAATCAAGGAGTTCACCGACTACATCCAGCCCAACCTGGCCACCGAGGAGGGCGAGGTGGACGCCAACTACTTCCAGCACATTACCTACCTGAACAACTTCAACGAGGAGAACGGCACCCACCTGGTGAGCGCCGCTGAAATCCACTACGAGCCCTTCGGCATCTATGCCGGTACCACTTCCTCCCTGGCCGACCTGCCCGACGGCGCCAAGATCGGCGTGCCCAGCGACCCCACCAATGAGGGCCGCGCTCTGCTCCTGCTCCAGCAGGAGGGCCTCATCACCCTGAAGGATGGCGTTGGCCTGACCGCCACCAAGCTGGACATCGCTGAGAACCCCAAGAACCTGCAGATCGAGGAGCTGGAGGCCGCCCAGCTGCCCCGCTCCCTGGGCAGCCTGGACCTGGCCGTCATCAACGGCAACTACGCCCTTCAGGCCGGTCTGAACGCCGCTGACGCCCTGGCTGTTGAGTCCACCGACGGTGAGGCCGCCCAGGCCTATGTGAACGTGCTGGCCGTCAAGGAGGGCCGGGAGAACGACCCTGCCATCCAGGCCCTGGTGGCTGCCCTCCAGTCCGACGAGGTCAAGGCCTTCATGGAGGAGACCTGGCCCGGCGCTGTGGTGCCCATGTTCTGATGGTTGACAACCTGCTGTCTCTCTGCTAAAATGATGAAAAATGTCCCGGCAGGGCCGGGACATTTTCTCAAGTCGATTTCATAGTATTCATACTGAATAAGGAGGAAATAAAATGAAGATCGCCCACTCCCTCATGGACCTCATCGGCAACACCCCTCTGCTCCGCCTGGAGCGGTATGAGGCCGCCAACACTGTGCCCGCCGCCCTGCTGGCCAAGCTGGAGTGCTTCAACCCTCTTTCCTCCGCCAAGGATCGGGCCGCCAAGTACATGATTGAGGACGCGGAGGCCAAGGGCCTGCTCAAGCCGGGCACTGTCATCGTGGAGCCCACCAGCGGCAACACCGGCGTGGGCCTGAGCTATATCGCCGCCATCAAGGGCTATCAGGTCATCCTCACCATGCCCGAGACCATGAGCCTGGAGCGCCGGAACCTGCTCTCCGCACTGGGGGCCAGGCTGGAGCTGACCCCCGGCGCCCAGGGCATGAAGGGCGCCATCGCCAGGGCGGAGGAGCTGCTGCGCACCCTGCCCTCTGCCTGGATGCCCGGCCAGTTCGACAACCCGGCCAACGCCAAGGCCCACTACGAGACCACCGGCCCCGAGATCTGGCGGGATACCGACGGCAAGGTGGACGTGCTGGTGGCGGGCGTGGGCTCCGGCGGCACCGTCACCGGCGCCGGGCGTTACCTGAAGGAGCAGAACCCCGCCATTGAGGTCATCGCCGTGGAGCCCGCCGAGTCCCCGGTTCTCTCCGGCGGCCAGGCCGGCCCCCACAGGATTCAGGGCATCGGCGCGGGCTTTGTGCCCGCCGTACTGGACCGCTCTGTGGTGGACCGGGTCATCCCCGTCCCCGGTGACGACGCCTTTGCCGCCAGCCGGGCTCTGGCTCAGACCGAGGGCCTGCTTGTGGGCATCTCCTCCGGCGCGGCCCTGTCCGCCGCCGCCTCCCTGGCCAAAGAGGTGGCCTATCAGGGCAGGAACATCGTGGTGGTGCTCCCCGACACCGGCGAGCGCTACCTGTCCACCGGCCTGTTCCAGAAGAGCGAATAAACAGCCATGGCGGTCCGCCGGATTTCCGGCGGGCCGCCATGGCTGTTTGCATCATATAAAAGACCATTCATGTACCTTTGCTATTCCGCCAGGCCGATACATTGTGACGCGCAGCCCTACCTCTTCGTGAATAATATAGAATTCACAACTTGTTATGGAGTCCTCCCCCTTCAGGTAGTAAAAGACGTTCAGGCATTCCGGGTCCTCTCCCTCAAAGAGCTGGAAGGAAAACGACTGCGGATCGGATTCCCCCGTAGGCTCTCGATCCGAAATGGACGTGAGGGGCGGATAGGGTTCAGCGAAGCGGTCGTAGTGGTCAATTCTGGTTCCGTGCTGGGCGTAAATGGTCAGGACATTGCGTTCCCAGTCAAAGGTACAGTTCAGAGGGAGATCACCCCCAGCGCGCTTCCAGGCGCGGTATGAGTCGGTGGCGGTTACAACGGTAAACACAAGGACGGGGAAGAGCAGGAGGAGAAAGAGCTTCCTGCGCTCCGCCGGAATGGCCCGCAGCTTTTGAAGGAGCGATAGCGCCCCGGCGCGTATCCGTTTCATTGTGGTCTCCCCCTCTCCGGGCAGCCGTACTTCTCTTCCGCCGGCCGCACCGAGCGGAACGGACCGGCGTTATATGGACACGGTGACTGCATATTCACACCCGCTGTTGATGTTGGCAACGCCGACACACAACTGGAAATAATCGTCCACCTTTGCAAGGTTGTAGGTGGACTGAAGCGCACAGCTGTAAACATAGATATTCTCTCCGGGACTGCTCAAAGGAAGCGTGTTCGTCACAAAACTATTGCTGCTGAGTGTCAATGTAAGCGCTGTTTGCAGGAGAGAGTAGGCTGTCGGAATGGTCAGGTGGGAAACCGAGGCGGCAATCTGCTGTACCAGATAACCCACGGAGCGCAGCTTGCTCACATCGACAGAGCTGCCCGTACCTTTCCCCTCCACATAAAATGAGGTAAAGTAAGCTTTGGCACTGCCGGCGTTTACCATTTGAAGTTCAAGATCCGGCTTTGAGATGAGCGCGCCCCCAACACTCTTGGGATGAATCACAGCGAAATCACTGTAAGTGGTGACGGAACTATAGATCTTGACGCTGGAAATGATTTCGTCCGCCCCATGTATTCCCGTATCCACACGATAAAGCGTCATATCCACATACTGGGTGCCGTACACAGAATAGATATTGAACTTGCAGGAATAATACCCTTTAGTAATGCCGTTATTCAGATACTCTGTGACATCCTCTGAAATAGTATTGTTGCTGGGGTACTGCCCTTGTGCGCTCGCCTGATCAAATACATCCGTTGTGACGTATACGGTGCCCTCATCCGATACAAACTGATAACACGTTTTATTTTTATAGTCTGTGACAGGGGGCCGGCCCCGCTCAGACAGGGACGTTATCATAATATATGCTGCGATAGAAGGCATATTGAGCGAGGTATAGGGGCCGTAACTTGTGGCCGCCAAAGACGCGGGCATCGGACGGCTGCTGACGCATTCTTCCGGCGTAATCAGCCCCATCTCGACAAGCCCGGCCTCATCTCTGGGCAGCTGCTCCAGCATCTCCTGAACGGCTTCCGCGTCCGTCGGCTCGGAAGCGTCGGGGCTGCTGTCGGCAGCTGACGCAGGAATTGCGAGAATAGAAACAAGCATTGCAAAAACAAGAGATAATGAAACAAATTTTTTGTACATAAGGCATCTTCTTTGCAATAGACCAGATGATTCCTTCTTCTCGAATATGCCGGGATACTGCCCCTGCATTACTGCATTTTCGTACTCCTTGTATTATAGAGTAGTAGTGATTAGAGCCCCTCTCCAAGGGCTGTGTGCTACACTGTAAGGGATGCT
>NZ_CALXGI010000069.1 GCF_944387805.1 uncultured Pseudoflavonifractor sp. | reverse complement strand
ACATAGCTGTCCGCAACCTTCTCGCCCGTCTCCTTGTCCAGATAGTTCACGGTCACCGTGTAGTAGTTGTAGCTGGGCGTGGGGGGAGTATAGGGCACACTCCACTTGGCATACACTGTGGTGTTAACCGTCAGAGCCTGAGAGAAGTCATAAGCCGTCTGGCAGCTGGCATCGGTATACCAGCCGTCAAAGACGTAGCCGCTGCGGGTGGGGACCTCCTGAGGCTGAGTACCGGCGGTGTTATAAAGCACCTGCTGGGTTTCCGGCATATTTTCCACCGTGTCCGTAGTGTTGGCATCAAAGCTCAGCGCCACTGCGGGAGCGTACACATAGGTACCCTCACAGTCGAAGCTGTTGGGATGGCTGGTGGTATTGCTCATGTAAGTACCGCAATCCAAGCAGCCATAGCGGATAATGCCGTAGTTCTCGCCGGTCGCCTCCTGGATTACTTCGCCGTTGGCCCAGTCATAGCGGTGATGGGAAAGTTTGGCGTCGGTCAGGCTGTCAATCTTGGCGTTTTCAATGCTGATAATGCTGATAATATCGCTCTGATCGGTCACCTTGTCATCCTTAAACAGGTCAGCATCGTTGTTGCTGGCAGAGGTCTCCGCGTTGCCGCGGGCGTAGGGGGTGGTCATGAAGGGATTGAGGAACAGGGTGTGGCCGTTGTCCTCTCCGTTCAGGGCCAGGGCCGCATCGGTGAGGGTAGGCTCCGTATTGCTCTTCAGGTTGTCCGCCGCGTTGGTGTTCAGGTCGTAGGCCACCACAGTGGTACCCTCGGTAGTGGTCACGGCGCCCTTCCGGCCCACGCCGCCCAGCCAGGGAGAGCCCTCCAGGGCCTTGGAAGTACCGCCGGACACCGTCAGGCTGTGTCCATTGAGCCACAGGTCCCCGGCAGAGTAGCTGAGCAGCTTCTCACCGTTACAGCGGATATCCACCGAACAGTTGGTAAAAGAGGAATTTGTGGATTGGATATAAACACCCGCATAGCCGTTGTGCAGAATCTCCACGGTAGAATCGGACATTTTAAATCCAATACAGGACAGGGCGTGGCCGCCCCGGTTGCCATCCATGGTAATGGTGGAGTCGTTGACGACCCAGTAGCCGGAGTTGCAGGCATTGCCCTTATTATTGTTCACCGTAATAGTAGAATTATCCACATGGATGTTCACATTGTTGATGGCAAAGCCGCCAGCGTTGTTGTCACTGAAGTCAATGGTGGAGTCCTCCACAAAGATGGCGTCATAGCCGGTCCGGTTGTCACCGGAATAGAAAGCGTTGATGTTGCCGCTGTCTGTGCTCATACCGGTGGCGGTCATGGTAGAGCCGTTCAGCAGCTTGAGCACACTTCCGCCGTACATGGCATAGCTCCAGCCGTTGTGGTTGTTCACCGTGCTGATGTCGCTGTCATTAAACGTGACGCTGCCGCTGCTGCCATAGAGGCCCAGGAACTGGCCGTTGTAACCGGTGGCGGTCAGGGTGCAGCCGTTGAGGACAATGTCCCCGGAGAAGAAGTAGATACAGGCGTCATAGCCGGCAGTGGTGCTCTTGCTTCCCGTCCCGTCCGTCAGGAAGGTGCAGTTGTCAAACTGGACGTTCCCGCCGATCCACAGCTTGGTAACCACCTCGCCGTTATTGTAGCTGATACCGTCCTGGTTTCCGCTGATTTTGACTGTCTCTCCGGTCAGATTGAAGGTACAGTTGGTAAAGACGATGGGCTCCGTGGCGTCAGCGGGGCTGGCCAGCATAACCACCTTGCCCTGGTCAATGTTGTAGGTCAGGTCTGAGGCGCTTTCACGGATGATATTTACACCCTCATTCAGTTGTGCCTCTGTCCCCACCGGCGCGGACTCCGTCGGGTCGCCGGGCACATCGCCGGTTTCGTCGCCTTCTGCCGCCAGTGCGGCGGTGCCCAGCATGCCCACGACCATGCACAGGGTGAGGAGGAGCGCCAAAAATTTTTTCCCTTTTCTCGCCAACATCGTTCATTCTCCTTCCAAATGAATGCTGCGGCAGCCGGACTGGCATGGCGGTCGGACGAGCCCGCTTTAGCCCCTGGCTTTGCGTCCCGGCCTTTCGACCGGTTTGCTCTTTTCATCAGAAGAATTTGTCCGGTATCACCGGACAAAAAACAGGCATGCCTGTTTTTCATTTTTTACCATACCATATAACGGTTACATTTCGGTCACATTTTGAAAATTTCTTTTCCCGACCAGCTTTAAAAAAGGTTCCGCCCCCGGCCATGGCCGGGGGCGGAACTTCACGCTGGGTTATGCCTGTGGAAGGCGGCTGTCTCAGCCCTGCTCCCGCTCCTTGCGGAACAGGACCACAGTCACGGCGCCGAATACCACCGCCAGGCACAGGAACACGCCGCTCACAGCGCGCAGCGCGGTGCTGCCGCTGGTGGTGCCGGTCTGGGGCAGGTTGCCGGTGGGCGTCTCGCCATCGCCGATGTCCACCTCGCCGCCTTCGCCGGGCTGATTGCCCTCCTCAGGCTGCTCGGGCAGGTCGCCGGTGGGGGTGTCGTCGTCGGGGATGTCGGTCTCGCCGGGCTGCTCAGGCAGATCGCCGGTGGGCGTGTCGTCGTCGGGAATCTCGGTAGCCTCGGCCACGTAGTACACGTTGACCACCTTGTTGCTGTTCAGCGTGCCGGTCAGCGCGTCGCCGCTGGTGCTGTCGTAGGTATAACCATCAACGGCAATGGCGTCGTACGCCGTCACATCGTACCGGCTGCCCTGGATACGGCTGGGGCTCACATAGCTGTCCGCAACCTTCTCGCCCGTCTCCTTGTCCAGATAGTTCACGGTTACCGTGTAGTAGTTGTAGCTGGGGATAATCCCGCCGCCACCGCCGCCGACGGTGTAGGACACGGTGGGCTTGGCAAAGCGCTCGGGGAAGCCCTGAACGCCGTTGGAGTCCACGGGGTAGAGCACGGCGCTGTTGTTGGTGTACAGGCCGCCATAACGCTTGCTGCCGTCGGCATCATACTGGCCGTAGGTACCGGGGGCGGTCTTGGGCTCGGCCAGCTTCACGGAGTAGGTCAGCTCCACGGGGGCGTCCTTGGTGACGGGCACGTTGATGTCCCACACGAAGCACTCGTCGGAGCTGCCGTCCTCGCCGTTTTTATAGTAGGTGACCACAAAGTCATACTCGCCCGTGCCGTCGCCGCCGAAGCCGTAGGAAGTGGCGGTGATAGCTTTCTTGGACAGCTCCTGCCCGTTTACGGTCAGGGTCAGCTTGCTGATGTCGTTGACAAAGTCGAAGTTGTAGTCGTTGCCGAAGCCGATGACGTCCACAACCCTGGACCCGGCGTCCACCAGCTGGATGAGGTCCTCCCGGATGCCGGAAAACACGCCGCTGGCCGCATCGCCTGCAAGGGCCTCATCGGCGCTGTCTGTCTGGTAGCGGTAGGTCTTGATGTAGCCGCCGGTCTCCAGCGCATCCAGCATCTCCTGGACCATGGTCTGGGCCTTGGGAGAATCGCCGGTGTAGAAGCTGTTGTTCACCACAATGATTCTGGCCTGGCCGGCGGCCTCCGCCAGCAGGTCATAGGTCAGGCACAGGGACTTCTCAAAGCCGGAGAAGGTATGGGAGCCCACCTGATAGGCGTCGGCAATGGTGTTCTCAGGGACAGTTTCCGCCTCGCCGTAGGTGCTCCAGTAGCTGTCCCAGGAGGAGTCGCGGAAGAACCCGTCCACGGTCTGATTGTCCGGGTCGTTTCTGTGGGCATAGGCGTCGGCAAAGGTCTCATACTTGGTGCCCATGGACATGGAGCCCTGATTCCAAGTGCCAAGGCGCTTGCTCAGGGGGACATTATGGTAGGTGGTGCCGTCAATGGTCAGGTCGCCCCGGTAGATGTAGCCGTACAGGTCGCTGAACATGATGAGGTACTTATCCTCGCCGGTGCCGGTGGACAGGATTTCGGAGGCCATGTCCACGGCCCACTCGGTGTTGGTGCCGCCCACCTTCTTCATGCTGCCTTCACCGCTGTAATCCAGCTGGGTGGAGACGGCGTTCTTCAGGGCGGTCAGGGCGCCGGCGTCCCTGATGGAGACCAGGCCGCTGTACGCTCCGTTGCTGGTGGCGCTGAGCCAGTCGCGGGAGACGGCGTCAAAGGCCACCACGCCCACCTTGATGTCCATGGTGTCCTTTTCAGCCAGCTCGTCCAGCAGGCTGTTTACCGCATCTTCAAAAATGGTGGAACCGGCGTGGGTGTCGTCAATGACCAGCACCACGTCCATGGTCCGCTCATAGCCCGCCGCAGGCAGGGCCAGGGTCACCCGGGACTCATAGTTGGCGTCCAGGTTCATGGCCGTCTTGGACTTGGAAATCTCCCAGTCGGGCGCCTCGGGGTCGCCGGGATCCACAGGGACCAGGCCGTGGGCCGCCTTCAGGGCAAGCGCGCCCTTGACGGCCTCGCCGCCGTAGCCGGTGAACTCATAGGCGTACAGGGGCGCGCTGTGGGCGGACCAGCGGTGGTCCGCGCCGTCCTGATACCAGCCGTCAATGGCGTCGGTACAGTCGGGGTCGCCGTCCAGAGCCCAGCCGCTTCCCACCGCGCCGAAGGTGATGGATCCGGTGCTGTAAATGTCGTCGCCTGCGGTGGCGGCGTGGTTGTTGTAGACGATGACATCGTTGCCGATGGTCGCAGTGCCGGTATTGTTGATGCCGCCGCCGTTGGTCGCCGTGGAGTTATTCATCACGGTACCGGCATTCATATTCAGGGTGCCCCGGTTATAGACGCCGCCCTTCTGGTTGCGCAGAAGCGTTACATCCGCGCCAGCTTCAATGGTGACGTCGCCCTTCCAGGTGCTTCCGCTCACATATACCCACAGGCCCGAGTCGGCATTGTCACAGGCCTCGAACTTTGCGCCGGAGGCAATTGTGCCGGGGCCGCCGACCGCAATGCCGTAGCCGCTGTTGCTGTTGGTCTTCAGCTCGGAGGTACCGTCCACCGTCAGGCCGCCCACAAAAACGCCCCAGTCGCTGCCTGCGTTATTGCTGATATCAACCTTGGAATGGTTCTCAACCGTCAGGCTGCCGTAGTAGCAGCCCAGGCCCTGCTTGCCGCCGTTCACACCGCAGTTGGAAATGGTAAGGCTGGAGCTGCCGGATACCGTCAGGTCACAGGGGTTGATGGTCATGCCGCCCCAGGCGCAGTCCTGAATCAGGGCGGTGGAGCCGCCGCTGATGACGATCTGGAAGTGGGGCAGGCTGTCGTCCCGCTCGGAACCGTCCGCAAAGATACCGCTGTCCCCGGACTGGTCATTGTATCCGGAGATCATAAAGGTGGACTGGTCCTGAATATACAGATTGCTGCCCTGGTACAGATAGATGGCGCTTTCGCCGCCGGTATCGGCATGATCGTTGACAATCGTCACGTCGGAACCGATAAAGGTCAGATCGCTGTCGTCAATCAGGTTCGTGGTCCCGCCGCTTCCGGCGGGATTGTCACTGGCCATCATGTTAACAACGCAGGATTCAAAGGTCAGCGCACAGTTTTGGGCAAAAATTCCCTTCCCGTCAAAGAAAATAACAGGCTTTTCTTCCAGCTCTTCCGCCGCCTGAATGGTGAGGTTCCGCTGCACGGAAATGCCCGCCGTTATTTTGCAGCTCTGAAGCACCTCAATGGTGACATCAGTCTCCGTGCTCTCCTTTGCCGCCGCAATGGCCGCATCCAGCGTGTCATACTCCGTCTCCCCAATCCGGGCCACTGCGCCAGTCTGGGCGGCAACCGTCACTGTCACATCAAGGCTTCCGCTGTAAGTATAGCCCTCGCCCAGCGCGGCGGTAAAGGTATAGTCCCCGGCAGTCCAGCCGTCATAGCCGTCGCAGGACCAGGTGACAGGGACCTCAACCGTCTCAGGCTCCTCAGTCTCAGCGGGGACCTGGGTCTCAACAGGAGCCTGGGTCTCAGCGGGGGCCTGGGTCTCAGCAGGAGCCTGGGTCTCAGCAGGGGCCTGGGTCTCAGCAGGGGCCTGGGTCTCAGCAGGAGCCTGGGTCTCAGCGGGAGCCTGGGTCTCAGCGGGAGCCTCAGTCTCAGCGGGAGCCTGGGTCTCAGTGGGAGTCTCAGGCTCAGTGGGAGCCTGGGCCACTGTCCCGGGCAGCGTGCCGGGCAGTTTCGCCAGGACCTCCTCCAGCTCCGTGCCGTAGTCCACGGGCAGGTCGCCCGGCAGGGTTACGGCGCTCAGCTCCACGCCCGGCTGGGTTTCCGGCTCGTCTCCTGCCGCGGCAACCCCCGCGGTAACCATGCTGATGGTCATACTGGCCGCCAGCAGCAATGCAAATGCCTTTCTTAATCTTGCTCTTGCCATGTTCCGTTCTCCTTTCGTTCTTCTCTGGAAATCGGAATAGATGGCGGCTGGGCTGCCCTGGCTTTCGCTTTAGGCCCCTGGCTTTGCGTCCCGCTGTTTCCAGCGGTTTGCCGTTTTCATATATTCCTCGCTCTGCTGTGTTCTCTCCCGGATTCCTCCTCTCTGCGCAATAATGCTGTCTGCCTATTTTTCTGGGCTGGCAGGAATTTCCTGTTCTTTTTCGGTCTCCGCTCTGTCCATCAGCCGGATCAGCTCCAATGCGCTTCGAAACGGCTCCCGCTTCCCGGTGTCCACAATGGTGACCGTTCCCTGCCAGGTGGCGTTCTCTGTTCCCTCAATATGAATCAGGAAACCGGAATATCCCGCGTTGTGCTGTCTCATGCGCCACCCCTTTCTCTCAATAGCCCTTCCCACGACCTTTCAGAGCGCAGCCATTTTGTCTGCACGGGTCCTTGTGTCCGGCAAAGCCGGACACAAAACAGGCGCGCCTGTTTTTTCACTTTTTACCATACCACATAACGGTTACATTTCGGTCACATTTCATTTTTTTCTTTTCCAAAAAAAGGGCAGGCTGTCCGCCCCTGTTCCGGCAGACAGCCTGATGTTCTCCTTTTATCCCATTTGAGCGCTTATCTCCGCTCCGCGCCGGCAATCCAGCCGCTGGCCGCCACCACGTCCCCCAGGTAGAGCACCGCCAGCTGGCCCGGCGTAGGGGCCCGGGCGGGGGCGCGCATCTCCAGCGCCACGCCCTCCCCGCAGGCACGGGCCAGGGCGGGCAGCTCGGTCCTGGAGTGGCGCAGGCGCACCGTCACCTCCAGGGGCTCGGGCAGGCCGTCCACGGAGAGCCAGTTCATATCCGTGCACAGCACCCGGCGGGCCATCAGGTCGCCGCCGTCGGACAGCACCACCCGGTTGTCCGCCGGGTCAATCTCGGTGACATAGTACTTGTGGGGGCCGGACACCCCCAGTCCCCGGCCCTGGCCCAGGGTGTACCGGTGGATGCCCCCGTGGCGGCCCAGCACCTTCCCGTCCCGGTCCACAAAGTCCCCGGCGGGGGCCGCCGCACCCCGGCGCTCCAGCCAGGCGGCGTAGTCCCCGTCGGGGATAAAGCAGATCTCCATGGAGTCCGGCTTGTCCGCCACCGGCAGTTCCGCTGCACCCGCCATGGCCCGCACCTGGGTCTTTTCGTAATCACCAAGGGGGAAGATTACCTTCTGTAATATACTCTGGGGCAACCGGGCCAGCATATAGGACTGGTCGTTGGCGGGCAGCCCCTTGCGCAGCAGCACCCGGCCGCCGGGGCCGAGGGCGGTGCGGGCGTAGTGGCCGGTGGCCACCCTGTCCGCGCCAATCTCCTCCGCCAGGGCCAGCAGGGCGGGGAATTTCACCGTGGGGTTGCACCGGGCGCAGGGCAGAGGGGTACGGCCCGCCAGATAGTCGGCGGCAAAGGGGCCGCACACCTGCTGCTCCAGTTGCTGCCGGATGTCCGCGGTGTGGAAGGGAATACCCAGCCGGCGGGCCACGGCGGCGGCGTCCGCCTGCCCTGCGCCCCCCAGGCCGATGTCCAGATACAGGCCGTGGACCTCATAGTCCCGGCTCAGCAGCTGCGCCGCCACGGCGGAGTCCACCCCGCCCGACAGGCCCAGCACTACCTTTGGCTTTGTTGTCACATGCTTGCTCCTTTAAATAAAGTGAATCAGAACCGGATACCGGGGTTTGCCTCCACCTGTCCGTCGGTCCTGAGCAGGGAGGCCACCGTCCGGGCGGTGTCCTCGGGGATGGTGTACCACACGGCCCCCGTGGTGTCCGACGGGGCGTAGCCGTTCCAGGCGTAGGCCAGGCCATCCTCGTACAGGGCCAGCTCACAGTCCTCCCACAGGCGGAACACCACCAGAGGCTCACCTTCCGCCTCCTCCTGGGTGACGGTCCAGCCGGACAGCTCCAGGTTGTCCACCAGGTCGCTGCCGTCGTCCAGCACATAGTACACGCCGCCGGTCTTGCCCAGGGCGCCGTCAGCCAGATGCTCCGCCAGACCGTCGGGGGTGATACTGTCGTCCAGGGGGCGGCTGAACCAGCTCAGCAGGACCCACGCGCCTATGACCGCCAGCAGCGCCAGGGCCGCCAGGGCGATTTTGTTCAGCCGCACGCCACGGCGGGCTTCCTGTTCCATGCTGTCCTCATTTCTCACGGACGTTCGCCTCCTTTTCCCACAGTTTACCGGGGAAATGTGGATAATCTATGAAGAAATCATAACGATTTTTTTAGGGGGACTTGGGGTTGTTCCTCAATTCCGCTCCAGGGCTATCATCAGCGCGGCGATATCAGCCGGACTGACGCCGGAGATGCGGCTGGCCTGGCCCAGGTTCAGCGGACGGATGTCCGACAGCTTCTGACGGGCCTCCAGCCGCAGGCCCTGGAGGGACTGGTAGTCCAAATCCGGGGGCAGGGGACGGCTCTCCAGGCGGCGCATCTCCTCCACCTGCCGCTGCTGCCGCTCGATGTAGCCCCGGTACTTCAGGTCAATCTCCACCGCCTGGGTGACGGCGGCGGGCAGCCGGGGCCGGGCCGGGTCCAGGGGAGAGAGGTCGCCGTAGGTCATCCGGGGGCGGCGGAGCAGGTCGGCCAGCCGGGCCCCGTTGGGGGCGGGAGGCTCCCCTTTCTCCGCCAGCAGGGCATCCAGGGCGGGGGAGGGAGACACGCCGGTGCGCTCCAGCCGGGCACACTCCCGGTCCACGGCGGCATACTTGTCCAGCATGGCCTGATACCGCTCCTCGCTCACCAGCCCCACCTCATGGCCCAGGCCGGTGAGGCGGCGGTCGGCGTTGTCCTGGCGGCAGAGCAGCCGGTACTCGGTACGGGAGGTCATCATCCGGTAGGGCTCCTCGGTGCCCTTGGTCACCAGGTCGTCGATGAGCACGCCGATATACCCCTGGTCCCGGCCAATGACCATGGGCGGGCGGCCCAGCAGCTTGAGGGCCGCGTTGATACCCGCCGCCAGGCCCTGGGCGGCGGCCTCCTCATAGCCGGAGGAGCCGTTGAACTGGCCCGCGCCGTACAGGCCGGGGATGTGCTTGCACTCCAGGGTGGGGAGGAGCTGCGTGGGGTCCGCGCAGTCGTACTCGATGGCGTAGGCCGCCCGGGTCATCTCGGCCTGCTCCAGGCCGGGGATGGTGTGGAGCATCTCCACCTGGACCTCCTCGGGCAGGGAGGAGGACAAGCCCTGGATGTACAGCTCCTCGGTGTCCAGGCCCATGGGCTCGATGAAGAGCTGGTGCCGCTCCTTGTCGGGGAAGCGGACGATTTTGGTCTCAATGGAGGGGCAGTACCGGGGACCCACCCCCTCGATGGTGCCGTCGTAGAGGGGAGAGCGGTCCAGGTTGGCCCGGATGACCGCATGGGTGGCGGCGTTGGTGTAGGTCAGGTAGCACACGGCCTTGTTGGCCGGGGGCGCAGCCGTCTCAAAGGAGAAGGGCTGGGCCTCCGGGTCGCCGGGCTGGAGTTCCATTCTGGAGAAGTCCACGCTCCGCCGGTGGACCCGGGGGGGCGTGCCCGTCTTGAAGCGGCGGATGGAAAGGCCCAGGGACTTGAGGCAGCCGGTCAGGGGCAGGGCGGCGGCAAGGCCGTCGGGGCCGGAGTCCCGCACCACATCGCCCACGATGGTGCGCCCCCCCAGGAAGGTGCCGGTGCACACCACCGCCGCCTTCACGGCGTACACCGCACCGGTGGCGGTGACCACCGCGGACACAGCGCCGTTTTCCGTGCGGATTTCCACCACCTCGGCCTGCTTGACCCACAGGTTCTCCTGCATCTCCAGGGTGTGCTTCATCACCTTCTGGTATGCCCGCCGGTCGGCCTGGGCCCGCAGGGACCACACCGCAGGGCCTTTCCCCCGGTTGAGAATGCGGTACTGGATGCAGGCGGCGTCGGCGGCACGGCCCATCTCGCCCCCCAGGGCGTCGATTTCCCGCACCAGGTGGCCCTTGCCCGTGCCGCCGATGGCCGGGTTGCATGGCATGTTGCCCACCGCGTCCAGGTTTACGGTAAAGCACACCGTCCGCAGGCCCAGCCGGGCGGCGGCCAGCGCCGCCTCGATGCCCGCGTGGCCCGCGCCGATGACCGCGATATCAAAGGTTCCACCGAAATATTCCATGGTTATGCTCTCTTTTCTCTGTATGATGAGGATAAGATGCTTCCGCAGGGCCCCTCCGCCCCTGTGTCCCCGGCGGCTTTTGGGTACTTTTCGCCGGTGAAAAGTACCCCGCCGGAGGCCGTTTCTCTCACGTTCCCGACTTCAGCACGATAACCGGCAGATGGGGCCGGTTGAACAGCCGGAAGGAGATGCCCCCGTTGCCCAGGCCCCGGGACACCATCAGGGTGCCGCCCCCGTCCAGGGGGTAAAGCCCGGCGGTGTGGGTGGGGAAGAGGCGGCGGCGGGTGTTGTCGATGAGCCCGTCGGTAAAGGGCAGGCGGATGAGGCCCCCGTGGACATGGCCGCACAGGGTCAGGTCAAAGCCGCACCGGTCGTACACCTGGTAGTACTCGTTCCGGTGGGCCAGCAGGACCACATAGGGGTCCCCCAGGGCGTCGTGAATCTCGCCGGACAGCTCCTCCGGGGTCTTTTGGTCGTAGGGGCCGTTGGGGTCGTCAATGCCCGCCAGGACAATGGAATCCCCGCCCCGCTCCAGGGTCAGGTACTCGTTGGACAGCACCGTCACGCCGTACTCCTCCAGCAGGCTCTTCACTGTGCCCGCCTCCCGGATGGCCCACTCGTGGTTGCCTGTGACATAAAAGGTGGGCGCAATGGCGGCCAGCCCTCTGGCCAGAGGCTCCAGAATGCGCATCTGGTCCGGGTCGTCGATTACGTCGCCGGTGATGGCGATAAGGTCTGGGTCCAGTTCTGCCGTCTTTTCCAGCAGGATTTCATTGTCCTCCCCGAACTCCTTGCCGTGGAGGTCGGAAATCTGTACAATGCGGTAGCCGTCAAAGCCCGCCGGAAGGCGGTCCGAGGTGACGGTGACGGTCTCGGTCTGAATCCGGTTTTGCTGGTCGTAAAAGAACAGTCCGCCGGCCAAAACCACCAGCGCCAGCGCCAGCAGGAGCCGCAGCCCCCTGCGCCGGGGCGGGGATTTCCTCTTTGCCATGAAGCGCCTCCAATGGTAGATCGACATGGGTTCTGCGCGCCCCAAAGGGGGCGGGAAATTCCGGCTCTCAAAATAAAAGCATATTACAGCCGGGCAGCGGCTATTATACCACGCCCCGCCGGCCCCGCGCAAGAAAAGCCGCTCCGGCGGGACAAGGAGACGTTTTTCTTAAAGTTTCGCCTGTTTTTTTCAGCTTTGCCCCCATCTCATTCCCTTCCGAAGAAAAAAACTCCCCTTTCCGGCCTGTTTACAGGCAAAAAAGGATTGACGTGGAGGCAAAAAGCGTGTATGATACCGTTTGTAACCAGTTTGTAATTATTTCTCTCCGTTCTGTAATTTCCGGCGTTTCCGCTGTTTTACAGGCGGATTCTTCTTTTGATTTCTTTGTTTTCTAAGGAGGTCCTTCTCCGATGGACGAAATCTTACACTCCAATGGCCGGCAGGCGATGCCGGACGCCATCCCCGCCGGAGAGACGGCGGGCGGCGTTCAGGAGGGCGCCCGTGAACAGGGCCGCCGTCCCCTGCTGGACGCCCTGATTACCGCGGGCCGCAAGGTGAGCTCTGTGCTCCACCGGGCGGACGCCGCCGTGGCGGGCCGCAAGGCGGTGGGCCCTCTGGCCTTCCTGCTGGCCGCCGGCGTAATCGGCACCGCCCTGGTGGTGGGCACTGTGTACACCCCCAGCTATGCGGTGTCGGTGGACGGCGTCACCCTGGGCGTGGTCACCGAGCCGGAGGTGTTTGAGGCCGCCATGGACCGGGTAGAGGCCCGGGCCTCCGATATTCTGGGGTATGATTACACCCTGGACAACGCCGTCACCTATGAGTTCGCCCTCACTGAGAAGGACAAGCTGTCCAATGTGGGCGATTTTGAGACCTACCTGTTCGACCAGATCGGCGAGGTCATGAAGAGCTACGTGCTCAAGGTCAACGGCGAGTTTATCGGCGCCGCCGAGGACGAGGCCTCCCTCACCGCCATGCTGGACGCCATCAAGGCCCCCTATGTCAACGAGAACACCACCTCCGCCGACTTTGTGGAGTCCGTGTCCATCAGCCGGCAGTACACCCCCTCCGACGTGGAGCAGGACCTGTCCGCCATGGAGGCCCGCCTGACTGAAAACACCAACGGCCAGACCACCTATGAAGTCCAGAAGGGCGACACCTTCATGCAGATCGCCTACGACAACGACATGTCCCTGTCCGACCTGGAGGCCCTGAACCCCGGCGTGGACATCAACAACATCTATATCGGCCAGATCCTCAACGTGCGGGAGGTTATCCCCTTCCTGTCCGTCCAGACCACTGAGACCATCACCTACCAGGAGGCCATTGCCAGCCCGGTAGAGGAGGTGGAGGACAGCTCCATGTACCAGGGCGAGACCAAGGTGCTGGACCCCGGCAGCGAGGGCCTGGCGGAGGTCACCGCCGACGTGACCTATGTCAACGGCAATGAGCGGGAGCGCACCGTCACCAACACCGTCACCCTTACCGAGCCCACCACCAAGGTCATCGCGGTGGGCACCAAGGAGCGGCCCAGCTGGCTGCCCAACGGCTACTTCATCTGGCCCGTCTACGGCAACATCACCTCCTCCTTCGGCTACCGGTATATCTTCGGCAGTTACAGCTACCACTCCGGCATCGATATCGCCGCCCCCTACGGCACCGGCATCCAGGCCGCCGACGGCGGCACCGTCATCTGGGCGGGCACCGGCACCGGCAGCAACTGGAGCTACGGCAACTACGTCATTATTGACCACGGCAACGGCTATCAAACCTATTATGCCCACTGCTCCAGCCTGCTGGTCAGCGTGGGAGACAAGGTCTACCAGGGCCAGACCATTGCCCGGGTGGGCTCCACCGGCCGTTCCACCGGCAACCACTGCCACTTCCAGGTGAAGATCAACGGCACCACCGTCAATCCCCTGTCCTATCTGCCCTGAGCAAAATAAGTCAGCCGTCCCCGCGCCTGTGGCGCGGGGGCGGCTTTTTTGTGTAAAGAGGCGGCTACCGTACTGATAACTGCCTTTTCTTCTTTTTTGCCTCGGGCAGCGGCTGAGAAAAAACGCAGAGACTTGGTGCGGCATTGAGAAAGGTCATTGAATTGCAGCCGCTCACAAGTCTGGGCAGGTAACTCTGCTCGGGCGACGCAGGAACGATACGCGGGGCACCGATGCTCATGTACGGTAAAGTAGCACTATAATATTACAGACAACCGCCCTACTATTTCGTATAACGCAGGGATAGAAA
>NZ_CALXGI010000068.1 GCF_944387805.1 uncultured Pseudoflavonifractor sp. | reverse complement strand
CCCTTGAGCACCACCCGCTGCAAATCCTCGGGGAAGCCCCAGGCCGGCTGGCCCATCATGCCCTTGAAGTAGCTCACCACGCTGTCGGGGAAGGTGAGGGCTTCTCCCCGCTCCACAATGTTCTCCGGCGTCAGGTTGTTCTGCACCATGAAGATGGCCAGGTCCCCCACCATCTTGGAGGAGGGGGTCACCTTCACGATGTCGCCCAGCATGTCGTTGACGGTCTTATACATCTCCTTGACCTCTTCGAACCGGTGGCCCAGGCCCAGGGAGATGACCTGGGGGTACAGGTTGGTGTACTGTCCGCCGGGAATTTCGTAGCGGTAGATGTCGGTGGTGGGGTTCTTCAGGCCGTGGTCAAAGCTCTCATACCGCAGGCGCACGTCGGACCAGTAGTCGTCCAGCTTCTGCAGCCGCTGCAGATCCAGGCCGGTGTCCCGCTCCGTGCCCTGGAGGGCGGCCACCACCGCGTTCATGGAGGGCTGGCTGGTCAGGCTGGACATGGAGGCGATGGCGCAGTCCACAATGTCCACCCCTGCCTCGGCGGCCATAAGGTAAGCGGCTACCTGGTTGGCGGTGGTGTCGTGGGTGTGGAGGTGGATGGGCAGGCCCACCTCCTGCTTCAGGGTGGACACCAGCTTCTTGGCCGCATAGGGCTTGAGCAGGCCGGACATGTCCTTGATGGCCAGCAGGTGGGCCCCCCGGCGCTCCAGCTCCTTGGCCAGATTCACATAGTACTGAAGGGTGTACTTGTCCCGCCTGGGGTCCAGAATGTCGCCGGTGTAGCAGATAGTGGCCTCGCAGAGCTTGTTCTCCTTGAGCACCTCCTCCATGGCCACCTCCATGCCGGGCACCCAGTTGAGGGAGTCGAAGATGCGGAACACGTCGATGCCGCTGCGGGCGGACTCTCTGACAAACTCCCGGATCAGGTTGTCGGGGTAGTTGGTGTAGCCCACCGCGTTGGCCCCGCGGAGGAGCATCTGGAAGGGGATGTTGGGGATCTTCTTCCGCAGGGTGTCCAGCCGCTCCCAGGGGGACTCATGGAGGAACCGGTAGGCCACGTCAAAGGTGGCGCCCCCCCACATCTCCAGGGAGAAGCAGCCGGCCAGAATTTCACTGGTGCCCTCGGCCGCCAGGCGCAGGTCCCGGGTGCGCACCCGGGTGGAGAGCAGGGACTGGTGGGCGTCCCGCATGGTGGTGTCGGTGATGAGCAGCTTCTTCTGAGAGAGCACCCACTTCTTCACCGCCTCAGGGCCCTCCCGGTCCAGCAGCTGCTTGAGGCCCTCAGGCCGGCTGCCGGTGACCGGCGGGAACCGGGGAATGTCGTACTGCTTGCGCTCGGCGGAGGGGCTGTCCACCTGAATCTGGGCGATGTACTTGAGCACTTTGGTGGCCCGGTCCCGGCCGGTGTTGATGTCAAAGAGCTCGGGGGTCTCGTCGATAAACTTGGTGTGGCACCTGCCCGCCTGGAAGGCCGGGTGGGTGAGGATATTGGTGATAAAGGGGATGTTGGTCTTGACGCCCCGGACGTGCTCCTCGCTGACGGCCCGCACCGCCTTGTGGCAGGTGCCCACAAAGGTGTTGTCCCAGGCGGTGACCTTGACCAGCAGGGAGTCGTAGTAGGGAGAGATGACCGCGCCGGTGTAGGCGTTGCCGCCGTCCAGCCGGACGCCGAAGCCGCCGCTGGACCGGTAGGCGGTGATTTTGCCGGTATCAGGGGCAAAGTTGTTGGCAGGGTCCTCGGTGGTGACCCGGCACTGGATGGCGTAGCCGCTGATGTGTACGTCCTCCTGGCGCGTCAGGCCGATGCGGGGATCGGACAGGGGGCAGCCCTCGGCGATGAGAATCTGGGCCCGCACCAAATCCACGCCGGTGACCATCTCGGTGACAGTATGCTCCACCTGAATCCGGGGATTCATCTCAATAAAGTAGTGGTTGCCGTCCCTGTCCACCAGGAACTCCACAGTGCCTGCGTTGACATAGCCCACGTGGCGGGCCACCTTCACCGCGTCGGCGTGGAGCCTGTCCCGAATCTCCTGAGGCACGCTCCAGGCGGGGGCGTACTCCACCACCTTCTGATACCGCCGCTGGAGGGAGCAGTCCCGCTCCCCCAGGTGCATTACGTTGCCGTACTGGTCGCCCAGGATCTGCACCTCGATGTGCTTTGGCTCCACCAGGTACTTTTCGATGAAGATATCCTCGCTGCCGAAGGCCTTTTTGGCCTCGCTGCGCACCAGCTCAAAGGCGGGTTTGACCTCCTCCGGCGTGTCGCACCGGCGCATACCCCGGCCGCCGCCGCCGGCGGCGGCTTTGAGAATGACGGGAAAGCCGTAGGACACAGCCTTCTCCAGGGCCTCGTCCGCGTCCCGCAATGGGCGGTCAGAGCCGGGTATGGTAGGCACGCCGCAGGCAATGGCTGTGGCCTTGGCAGCCAGCTTGTCGCCCATACGGGCGAGCACCTCAGAGGAAGGGCCGATGAACTTGATGCCCTCAGCCTCGCAGGCCCGGGCAAAGTCCGGGTTCTCGCTGAGGAAACCGTAGCCCGGGTGAATGGCGTCTACCTTCCGCCGCTTGGCCAGGTCGATGATGGCGGGAATGTCCAGATAGGCCCCCAGGGGGGATTTATTCTCGCCGATGAGGTAGGCCTCGTCGGCCCGGGTGCGGAACAGGCTGTTGATATCCTCGTGGGAGTACATGGCCACAGTGTGGAGTCCCAGGTCATAGCAGGCGCGGAACACCCGGATGGCGATCTCGCCGCGGTTGGCCACCAATACCTTGTTGAATATGCGCTCTGTCACTTGCCTCATCCTTTCTTTCTCCGCCGGTCCGGTCAAACTGCTGTGTTAAAAAATATTATATCGATTACAGCTCTGTTTTGCAATGGAATTTATGACGCTCTGCAAAAAAAGAAAAGAAAGACATATGGCAGGAGAAAAAATGACAAAAAATGAAAGAGCAGAACATATCTTCTGCAAAACCGACAAGAGAAAACGTAAAATGAAAAGGAGACGGGTAAAAAGAGGTAGTTGGGACTTAACCTTGTCTGACAGGCGGTAAAGCAAAAAAACAAGACGGAAGGATGAAAAGAAAACGGTTAAGATGGTTCTTAATTGTGAAGGGCTGGGAACGCTTGTTTGGCCGCTTATTTTATGGTAGACTAGGCCTCACAGGCTGGAAAGGGGGAGTACCATGGCGCTGACGCTGGAGAGCGGGCTCAGGGAGCTGCCGGGCATCGGCGGCGCCCGGGCCGCCAGGCTGGCAAAACTGGGCCTGGCCACCGTGGGGGACCTGCTGGGGTATTATCCCCGCAGTTACGAGGACCGGACCAAAATCTCCACCATCGCCGCCGCGCCGGAGGAAGTGCCAGTGTGCGTGGCGGCCCTGGTGGCGGAGACGCCCCGGGTGTCCCATATCCGAAAGGGCCTGGAGCTGGTGAAGGTGAAGGCGGCCGACGAGACGGCGGTGATGACCGTCACCTTCTTCAACCAGGCCTATGTGCGGGACGCCCTGCGCCTGGGGGAGAGCTACATTTTCTATGGTAAAGTGGAGCGGCAGGGCAGGGGGCGGCAGATGACCAACCCGGTCTTCGAGCGGGAGGGCGCTGCCCGGTTCACCGGCTGCATCATGCCGGTCTACCCCCTGACGGCGGGCATCTCCAACAACCTGCTGGCCGGGCTGGCCCGGCGGTGCGTGGACGAGTGCGCCGGGCAGGTGCCCGAGCTGCTGCCCGAGGAGGTGCGCCTGGCCCACAGCCTGGCCCAGGTGGAGTTCTCCTGCCGGAACATCCACTTCCCCGAGAGCTGGGAGGCGCTGGAGATTGCACGGCGGCGGCTGATTTTTGAGGAGTTCTTCCTCCTCTCCTGCGGTATGTCCCTGCTGCGCACGGGACGGGACCGGGGCGCCGGTCCGGGGGTGGAGAGGCGGGATTTGGCGCCGTTTTTGTCCCTGCTGCCCTTCTCCTTCACCGGCGCCCAGCGCCGTACCGTGGACGAGGCGGCGGCGGACATGGCCTCGGGCCGGCCCATGAACCGGCTGGTCCAGGGCGACGTGGGCTCGGGCAAGACGGCGGTAGCCGCCGCCTGTGCCTGGCTGGCCTGGCAGAGCGGCTGGCAGAGCGCCATGATGGCCCCCACCGAGATCCTGGCCGAGCAGCATTTCCGCTCCCTGTCCGCCCTGCTGTCCCCCGCCGGGATGAAGGTGGGGCTGCTCACCGGCAGCATGAAGGCCGCCGAAAAGCGGAAGGCAAAGGCGGCCCTGGCGGCGGGCGAGGTGGACCTGATGGTGGGCACCCACGCCCTGCTGAGCGAGGGCGTGGAATTTCACAAGCTGGGGCTGGTCATCACCGACGAGCAGCACCGCTTCGGCGTGGCCCAGCGTGCGGCCCTGGCGGCCAAGGCGGACGGCGGTCTGCGGCCCCATGTGCTGGTCATGTCCGCCACCCCCATCCCCCGTACCCTGGCCCTCATCGTGTACGGAGATTTGGACGTGTCAGTTATTGACGAGCTGCCCCCCGGCCGCACGCCGGTAGAGACCTTTGTGGTGGGGGAGGACAAGCGGCAGAGGATGTACAGCTTTGTGCGCAAGCTGGTGGCTGAGGGCCGACAGGCCTATATCGTCTGCCCCGCTGTGGAGGAGAACCCGGACGGAGAGGGCGCCTTCGGCGGTCTGGCTGACCTGAAGGCGGTGACCACCTATGCCGAGACCCTGAAAACCCAGGTGTTTCCCGACCTGCGGGTGGCCTTTGTCCACGGCAAGATGAAGCCCAGGGACAAGGACGCGGTCATGTCCACCTTTTCCGCCGGTGACATTGACGTACTGGTGTCTACCACCGTCATTGAGGTGGGTGTGGACGTGCCCAACGCGGCGCTGATGATTGTGGAGAATGCGGAGCGCTTCGGTCTGAGCCAGCTCCACCAGCTCCGGGGCCGGGTGGGCCGCGGCAAGCACAAGTCCTACTGCGTGCTCATGACCGCCACCCACAGCCAGGACAGCCGGGCACGGCTGAAGGTGCTGGCCTCCACCACCGACGGCTTCAAAATTGCCGAGGAAGACCTGAAGCTCCGGGGTCCCGGCGACTTCTTCGGCTCCCGGCAGCACGGCCTGCCCCAGCTCCACATTGCGGACCTGGCGGGAGATGTGCGGCTGCTCAAGGAGGCCCAGCAGGCCGCCCGTGACCTGTTGGAGGCCGACCCGGGGCTGGAGAAGCGGAAGCACCGCCCCCTGCTGGAGCGGGTGAAGCGGATGTTCAGCGACAACCCGGATATTTTCAATTAATATATATAATGGAAAGGAAGAATAAGATGCTTACAATGAGACCCATGGTGTCCGGAGACCGGGACGCGGTCATGGGCATGGTGACAGACTTCTACCACAGCCCGGCCGTGGAGCATGAGGTGGACTTTTCCACCCTGGAGCAGGCGTTCCGGGACGCGGCTGACCCGGCGCAGCCCCTGATTGAGGGCCTGCTGCTGCTGGAGGACGGCGAGCCGGTGGGATACTGCTACCTGTCCTGGAACTACGCCTCTGAGGTGGGCGGCAAGGTGCTCATTTTCGATGAGCTGTACCTCAAGGACAGCTGCCGGGGCAAGGGCTACGGCAGTCAGGTGTTCAACCAGGTGATGGCGGCCCACCCCGAGTGCCGCCGCTTCCGGCTGGAGGTCACCCCGGCCAACGCGAACGCAGCCCGGCTCTATGAGCGGCTGGGCTTCCGCTTCCTGCAATACAACCAGATGGTGCTGGATGCGGAATAAATCAGAGAGAAAACGAGGAAAAACCAATGACGAAACAGGAACATGTAAACGCCCTTCGGGCGGACACAACGGTACACTACAACTGCTGTCAGTCGGTGCTCATCCCCTTTGCACAGGAGTGCGGCCTGAGCCACGAGGCGGCCAACGCCCTGGGCAGCAACTTTGGCTCCGGCATGCGCCGGGGCGCCACCTGCGGCGCCGTTACCGGCGCGCTGATGGTGCTGGGCATGACCGGCAAGGACTCTGCCGCCGCCAAGGAGCTGACCGACGCCTTCAAGGAGAAGAACGGCTGTCTGGACTGCGCCCAGCTTCTCGCCGAGGCCGCCAAGCGGGGAGAGCCCCGCAAGCCCCACTGCGACCGCATGGTCCGTGAGGCAGTGGAGCTGCTGGAAAAGCTGCACAAGTAAATTTTGTCCACAAAAATCCCGCCGGGTGTGGAAAACTCCACGCCCGGCGGGATTTTTTGCGTTCTATTTTAGGGTTACGGAGATGGGAGTGTCCAGGTCCTTGCGCTGGGTGAAGTGGAGGGAGAGCTCCACGGTGGGCGCATCGTACCCCACCAGCGGATAGAGCTCCACGAAGTACCCCTCGGGCACGGTGAACGCGGCGTCCGTGCCGTACCACAGCTCACCTACATGCAGGGAGCTGTGGGTGTTGAAATAGCAGGTCTCGCCGCCGGGGGCGCGGTAGCTGCCGCCGCACACCTGATAGCTCACCATGTGATACTCGTCGCTCTCCGGCGGCTCCGGGGCCAGGAAGGCCAGCTCGGTGACGGAGTCCTCTGTCCGGTTCACCGCCAGCTCCACGCCGTCGGGCAGGGGATCCAGGGCCATGCCCTGCTCCAGATCCACCGTCACCCACGCCCTGTCTGGCTCCAGCCACTCCAGACGGGTGATGTGGAGCTTCAGGTGGGCGGGGTCTGCAAAGAAGGTGGTGTCGCACATGTGGGCGTTGCCCAGAGCGCCGATGGAACCGGAGGAACTGTCCCCGTACCGGTTGCCCTTCTCGTCCTCCAGGTAGAAGTCCAGCCCCGCCAGGGAGGCGGTGTTGTCCGGGTGTTCCTCCACGGTCAGGCGGCCATGGGTGGGGTAGCTGTCCAGGGCGAAGCGGAGCAGCTGGCCGTCCACCTCCACCCAGTCCCCCATGGGGATGGACACCACGTCGTTGAGGTGGGAGGCGTCCAGAGGAATCTCGAAGAAGAAATCCCCCTCATAGGCGGGAGTGGTCTCCTCTCCATCGCCCAGCGCGGGTCTGGGAACATCCACGGCGCCGCCGTCCTCGCCCTCCAGATGGAGGGTGAGCCGCAGCACCTCGGGGAAGCGGAAGGTATCGTCCGAGACGTGGACGGACACCGCCCCGGTCAGTTCGCCGGGGTCAAAGGCGGAGGAGGAGATGGCACAGCCCTCCAGAGGGACGCCATCCCCGTCAGCCAGGTCGGCGGAGGCCATGTAGTGGCCGTGGGGGCCGTCCACCTTCAGGAAGAACTGAAGCTGTCCCTGGTCCAGAATCAGGTATTCCAGGCGCAGGGTGACACCGTTTTGTATTTGTTCCTCGCCGATATACTGGGCGTAATTGTGTTCCACCGCCAGCTTCAGGCTGGGGGAGAAGGCCACGGCAGCCATCAGCTCCCGCAGCACAGGGACAGTGGAGCAGGCCTGGGCAAAGGGCATGGAGTAGTTGACCAGCAGCACAAAGGCCGCGGCCACGCCTGCCAGACTGGCAGCCGGAATGCCGCACCAGCGGCCGGCACGCCTGCGGCGGAGCCTGGCTCTGGCCCGGTCCACCGTGCCGTCCAGCGCAGGGGGAACCTGCTCCAGCTCCCGGAGCAGGGCGTTGTATTCCTCATTTCGGTTCATGGTCACACCTCCTCGGTGTCGCTTAATTCCAGTTTCAAAAGGGCCAGTGCCCGGCGCTGCCGGGTGACCACCGTGCCCTGGGGAATGTCCAGAGCCTGGGAGGTCTCGGCCAGGGTCAGACCGGTGAAGTACCGCAGAATGACCACCGCCCGCAGGTCCCTGGGCAGCCGGGCAATGGCCTCCTTCAGGGGCAGGTTGTCGAAGGCCTCGGCCGCCGTCTCGGGCAGCTCATCCATACCGGTCTCCCGGGCGCGGCGGCGCAGCTCGTCGTTGCAGACGTTGATGAGAATCCGGGTCAGCCAGGTGTGGAAGAACTGGGGCTGGCGCAGCTTGCGGCAGGCGGTCAGGCCCTTGTACACCGCCTCGTCCACCGCATCCAGGGCCATGGACGGACTGTGGAGGTAGAGCAGCGCCGTGCGGTACAGGGCGGTGCGGTATTCATGTGCCTTGTGGGCGTACTCGTTGGCGTCCAGAGGGGATCCCTCCTCTCAGTTGAATTGGAGCTCCTTTTCACCCATTAGACGGACTTGGGCATGGGTTTGATTGGCCTGTTGAAAAAAGTTTTTCTTCATTATATAATGTCTGCTGGACAAGCCGCAACGCGGTTTGTCCGCCCAATTTCTGAGAGAAAATATATCTGCGGAGGTCACCCTTGAGAGAACTGGAACAACTGCCCATCCCCCTGCTGGCCTGGTACCACGAGAACGCCCGGGTGCTGCCCTGGCGGAGCGATCCCACCCCCTATCACGTCTGGGTCAGCGAGATTATGCTCCAGCAGACCCGGGTGGCCGCCGTAATGGGCTATTACAGCCGCTTCATGGCGGCCCTGCCCGACGTGGCAGCCCTGGCGGCGGTTGAGGACGACACCCTGATGAAGCTCTGGCAGGGGCTGGGGTATTACAGCCGTGCCCGCAACCTGAAAAAGGCCGCCGGACAGGTGATGGAGCGGTACGGCGGGGCCATTCCCGCCAGCTATGAGGAGCTGCTCACCCTGGCCGGAGTGGGGGAGTACACGGCGGGGGCCATCTCCTCCATCGCTTTCGGCATCCCTGTCCCGGCGGTGGACGGCAACGTGCTCCGGGTGGTCTCCCGCATCGCCGGGGACGAGGGGGACATCACCCTCCCTGCCACCAGGAAGCGGATGGGACGGGCGCTGCAGGAGATCATCCCCACCGCCATGCCGGGCGCTTTCAACCAGGCCATGATGGAGCTGGGGGCAACCGTGTGCCTGCCCAACGGCGCACCCCTGTGCGATAAGTGTCCGGCGGCGGGCTTCTGCGCCGCTCTGGCCCAGGACAAAATCAATTCCCTCCCCGTCAAAGCACCCAAGAAGGCACGTCGGGTGGAGGAGCGGACGGTATACCTCATCTTCCATGAGGGTAAAGTAGCCCTCCGCCGCAGGCCGGAAAAGGGCCTGCTGGCCGGACTGTGGGAGTACCCCAACGAGCCGGCGGAAAAAACGGGTATACTGGAATCGTGGGGTATCGTCCCGGCGTCTCAGCGGTGGGGCGGCACGGGAAAGCACATCTTCACCCACATTGAATGGCACATGACCGCCCGGATGGTACACGCGGAGACGGAGGCGCTGCCCGAGGGATGGGTGTGGGCCGACGGCCCTGCTCTGCGGCAGATTTACGCCGTGCCCAACGCCTTCCAGCCCTTCACGCCCCTGGTGGAGGAGGGACTGGCCGGAGCGGGCAATACACAGGAGGTAATGGATGGAATTTGAGACCATGGTGTCCCGGCAGCGGGAATTTTGGAATACCGGAGCCACCCGCAGCGTGGAGTGGCGGCTCATTCAGCTGAAAAAGCTGGAGCAGGCCCTGGAGGAGCGGGAGGAGGCCCTGTGCGCCGCCCTGAAGGCCGATCTGGGCAAGGCGGCCTATGAGTCCTGGCTCAGCGAGATCGGCATGACCCTGGGGGAGCTGCGCTTTGCCCGCAAGCACCTGAAGAAGTGGGCGGCGGTTAAGCGGCGTCCTTCGGCCATGCCTCTCTTCCCGGCCAGCAGCCGGGTGGTGCCCCAGCCCTACGGCACCGTCCTCATCATGTCCCCCTGGAACTACCCGGTGCAGCTCACCCTGGTGCCCCTTGTCTCCGCCCTGGCGGCGGGCAACTGCGCCGTGGTGAAGCCGTCGGCCTACGCGCCCAACGTGTCCAGTGTGGTGGCCGAGCTGCTGGGGGACATTTTCCCGCCTGAGTACGTGTCCGTAGTCCAGGGCGGCAGGGCGGAGAACGCCGCACTGCTGGAGCAGGACTTTGACTATATCTTCTTCACCGGCTCTCCCGCCGTGGGCAAGACGGTGATGGCCGCGGCAGCACAGCACCTGACCCCCGTCACCCTGGAGCTGGGCGGCAAGTCGCCGGTGATCATCGCCCCGGACGCCAACATTCCCCTGGCCGCCCGGCGCATCGCCTGGGGCAAGTTCCTCAACGCGGGCCAGACCTGCGTGGCCCCCGACCACGTGTATATCCCCCAAAACCTGCGGGACGCCTTTGTGAAGGAGCTGGCCGGACAGATCCATCAACTCTACGGCGCTGACCCTCTGACCGGACCTGACCTGCCCAAAATCATCAACGAAAAGCACTTCAACCGGGTTGCCGGTCTGATGGGGAGCGGAAAGACCGCCGTGGGCGGCCGCACTGACCCGGCTGCCCGGCGCATCGAGCCCACGGTACTGGTGGACGTGGCGGAGACGGACAGCGTGATGCAGGAGGAGATCTTTGGCCCGGTGCTGCCCGTGCTCACTTATGACAGTCTGGACAACCTCATCGCCCGGCAGCAGAAGAAGGCCCGTCCCCTGGCGCTCTATCTCTTCACGGGGGACAGAGCACTGGAGAAGCGGATTGTCTCCGCCCTGCCCTCGGGCGGCGTGTGCGTCAACGACACGGTCATCCACCTGGCCAATCCCCACGTGCCCTTCGGCGGCGTGGGCAACAGCGGCATGGGCGCCTGCCACGGCAGGACCGGCTTCGATACCTTTACCCACTACCGCACGGTGGTGCGCCGGGGGAAGCTGGACCTGCCTCTGCGGTACCCACCCTACGGGGGCAAGAACCTGAATGTAGTGAAAAAGCTCATGTAATATGGGTCCAATTGAGAGAGAAAGAGGAGAGACGGATGGCAAAGCTCTATTTCCGCTACGGGGTCATGGGCTCCAGCAAGACGGCAAACGCCCTGATGGTGCGGTACAACTATGAGGAGCGGGGCCAGGAGGCCCTGCTGGTGAAGCCCGCCATTGACCAGCGGGACGGCGCACGCTTCGTGGCCTCCCGGGCCGGGCTGAGCAACCCCTGCATCTACTTTTCCGACCTGCGGGCCATGTCTCCGGAGGAGCTGAAGCCCTACGCCTGCGTCATTGTGGACGAGGCCCAGTTCCTCAGCAGGGAGGAGGTGCAGTACCTGACCTATCTGGTGGACGAGCTGAACCTGCCTGTCATCTGTTACGGCCTGCGCTCCGACTTCCGGGGAGAGCTGTTCCCCGGCTCCCGGGAGCTGCTCGCCTGCGCCGATATTATCGAGGAGATTAAGACCATCTGCTGGTGCGGCAAGAAGGCCACCTACAACGCCCGCTTTGACGCCCAGGGCCGTGTGCTCAAGGAGGGGGAGCAGGTGGTGCTGGGGGCCAATGACCAGTACATCGGCCTGTGCCGCAAGCACTGGAAGGAGGGCAACCTGGGGCCCGACTGGCGCAAGACCCTGCCCGGGGAGGCGGAGTGAGGGCCATGAAGTGCAGCATCTGCCCCCGCAAGTGCGGGGCCGAGCGGACCGAGACTGCCGGCAGCGGCATATGCGCCATGCCGTCTCTGCCGGTGCTGGCCCGTGCCGCCCTCCACATGTGGGAGGAGCCCCCCATCTCGGGTACCTGCGGCTCGGGCACCGTGTTTTTCTCCGGCTGCTCTCTCAAGTGTGTGTTCTGTCAGAACGACGAGATCAGCCACGGCAACTTCGGCAAGCCCGTCACGGTGGAGCGGCTGCGGGAGATCTTCTTCGAGCTCATCGCCCAGGGGGCCCACAACATCAACCTGGTCAACCCTACCCACTTTTCCCACGCCATCGCCAAGGCGCTGGCCGAGCCTCTGCCGGTGCCGGTGGTGTGGAACTCGGGGGGCTACGACGAGGTGAACACCCTCCGTGCTCTGGAGGGGAAGGTGCAGATCTACATGCCCGACCTGAAGTACCTGGATTCCGCCGCTGCGGCGCGGTACTCCGGCGCGCCTGACTACCCGGAGAAGGCGGCGGCGGCCATCCGGGAGATGGTGCGCCAGACCGGCCCCTATGAGCTGGACGGGGAGGGCCTGCTGAAGAAGGGCGTGCTCGTCCGGCACCTGATTCTGCCCGGCCGGGTGAAGGAGGCCAAGGCGGTGATGGACTTTGTCTCGGAGCAGTTCCCGCCCCACACCGTCCTCTTTTCCCTCATGAGCCAGTATGTGCCCTGCGGCCGGGCGGCGGAGTACCCGGAGATCAACCGCCGGGCCAGAAACTCGGAGATCCGGGCGGCGGAGGCGTACTTCTCCGCCCTGAACCTGGACGGCTTCACCCAGGAGCTGCTCTCGGCCACCGAGGGTTTTATCCCCAATTTTGACCTGACCGGCGTATAGGTGTGTCCGCCCCGAAGGAGAGGAAGATAACATTGAAATGGAAGCAACGGGCCGGGAGCCGCCGCATGGGCACCATGTGGCGGCTGTCCTGGCCCGCGATTATGGAACAGATTCTGGCCACCATGGTCAGCTATGTGGACACCGCCATGGTAGGCGTCCTGGGCGCGGGAGGCACGGCGGCAGTGTCAGTGAACGCGGCGTCCATCTGGCTCATCAACGGCATTCTGGCCGGTGTGGGCGTCGGCTTTTCGGTGCAGATCTCCCACGCGGTGGGCGCCGGGGACGACAAGCGTGTGCGGAAGGTGCTGGGACAGAGCGTGCTGGGGGCCTTTGCCTGCGGGCTTATAGCCCTGGCGGTGTATCAGCTGCTGGCCGGATTTATCCCGCTGTGGCTGGGGGCCAAACCCGACGTGTACCCCGACGCCGTGGCCTATCTGCGGTGCTACACCGCCGCCCTGCCCTTCGCCTCGGCGGGCATCGTGTTCTCCGCAGTGCTGCGGTGCATGGGCAACAGCAAGGCGCCTCTCATCCTCAATACTTTGGCCAACCTGCTCAACATTGTGCTCAATTTCTTTTTCATCTACCCCACCCGCCCGGCAGAACTCTTTGGAGGGACGATTACCATCCCCGGCGCCGGGCTGGGCGCCGCGGGGGCGGCCATCGCCTCCGCCATCGCTCTTACCGCATCAGGCGTGGCCATGGTGTGGGTGGCGCTGCACCAGGGAGAGCGGTACCGGGTGAAGCTTCGGGAGAGCCTGGGGCCGGACGGGCCCATTCTCCGCCGGGCGGCTATGCTGGGGCTGCCCTCCGCTGCCGAGCGGGCTACTGTAAACCTGGGACAGATCGCCATGACCGCCCTGGTGGCCCACCTGGGTACCGTAGCCCTGGCGGCCAACCAGATTGCCACCACCGCCGAGGGCCTGTGCTACCTGCCGGCTTACGGCATCTCCTACGCTGCCACCGCCCTGGTGGGTCAGTCGGTGGGGGAAGACAGCCGGGAGGACGCCGAGGCCTACGGCGACCTGTCCGGCATCCTGGGCTTTGGGCTGTGCGTGGGGACCGGCGTGCTGCTCTTCCTGCTGGCCGCGCCCCTGGCAGGGCTGTTCAACACAGACCAGACTGTGGTGGATCAGGCCGCCATGGTGCTGCGCATCGTGTCAGTGGCCGAGCCCTTCTTCGCCGCCTCCATTGTGTTCACCGGCGCCCTCCGGGGCGGACAGGATGTCCGCTTCCCCATGGTGGTCAGCCTGGTGTGCATGTGGGGCGTGCGCATCGCCCTGGCACCGCTGCTGGTATTCCAATTCGGCATGGGCCTGGAGGCGGTGTGGATCGCTATGGCCGCGGACCTGATTCTGCGGGGCGTTCTGTGTACCTTCCGGTGGCGCAGCGGCCGCTGGCGGAAATACTGCGGACTTGCATAATAAAACGGGTTTTGAACGCACATCTGCGCGGTCAAAACCCGTTTTTTTGTTGCTTAAAGAACCACTGGGTCTGCCAGTGGATAAAGAGCTTATAGCTATGGACAAAAAAAGACTCCCCGATAGATTAAGTTAAGGTCTGCCAACCT
>NZ_CALXGI010000067.1 GCF_944387805.1 uncultured Pseudoflavonifractor sp. | reverse complement strand
GCCGTCCGGGGGCCCCATTTCTACATCTGCTCGGGCGAAATAAATCCGCCCGGCAGCAAGGTTTTGGCTGCGCCAAAACGCTTGGTTCGGCGTAACCGCCGCCCCACCTGCGGCGGGGCCCCGGTGGCCATTTCTCAGAAGTACAGCCCGTTGTTCTCCAGCTCGTCGATTAAATCGCCGAGAATATCCACGTTGTAGGGCGTAATGATGTAGGTGGAAATGGCCACCTTCTTGATCTTGCCCTCGTTGGCGTAGGCCACACCGGACAGAAAGTCCAGCAGGCGGCGGGCGATGTCTTTGTTGGTCTGCTCCAGATTGAGCACCACAGTGCGCTTCTCCCGCAGGTGGTCGGCAATTTCCGCGGCGTTCTCAAAGCGGTCGGGCTTCACCAGCACCACCTGGAGCTGGGTTGTGGTGTGGATGTTGACCACCTTGTTGCTCCGGCGGGGCTCCTCCTGCTGGAAGATGCTTCCGGAATTGTCCATCTTGGCAGAGGCGCTCTTCTCCCGGCGGTCAGCCCGGTCGCCCCGGGTTACCGGCTCATAGTCCTCCTCGTAATCCTCGTCGTCCTCGTCCTCATAGGGACGAGCAAGGCGCTTCAGTTCGTCAATAAAACCCATGGTCGGTTACCCCCATCAATCAGCCTTGGCTCTGCTTTGTCATGGGCGGCCGGGGGCCGAACAGGGCGGTTCCCACCCGGACGTGGGTGGCCCCCTCCCGCACGGCGTCCTCATAGTCGCCGCTCATTCCCATGGACAGGCAGTCCATATCAGTTCCATTATGGTCCAAAGCCGTTCTTATGTCAACATAAAGGTGATACATTTCGGCAAAAAAATGTCGGTTTTCTCCAGGAATCCGGGCCGCCGGCGGGATGGCCATCAGCCCCCGCAGGCGGACATGGGGCATCTGAACCGTCAGTCTGGCCAGTTCCAGGGCCTTCTCCGGGGCCGCGCCGCTCTTGGACGCCTCGCCGCCCACGTTGATCTCCAGCAGAATATCCTGTATCAGATCCAGTTTGGCCGCCTGGGCCTCCACCGCCTCCAGCAGATGGGGGGAGTCCACCGACTCAATCATATCCACCCGGCCTACCACATACTTGACCTTATTGGTCTGGAGATGGCCGATAAAGTGGAGGGCGGCGCCGGCATAGGCGTCATCGTCCAGATGGGCGGTCATCTCCTGGACCCGGTTTTCGCCGCAGACCGTAATGCCGGCGGCTATGGCCTGCCGGATGGTATCTGAGGTCTGGACCTTGGTGGCGGCCACCAAAGTGACCTCCGCCGGGTCCCGGCCCACCTCCAAAGCGGCGGCGGCAATCTTTCTCTTTACAGCTTCCACACGTTCCGGCAGCGTCATCGCTCCGCACCTCCATATTCAGTCAAGGGGCCTCAGCCTCTTACCACTTTTCCGTCATACAGCTCCTCGCCGGAGAGAATGATCTCGTCCCCAGCCCGGAGGGACCGTTTGGCCTCATTGTTGTCCCCCGGGGCCACCGCCACCGGGTTGACCAGATAGTAATCCTCCTCATCGCCCACAATCTCCACCGGCTTGAACTCCGCAAAGGCGCCCACAATGGCGTACACCCCCCACTGGCCGCTCCCGTTCTGGTAGAGGGCATTTTTGGGGATGCGGATGCCGGTGGTGCTGCTGTACACCAGGCTTACAGTCTGCGCCCGGAGCAGGGTGGTGTCCGAGAGGAACTCCTTGCTGGAGAGCACCGCCACGACTTTTCCGTTCTCCGGGTCGCTGATGCGCTCCACTGTCATGTCCACCTCACCGGACCAGTCCCGCGAGAAGCGGACGGTAACCTTTTTCTTGTCATCCCGCAGGTTGGCCAGCTCGCCTGCGTCATCTTCGTCCAGCACACAGGCAAAGTACCACTTGGTGCTGGTGATGAGCTTGCCCACTGTGCCGTCCTCGGGCGTAACTGTGCTCTGCTCCAGCTCTGTCAGCTGGGAGGGGGTGAGGGTCTCCAGCATCGCGGGGGTGATAAGGCTCTCCCAACCGTCCACCATGCTGGAAAATACGCCCGCCCTGTCGGCAACGACAGAGGTAGTATCCTGTCCGGCTGCGGTGGTCAGTGCCTGAATCTGGCTCTCCAGCTCTGCTTTAGCGTTCTGAAGGTCAGTAATATCGCCGGTGGAGGAGTAGTCCCGCTTGTACACCAGGGCGCGCAGCTCCATGGTGTCATCCTCCAGACTGGTAAAGTCCCGGGCCGCCACTGAAGAGCGCAGAGAGGCAATCTGGCTGAGAATTTCCTCGGACAGCTTGGCATTATCCGACATGTCATCGGTGTGGCTCAGGGAGTATTTGATCTGCTCCAGCTCCTGGCTGAGGGCGTCCAGCTGCTGCCGCCGCTCCAGGGCCGCGGCGTCCTGATAGAGATAGGCCAGCGTCTGGCCCACGCCCACCCGCTCCCCCTCGGCAGGCAATACCTCCACCAGCCCCGACCGGGCGGGCAGCACATACTCATCCCGCACCAGAAGGCCGGTGGCCTCGGTGACTTGGTCCAGAGTATAGGTATAGCAGGTCATGGTGACCATCCGGTCGGTAAAGCTCCGCCAGGCGTACATAAACAGGTACACCAGCACCGCACCCAGCAGCACCAGCATGACCACTCGGTTGACGATTTTGCCCTCTTTCATGGGATGTTCCTCCAGGGAATTGAAAAATCTCTCTGTAAAAATCGCATGGCGTCGATATAAGCCTTCCCGCTGGGGAAAGGTGCCCCACATAGGGGCGGGTAAGGGAAACGGCCTCCGGCGGGGTACTTTTCACCGGCGAAAAGTACCCAAAAGCCGCCGGAAAAAGGGCCCCCGCAGAAGGCGGAACGCCTTTCGTGGGGAGAGGAGCCGCAGCGGAATGAATGTGCTTTGTCTCAATACGGGGTCCCCGCCGGGCTCATGGCCCGGTGGGGAAAGGACGAGCAAGGGAGCGGTGCAAGGAATGGCCGTTCAGGCCGTTCCGAGACAGAGCGGACTTTGCGAGGACGCCGCGAACGATATGAAGCTTGCGGCGACGGGGTGAGAGGACGAGCAGCGGAGTGAACGAGGCCTGCCGCGCTCAGACGCTCTCGCTCCGGCTCATATCCACAGGCCGCTCGGGTGTAATGGTGGAAATCGCATGCTTACAGATCATCTGCTGCTTGGCCCCACGGGCCTGCGCCCGTGGGGACCCCCTATTTCACTCAAACCGGCGGAAGTGAATCCCGCCGGTTTCAAGGTTTTGCCTCCGGCAAAACCCTTGACGCCGCATGCGCGGCGGGCGACGGCAAGCTATTCGCTCCGGCTCATATCCACAGGCCGCTCGGGTGTAATGGTGGAAATCGCGTGCTTGTAGATCATCTGCTGCTTGGCCCCACGGACCTAGGTCCGTGGGGACCCCGATTTCACTCAAACCGGCGGAAATGAATCCCGCCGGTTTCAAGGTTTTGCCTCCGGCAAAACGCTTGACGCCGCACACGCGGCGGACGACGGCAAGCTATTCACTCCGGCTCATATCCACGGGCCGCTCGGGGGTAATGGTGGAAATCGCGTGCTTGTAGATCATCTGCTGCTTGCCGTCGGTGATGAGGAACACCACAAAGGCGTCAAAGCCGGCCACCTGGCCCCGGAGCTGGTAACCGTTCATCAAAAAGAAGGTGACGTTGGCGCGGGTGCGGTTCAGGCGGGTAAGGAAGAGATCCTGGAGGTTGTTTGTCTTCTGCATACTAAGTACATTCCTTTCTCTCTTGTGGGACAGCCCCACGGAATGCCCTTATAATAATCCAGTTTCTTCCAGATATGCTGTCGAATTTCGGAGGGCCGTTGAAAAATCTGGTATTTTATCCCAGACAATCCACTGCACCGCCGGATTCCGGCGGAACCAGGTCAGCTGCCGCTTGGCGTACTGCCGGGAGCGCAGCTTGATCTCCCCGGCGGCCTCCGCCGCCGGGCGGCCCTCCCGGAGGGCGGCGGCCATCTCCTTGTACCCGATGGCCTGCATGGCGGTGCAGCGCTCCGGCACGCCGGAGGCGAGCAGGCCCTCCACCTCCTCCACCAGCCCGGCGGCCATCATCCGGTCCACCCGGCGGTCAATGCGGTCCCACATGTCCGCCCGATGGGCAAAGGTCAGGCCGATGCGCACCGCCTCGTACCGGGGCGGCAGGGCGGCGGTGCGGCGGTCGTGTTCGGTAATGGTCTCCCCTGTCTCGTGCCACACCTCCAGCGCCCGGATGATCCGCTTCTCATCGGCCAGATGGAGCTTGGCCGCCCGCTGGGGGTCCACCTGCTCCAGCTCCCGATAGAGGGCCTCAATGCCCTCCCGCGCGGCCCGCTCCTGAAGTTTCTGCCGCCACGCTCCGGTAAAGGCGGCAAACTCCCGGCCGGCCAGCAGGTTGTCGATATACATGCCGGTGCCCCCCGCCACAATGGGCAGCTTCCCCCGGGCAAGAATGTCCTCCACACAGGCGGCGGCCTCCCGCACATAGCGGGCCACCGAGTAGTCCTCGCCGGGGTCTGCCACGTCCAGCATGTGGTGGGGCACTCCGTCCATCTCCTCCGTGGTTGGTTTGGCGGTGCCGATGTCCATGCGGCGGTAGATCTGCATGGAGTCGGCGCTCACCACCTCGCCTCCCGTCTCCTTGGCCAGCGCCACCGCCAGGGCGGTCTTGCCCGAGGCGGTGGGGCCGCAGATAACCAGCAGCTTGGCCACGGTCCCAGCTCCTTTCTCTCCCGGCTCAGCCCTGCCGCTCCGCCCGCTCCAGGGCGGAGAGAATGGCGGCGTTGGTCAGCTTTTCCGCCATCAGCTCCCGGAATTTCACGGTTTTCTCTCTTCCAGCCTCCCGCAGGGCCTGAAGTTCCCGGGGAATGGCCGCCTGCCGGGCCTCCAGATCAGCCCACATGCGCTCCAGAGCGCCCAGGCGCTTTACCCCTGCGTCATAGCGGTCCGGGGGCAGGACATAGCCCGTCCCCTCTCTTGTGGTCAGCGGTTCCATATCCGCGCTCCTCTCACGCCCGCTTGAACTGCTTCTCCAGCTGTCCGCGGGTCAGCTCAATGGCCACCGGGCGGCCATGGGGGCAGTACTTGACCTCTCCCCGCATTACTGCCGCAGCCACCTTCTCCAGCTCCTGGGGGCCGTTTTTCTGTCCCCCTTTGATAGCCGCCTTGCAGGCCATGGTGTGCATCAGCTCGTCCCGGGCGGCGTCCGGGTTGGCCCGGCCGGTGGTCAGCAGCTTGGAGGCAATCTCCTCCAGCGTGGCGGGAATATCCTCCGCATCCACGTCGCCGGGAGCGGCCCGGACGATGATGGCCCCGCCGCCGAAATCCTCGGCGTCAAAGCCGAACTGGGCGAGCAGGGGCAGGTTCTGGAGCAGCACCGCCCCCTCCTCGGCGGGCGGCGTGAACACCGCCGGGGTAAGCAGGCTCTGGACCATGGGCCGGTAGCCCTGGGCCTTGAGGCGGTCGAAATTCATCCGCTCGTGGGCTGCGTGCTTGTCGATGAGCAGAACCTTGTCCCCCTGCTCCACGATAATATAGGTGTTGAGCACCTCGCCGGCCACCCGCCAGGGGATTTCCGCCTCCTGAGGCGGCCGGGGGGCTGGCTCGCGCTCCGCCGCAGGGACAGCGGCCGCCTGAACCGGGGGCGCGGACTCCTTCTGAGGCTCCTGGACCAGCACCCGAACGGCCGGGTTCTCTTCCATCTCCCGGGGGATGACTTTCTTTTCCTCGGCAGGCGCGGGTGTCCGCTCCGGCGCCGCTTTCACAGGCTGTTCCGCCCTGGAGACAGGCCGCTCCGGCGCGGGCCCGGGCGCCTCCCGGACCGGCGGCTGAAAAATGGGCCTGTGCTCCTCAGGCCGGGCTTCCTGCCTGGGCCGGGAAAGGGGAGCCGCAGCCGTTTTGGGCGCGGTAAAGTCGTGGAGGGACAGCCCGCCCTGCTCTCTGGCGCCGCTCCGGCGGTACTCCTCCGCCGTCATGGTGCGGAAGGCGGTCTGGTTGGGGGTGACGGTGTCATGCCCGGCAGAGGGGGCCAGGCGCCCGGCGGGGCGGCCCACCTGGGCCTGGACGCGGCTCTTGTCCCCCTCCAGGGCGGAGAGGACAGCGTAGTACACGGCGGAGAACACCTGCCGCTCGCTGCCGAACTTGACCTCCTGCTTGGTGGGGTGGACGTTCACGTCCACCCCGCTCAGACGGCAGCTCAGGTGGAGCACGCAGGCGGGGAACTTGCCCACCATCTTCTGGTTCTGATAGGCCTCCTCCAGGGCGGCCATCATAGTGCGGCTCTTTACGTACCGGCCGTTGACGAAGAAGTGCTGGTAGCCCCGGGTGGCCCGGCAGCAGGCGGGCAGGGAGGTGAATCCGGTGACGGTCATATCCTCCCCGGAGCCCTTTACCTCGATAAGGCCCAGGGCCAGGTCCCGGCCCAGCACCGAGTAGACGGCGCTCCTGAGCTGGCCGTCGCCGGGGGTGAGCAGCTCCTGCTTGCCGTCCCGCAGGAATTTGACGGACACCTCCGGGTGGGCCAGGGCCAGCCGCTGCACCATGGCGAACACAGCGGCCCCCTCGGCGGCGTCCTTCTTCATGAACTTGAGCCGGGCAGGGGTATTGAAGAACAGATCCCGCACCACCATGGTGGTGCCCACAGGACAGCCCGCCTCCTCATGGCTGACCACCTCGCCCCCCTCCAGGCTGAGGGCGGCGCCCAGGTCCTCCTCCGCCGTGCGGGTGAGCAGGTCCACCCGGGACACGGCGGCAATGGCCGCCAGCGCCTCCCCCCGGAAGCCCAGGGTGCCGATGGCCTCCAGGTCGTGCTCGGTGCGGATTTTGCTGGTGGCGTGGCGGAGAAAGGCGGTCTCCGCCTCGCCGGCGGCAATGCCGCAGCCGTTGTCGGTGACCCGGATGAGGGACATGCCCCCCCGCTGAATCTCCACGGTGACAGTCTCCGCCCCGGCGTCAATGGCGTTTTCCACCAGCTCCTTCACCACGCTGGCGGGCCGTTCTACGACTTCACCGGCGGCAATCAGGTCGGCAACGTGGGGGTCAAGCTGTTGAATATGTGGCATATGGAACTCCTTTCCAGTCAGAGCGATGCTCCCCGGACAATGGTAATGAGCTGGGCGGCGTTGAGGACCATGTGCAGCCCCACGGCGCTCCAGATGGAGCCGCCGTTGTCGTAGCACCAGCACAGGGCCAGGGACATGGGCAGGTACTCCACCGCCAGCAGCAGATACCGCAGGTCCACCCCGGCGGGCTGGAACACATACCGCCACACGCAGGCAAGGGCGTATATCAGGACGGTGACCACATAGGCCAGGGCCCGGCTCTCCCGCCGGAGAGTGCCAAACAGCAGTCCCCGGAACAAGGTCTCCTCGATGAGGGGCATGAGCACCACCAGCAGCACGGTGGTGGCGGCGGGGGAGAGGAGGTACTCCTGCATGTACTGGATGGGGATGGGATTCTCCACCGGCAGGGGCAGCAGCCCCGCCAGAAAGCCCAGCGCCAGCGCCCCCGCCAGGCCGGTGACAAAGGCAAAGCAGTTTTCCGGCAGCCAGTCCAGCAGCAGGGAAAAGCCGTGGCGCAGGAAGGACCAGAACACCAGCAGGGCCAGGGCGAAGAGGAGGGCGTAGTAGACCACGTTGGCCTCGGCCGCCGGGACCTCCGCGTCCCCCAGCAGCGCCCGCTGGGCCCAGGCGTTGAGATAGGGGAACACAAGGAGGTACAGGGCGAAGAACACCCAGCCCCGCTTCCGCTCCGAGGCAGTCATCCGGGGCCGCCAGGCTCTCTGTGTCACAAAGTATCCCTCCGCTCTGCAGCTCGACAGGTTATAGCTTCTGCTTCAGCTCGTAAATCAGGTTCATGGCCTCGATGGGGGTGAGGGTGTTGATGTCCACCATGCGCAGGCGGTCCAGCACCTCTCTGTCCCTCATGTCGGTGAGGGAGATCTGCCCGTCGTCCCCCTTGGGCGGGGCGGCAGGGGCGGCGCAGGGGCCCTGGCCGCTCTCCAGCTCCTCCAGGATCTCCCTGGCCCGGGTGATGACCCGCTCGGGCACCCCCGCCAGCTTGGCCACCTCCACGCCGTAGCTCTGGTCGGCGCCGCCCCGGACAATCTTCCGCAGGAAAATCACGTCTCCCCTGCGCTTCTTGGCGGCAATGTTGTAGTTCTTCACGCCCGGAATCTGCCCCTCCAGGCAGGTGAGCTCATGGTAGTGGGTAGCAAAGAGGGTCTTGGCCCCCAGCCGCTTTCTGTCGGCGCAGTACTCCAGCACCGCCCGGGCGATGGACATGCCGTCGTAGGTGGAGGTGCCCCGGCCAATCTCGTCCAGAATCAGCAGGGATTTGGAGGTGGCGTTCTTGAGCAGCTCGGCCACCTCGGTCATCTCCACCATAAAGGTGGACTGTCCGGCGGACAGGTCGTCGCTGGCGCCGATGCGGGTGAACACCCGGTCCACGATGCCGATGTGGGCCGATTTGGCGGGCACAAAGGAGCCCATCTGGGCCATGAGGACAATGAGGGCCACCTGGCGCATGTAGGTGGACTTGCCCGCCATGTTGGGGCCGGTGATAATGGCCACCAGGTTCTCCCCGCCGTCCATGTGGGTGTCGTTGGGGACAAAGAGGGAATTTTTCAGCATCTTCTCCACCACCGGGTGGCGGCCCTCCTCAATGTCCAGCTTGTCGGACAGGTCCACCACCGGCATGCAGTAGTGGTTGTCCGCCGCCACGCAGGCGAAGGAGGCGAGCACGTCCAGGGCGGCCACGGCCCGGGCGGAGCGCTGGATCTCCCGGACCCGCGCCGCCGTCTTTTCCCGCACGTCGCAGAAGAGCTGGTACTCCAGGGCCACCACCCGGTCCTGGGCGGAGAGGATGGTGTGCTCCATGTCCTTGAGCTCCTGGGTGATGTACCGCTCGCAGTTGGCCAGAGTCTGCTTGCGGATGTAGGTGTCGGGCACCTGGTCGTAGTAGGACTTGGACACCTCGATGTAGTAGCCGAACACCTTGTTGTAGCCCACCTTCAGGCTCTTGATGCCGGTCTTCTCCTTCTCCCGGGCCTCCACCTCGGCCACCATGCCCTTGCCGTTGGTCATGACGCCCCGCAGGTAGTCCACGTCGGCGTTGTAGCCCGCCCGGATGAAGCCCCCCTCCCGGACGGAGAAGGGCGGGTCGTCGTCAATGGCGGAGGTAATGAGCCCCCGCAGGTCGGCCAGGTCGTCCAGCTCCTGGCGCAGAGTGGGCAGCAGCCCGGCGGAGAAGGGCTCCAGCAGGGCGCGCAGGTGGGGCAGATGCCCCAGGCCGGCCGCCAGGGCGGCCAAATCCCGGCCGCCGGCGGTGCCGTAGACAATGCGGCCGATGAGCCGCTCCAGGTCGGTGATCTCCCTCAGGCAGAGGACGATCTCGTCCCGGGCGATGGGGTCGTCCACCAGGGCCTTCACCGCCTCCAGCCGCCGGTTGATGGCCACAGGGGAGAGGAGGGGCTGCTCCAGCCAGGTGCGGATGAGCCGGTGGCCCATGGCGGTCTTGGTCTTGTCCAGCACCCACAGGAGGCTGCCCTTCTTCTCCTTGCCCCGCATGGTCTCGGTCAGCTCCAGGGTGCGCCGGGCGGTCAGATCCAGCTCCATGGAGGGCCGGGCGGCGGCGGAGTGGATGGTGAGGGCGGCGATGTGGGACAGGTCGGTCTTTTGGGTCTCGTAGAGGTAGGAGAGCAGGCCCCCGGCGGCCTGGACGGCCAGCTCCACGGCGGCGTCCCCCGGGCCGGGCAGATCGGCAATGGTGCGGGACAGGGTCTCCCGGGCCATATCGGAGCGGAACCGGGCCTCCCCGCCGTTTTCGCAGCGGCACTCCAGCTTTTTGGTCAGGAAGTCGGTGAGGGCGGCGTCGGCAAAGGCCCCGTCGGACAGAACCGCCTCCCGGGGCTTGTAGGCGCCCAGGTCGTTGAACAGGTGCTCGGAGCGGGCGGCGTCGGTATAGGGGGTGGCGGAAAACTCGCCGGTGGACAGATCGCACACCGCCAGGGCCGCGCCGGTGGAGTCGGCGTACACGGCGCAGATGTAGTTGTTGCGGCCCTCCTCCAGCATGGAGGCGTCTATCAGGGTACCGGGGGTGACGATGCGGATGATATCCCGGTCCACCAGGCCCTTGGCGGTGGCCGGGTCCTCCATCTGCTCGCAGATGGCCACCTTGTATCCCTTGGCGATGAGCCGGGCGATATAGGCGTCGGCGCTGTGGTAGGGCACGCCGCACATGGGGGTGCGCTCGTCGGCGGGCTTGCCCCGGTCCCGGGAGGTGAGGGTCAGCTCCAGTTCCTTGGACGCCACCTTGGCGTCCTCATTGAACATCTCATAGAAGTCCCCCAGCCGGAAGAAGAGCAGGCAGTCCGGGTGGCGCTCCTTCATCTCAATGTACTGGCGCATCATGGGGGTGGTCTCAGCGGGCATTTGGTACGCGCTCCTTTTCTCTCTGAGAGTTTCGCAGCAGCGGCAGAGCCGCCGCTGTGAGTGGGCTGCAGCCCGCCGCGCGCCCGCTTTGGCCCAGAAGGCCAAAGCCCACGCTTGCGGGCTGATGTGTTTTCCCCGCCGCGCATGTCGCCGGGGAAAACCGGTTGCACTTCCTTCGCGCCTGGGGGCGCGGACGCCGCGCGGCGCTTACTCCGCCGTCTCCCCGAACAGGGCCCAGGTGGAGCAGCCGGTAATGGTCAGATCCTGATAGGTCCCGATGAGCTTCTCATCCCCGGTGAAGTGGACCAGCCGTCCGCCGGGCGTGCGGGCGGTCAGGTTGTTGCGGGGGTCGTCGCTCCGGCCGTCCACCAGGCAGCGGATGGTCCTGCCCACATAGGCCTGGTGCTTTTTCAGGGAGATCTCGTTCTGCAGGTCCACCAGCCGCTGGAAGTTGGCCGACTTCTCCTCCTTGCTTATGGGATCGGGCATTCTGGCGGCGGGGGTACCCTCGCGGGGGGAGTAGATGAAGGTAAACAGGGCGTCGTACTCCACCTCCCGCAGCAGGGACATGGTGTCCTCAAACTCCTCGGTGGTCTCGCCGGGGAAGCCCACGATGATGTCGCTGGTGAGGACGATATCGGGGATGCGGGCGCGGAGCTGGCGCACCTTCTCCAGGTAGATCTCCCGGGTGTAGACCCGGTTCATGGCCTTGAGTACCCGGTTGTTGCCCGCCTGGACGGGCAGGTGGATGACGGGGGCCACCTGCTCGCACTCAGCCATGGCGTCAAAGAGCTTCTCGGTGGCGTCCTTGGGGTGGCTGGTCATGAAGCGGATGAGGAAGTCGCCGGGGACGGCGTTGACCTTCCGCAGCAATTCGGCGAAGTCCATGGGCTCGGGCAGGTCCTTGCCGTAGGAGTTGACGTTCTGGCCCAGAAGGGTGATCTCCTTGTACCCGGCCGCCGCCAGCTCGGCCACCTCGGAGAGAATAGCCTCCGGGTCCCGGCTGCGCTCCCTGCCCCGGACGTAGGGCACAATGCAGTAGGAGCAGAAGTTGTTGCACCCGTACATGATGGAAACCCAGGCCTTCACGCCGTTCTGCCGCACCACCGGGATGCCCTCGGCGATGCTGCCGGGGTCGTCGGCGGTCTCAAAGATGCGGCCCCGGCGGGTGAGAATGCGGTAGAGAAACTCGGGGAACCGCCACAGAGCCTGGGGGCCGAAGACCATGTCCACATGCCGGTAGGAGGTGCGGATTTTGGCCGCGTTGTGGGGCTCCTGGGCCATGCAGCCGCACAGGCAGATGATCTGGTTGGGGTTCTTCCGCTTGGTGTGCACCAGGGCGCCCACATTGCCCAGCACCCGCTGCTCGGCGTGCTCCCGGATGGCGCAGGTGTTGATGACGATGACGGCGGCCTCTTTCTCGTCCTGGGTGAAGCCGTAGCCCATCTCCTTCAGGTAGCCCCGGATGCGCTCGGAGTCGGCCTCGTTCTGCTGGCAGCCGTAGGTGTCCACGAAGGCCAGGGGGGCCCTGGCGAAACGGGTATTGATCTCTCTGATGGCCCCGCAGTAGCCCCGCTGGCGGGCGATGTCCTCGGGGGGGATATGGGTGGTCTTTCGCTCCACGGTACTTCCTCCAAATCATAGTGTCTGAATATAGAATTATAGCATTTTCCCGCTTTAAAAACAAGGACGCGCCCTGTTTTTTTACAAAGGGTACAGGAAAAGGGACCGCCTGCCGTGGGGCAGGCGGTCCCCCGTATGTGTTCCTCAGCGGATTTGCGCCCTCACCACTCGGGCGGCTGGATGCCGTACCGGACGGCCAGCTCCCGGATGTACGCCACCAGCGGCTCCGCGCCGTAGACCCGGCTGTAGGCGCTCTCGATGCAGTGAATGCCGCCGTAGTCGCCAAAGCCCTTCTCCCCCAGGGCGCAGGTGACGGCCAGATCCGGCCCGTTGGGGCGGGAGATCCGCACGCGGATGTACTCATTTTCCGGCGAGGTGTACACGCCCGGTCTCACCGGCGGGAAGTTCAGGTCGCTGTCCCCGGAAATCTCGAACATGCTCCGGCGGAAGATGAGCCGGTTGCTCAATTCCACAATCTCCCGGGCCTCCTCCTCTGTAATTTCCAGCCAGCCGCCGTCCGGGGGTGTCAGCATCACGCAGACATAGTCCGAGTCATAGCTGATGCCGTGCTCGCTGGTAACCTCAAACTGCTGAATATTGTCCGGGTCGGCGGGAAAGCGGTAGGGGAAGTAGAACCAGACCAGATAGGCCGCGCACAGAGCCATGCATCCGGCGGAGATGAGGCGCTTTTTCTTCTCCCCCTTGTGGAGCAGGAAGTAGAGCAGGGCGATGCAGATGGCCACCACCGCGCCCATGGCAATGTAGACAATCATGGGGACATTCATGGGCACTCCTCCTTCCCGGGGCGCAGCCCCGCTTAGGGGCTAAAATTTAAAGGTTTTTGCGCCAAGTTCATATGTTATCATCATAGTGAGAGGATTTCCTAAAACGGAATTTCTCAAATCTCCGTCTGCTTTTCTCGTCCTTCTCATGCAGGGTTTGCGGCACAGCCGTTACTTAAAACATTGAAATCACCTCATCTCTTTCCGTCAGTCCCATATGTCAGGAATTTTTATTCTGAATTTTATTTATTTTGACTATCTTTATTATACAATACGAAATATTTTTTGTCTATATTTTTATTTCTTTCATTTTCAGCAAAATATCCGTCCCGCCCCTCCGGCGTTGACGCTTCCGCTTTTCAAGGGTATAATAAATTGAAATATTATGTTGGAAAGGCGGCGCGGACATGAAAGCCCTGATTATAGAGAGACAGGCAGTCAAGCAGAATATCGCCGTGGTCAAGGCCCGGGCGGGCCGCGCCGCCATCTACGCCGCCCTCACCGTGGACGCGGGAGGCGCGGGCCTGGTGGACATGGCCCGGCTCCTGCGGGACGAGGGCATCGGCCGCTTCGCCGTGTCCGAGCCAGGGGACGCCGCGGCACTGCGGAAAGCGGGCTTTGTGGACGAGGAGATCCTCATGCTCCGCTCCACCGCCGACCGGGAGGAGCTGGAGCAGCTGATAGACGTGAACGCGGTATGCACCATCGGCTCCATTGACGCGGGCCTGGCCCTCAACGGCCTGGCCGAGAGCCGCTCCACCGTGGTAGAGGCCCACATCCAGGTAGACACCGGTCTGGGCTTCGGCGGCTTTCTGTGCGCCGAGCCGGAGAAGGTGCTCTCCGCCTACCGCAACCTGCCCAACGTGGCCATCTCCGGCATATACACCCAGCTCCACTCTGTAAAGGCCGACGGCAAGGAGGCCGCCGCCCAGATCCAGTCCTTCCAGAATCTTCTGGAGGCCATCCGCGCCGCCGGGTTTGAGACCGGCACCGTCCACGCCGCAGGCTCCTTCGCCCTGCTCCACTATGACGACGCTCTGCTGGACGCGGTGCGGGCCGGCTCAGTGCTGCTGGGCCGGTGCCGCCGCACCAAGGGGGACGGCCTTCAGCGGGTAGGGTACGGCGAGGCCTCTCTGGAGGAGGTGCGCTGGCTCCCGGCGGGGCACACCGTGGGCAGCGAGCAGCCCGTCACCCTCAAGCGGCCCACCCGGGTGGGGGTGCTGCCGGTGGGCTACCAGAACGGCTTCGGCGTGGCCCGGGTGCGGGACCCCGGCTTCTGGGCCGCCATCCGCCGGTGGCTGCGGGGCAGGCGGATCACCGTCCGCATCGACGGGCAGAAGGTGAAGGTCATCGGCCGCATCGGGGCCATCGAGACCCTGCTGGACGTGACCGACATGAAGTGCTCCGCCGGCGACCTGGTCCACTTCGACATTGACCCCATGTACGCCCGCGGCTTTGTCCGGGAGTACCGCTGATTTCAGATAAAGAGAGGATTTTGACGGCATGCGCGCAGTCGTTACCAGAGTGAAGAACGCCTCGGTGGAGATTGAGGGAAAAATAAACGGACAGATTGGCCAGGGCTTTCTGGTGCTGCTGGGGGTGGGCCCCGAGGACACCATGGCCCAGGCAGAGAAGATGGCCGACAAGGTGTGCGGCCTGCGGGTCTTTGAGGACGAGAACGGCAAGATGAACCTGAATCTGGCCGCCGTGGGCGGCAGCCTGCTGGTGGTGAGCCAGTTCACCCTGTACGCCGACACCAGGAGCCGCCGCCCCGGCTTCACCGGCGCGGCCAAGCCCGACGCGGCCATCCTCCTCTACGAGGGCTTTATGGAGGCCTGCCGCGCCCGGGGCTTCCAGGTGGAGCACGGTGAATTCGGCGCTGACATGCAGGTTTTTTCGCAGAATGACGGCCCCGTCACCATCCTCTTTGACACCGACCACATGTGACACGCCGAATTCACCCCCGCGCCTGCTGGCGCGCCAAGTGTTTTCCGCAGGAAAACCTTGAAATCGACCGGATTCACTCCGGGCGATTTGAGTCCAGTCCAGGGCTCCCACGGGGCCTGACCCGTGGGACATTCGGCGCCGATATGCAGGTTTTTTCGCAGAATGACGGCCCCGTCACCATCCTCTTTGACACCGACCACATGTGACACGCCGAATTCAC
>NZ_CALXGI010000066.1 GCF_944387805.1 uncultured Pseudoflavonifractor sp. | reverse complement strand
CAGGTGGTGCCCATGGAGGACATCAACCTCCACTTCACCGGCGACTTCCACGCCATCGGCGCGGCCAACAACCTGCTTGCCGCCATGCTGGACAATCACATCCAGCAGGGCAACGCCCTGGACATCGACGTGCGCAAGATCACCTGGAAGCGCTGCGTGGACATGAACGACCGCCAGCTGCGCAGCATTGTCTGCGGCCTGGGGGGCAAGGTCAACGGCGTGCCCCGTGAGGACGGCTTCGACATCACTGTGGCCAGCGAGGTCATGGCGGTGCTCTGCCTGGCCACCGGCCTGAAGGACCTGAAGGAGCGGCTGGGCCGCATGGTGGTGGCCTATACCCGGGACGACAGGCCGGTCACCGCCCGTGACCTGAAGGCGGACGGCGCCATGACCGCCCTGCTGAAGGACGCCATCAAGCCCAATCTGGTCCAGACCCTGGAGCACACCCCCGCCCTCATCCACGGCGGCCCCTTCGCCAACATTGCCCACGGCTGCAACTCCATCACCGCCACCGACGCCGCCCTGCGTCTGGGTGACTATGCGGTGACCGAGGCCGGCTTCGGCGCGGACCTGGGCGCGGAGAAGTTCCTGGACATCAAGTGCCGCTACGGCGGCCTGACCCCCTCCGCTGTGGTTGTGGTGGCCACCGTCCGGGCCCTGAAGCACCACGGCGGCGCGGCCAAGAGCGAGCTGAGCACCGAGAACCTGGCCGCCCTGGAGAAGGGCCTGCCCAACCTGCTCCAGCACGTGGAGAACATTACTCAAGTGTACGGCCTGCCCTGCGTGGTGGCCGTCAACCGCTTCCCCACCGACACCGAGGCCGAGCTGGCCCTGGTAGAGGAAAAGTGCCGGGCTCTGGGCGTCAATGTGGCCCTCAGCGAGGTGTGGGCCAAGGGCGATGAAGGAGGCGAGGCCCTGGCCAAGGAGGTCATGCGCCTGTGTGAGATGCCCTCTGACTTCCACTTCTGCTACGACACGGACAGCTCAATCGAGGAGAAGCTGGACGCCATTGCCCGGAAGATTTACCGTGCCGACGGCGTTGACCTGACCTCCAACGCCCGCAAGCAGCTGAAACAGCTCACCGACCTTGGGTATGACAAGCTGCCCATCTGCATGGCCAAGACCCAGTACTCCTTCTCTGATGACGCCGCCCTTCTGGGCGCTCCCCGCGGCTTCCGCATCACTGTGCGGAACCTGAAGGTGGCCGCCGGCGCAGGTTTCCTGGTGGCCCTCACCGGAGACATCATGACTATGCCCGGCCTGCCCAAGGTCCCTGCTGCCGAGAACATTGATGTAGACGAAAACGGCAGGATTACCGGACTGTTCTGAGCCATATCCTTATAACCATAAAAAAGTCGTCCGCCACAATGGCGGACGACTTTTTTGGATGTCAATCTCAGCCTTGCCTTGCCCTGTCGGCCTGGATAAGGCGCTTGATGGCCTCCACGCCCACTCTGACAGCGGAGGACACGTCATGGCTCTCATCCTGGGGCAGGCCGGCGGCGTCCCGCTCCTGATTCCAGATAACGTGGAAGGCAGAGCCGCAGCGCACTCCCAGGGCGGAGGCGCAGCAGAACAGGGCCGCCGACTCCATCTCGGAAGCCAGGACGCCCAGCCGCTTCCAGGCCTCCCACTTGGCCTGGAGCTCATAGGAAACCGGCATGCGTCCGGGGTCGTGCTGCCCGTAGAAGGAGTCCTTGCACTGAACCACGCCCGCATGCCACACATGGCCCAAATCCTTGGCGGCATCCACCAGAGCGGTAAGCACCTCGTAGTCGGCCACGGCGGGGAACTCAATGGGGGCGTACTCCCGGCTGGTCCCCTCATGGCGGATGGCGCCAGTGGCAATGACCACGTCGCCGGCCTTTACATCCAGCTTGATACCGCCGCAGGTGCCCACCCGGACAAAGGTATCGGCGCCGATTTTGGTCAGCTCCTCCATGGCAATGACGGCGGAGGGGCCGCCGATGCCGGTGGAGCAGACCGATACCTTCTCCCCCAGCAGCGTTCCGGTGTAGGTGGTGTATTCCCGGTTGGACTGAATCTTTACCGGGTTATCAAAGTGGGCGGCAATGATCTCGCAGCGGCCCGGATCGCCAGGCAGCAGCACATACCGGCCCACATCCCCGGCCTTGCACCTGATGTGAAACTGCAGCTCATGTTCGTGCATAATGCTCACCTCATATCATTATTTCTGTCCTTTTTTATTTATTATAACTGTTCTTTCCCCTTCTCTGCAACCCCAGTTGTCCATTTCGTCTGCCCAACCCAGTCTGGTTGCCTTGTACCTGCCAGACAAATTTCTCTTTTTTTATGTAAAATCTCTGCTCGCCCTTTACGGCTGGTCTGAATTGCGCTAATATGTTGGTAGTTATCCGCCGTTTATGCGGCGTACGCTGTGTGCCATGCAATATCGATTTGAAATAGGAGAGAGAGCGTGTGAAGATTATCATTGTAGGCGACGGCAAGGTTGGCTTTACACTGGCGGAACACCTGTCCCGTGAGGACCACGACGTCACCATTATCGACACCCGGGACGACGCCCTCCAACGTGCCTCTGACGCGCTGGATGTCATGTGCGTTAAGGGCAACGGCGCCTCCATTGCCACCCTGAGGGAGGCTGGCGCGGAGAGCGCCGATATTCTCATTGCCGCCACCAGCCTGGATGAGATCAATATGATTTGCTGCCTCACCGCCAAGCGTCTGGGCACCAAGTACACCATTGCCCGTGTGCGCAACGTGGAGTACGCTGTGGAACTGCCCACCCTGAAAAAAGTGGTGGGCATTGATATGATCATCAATCCCGAAAACGCCACCGCTGTGGAAATCGCCCAGCTGCTCCGATTTCCTTCCGCGGCCAATCTGGAGACCTTCTACCGGGGGCGTGTGGAGCTTATCGGCTTCCGGGTCCAGGCGGACGACTTCATCTGCGGTCACCCTCTGTCTGAGCTGAGCCGTCATGTCAAGGCCCTGCCCATTCTGTTCTGCGCAGCGGAGCGGGGAGACCAGAGTATCATTCCTGACGGCTCCTATGTCCCCACCGCCGGGGACAAGCTCTATCTCATCGGCCAGCCCGCCGGCATGACCCAGTTCTTCAAGCTGCTGGGCCGGTACGCGCCTAAGATAAAGAGTGTATTTGTGGTGGGCGGCGGACGCATCTCCCACTACCTTACCGCGCTGATGGAGGGCATGGGCCTTCACGTCAAGGTGGTGGAGCGGAACATGGACCGCTGCCGGGAACTGAGCGAACTGCTCCCCCACACCATGGTTATCTGCGGCGACGGTACCGACCAGGAGCTGCTGGAGTCGGAGAACGTAGCCTCTGCCGACGCCTTTGTTGCCCTCACCGACCGGGACGAGGACAATCTGATCATCTCCCTGTACGCCATGCAGCGGGGCATTGCCAAGGTGGTGACCAAGTCAAACCGGCAGAACTACGCAGGCATTGCCCGGGCCGTGGGCCTGGACAGCGTCATCTCCCCCAAGCTTATCACTGCCAACCAGATTCTCCAGGTTGTGCGCGGCATGGAAAACTCCAAGGGCAGTGTCATGACCGCTCTGTACCGCATCGCCGAGGGAAAGGTGGAAGCCATGGAGTTTGTGGTCAACGAGACCACCCGCCACCTGAAGATTCCCCTGAAGGACCTTCGGCTGAAAAAGGGCATCCTGATTGCAGTCATCATCCATCAGGGCCGCATTATCATCCCCGAGGGCTCCACATGCATGGAGCAGGGGGACACGGTAATCATTGTCTCCCGGGACGAGGGCATTCTGGACGTCAACGATATCTTTGACGAGTCTCTGCTGGAGGCTGGCGTCATAGGGAGAACTGGGCTGTGAATTTTAAGCTTGTCTTCCGCATTACCGGCAAGACCCTCCTGGTGGAGGCCTGCTGTATGCTGCTGCCCATTCTGGTGTGCTTTATCTATGGCGAGTCCCCCATGCCCTTTGTCCTGACCATTGCCATTCTTCTGGTGGTAGGGGGAATCTTGTCCGCGCTGCCCGCCTCCAACCACTTCTTCCCCCGGGAGGGCTTCTTCGCTGTGGGCCTTATCTGGCTGCTGATCTCAGCCTTCGGCGCGCTGCCCTTCTGGTTTTCCGGGTATTTTCCCACTTATGTGGACTGTCTGTTCGAAGCCGCCTCCGGCTTCACCACCACCGGCGCATCCATCCTTCCGGCGGTGGAAATTCTGCCCAAGGGAATCTTGTTCTGGCGCTCCTTCGCCCACTTTCTGGGCGGCATGGGGGTGCTGATTCTCACCATTGCCCTGATGCCCTCCCTGGGCAGCCGCACCCTCCACCTGATGAAGGCGGAGAGCCCCGGCCCCGTAGTGAGCAAGCTGGTGCCCAAGACCAGCCAGTCCTCCAAAATCCTCTACGGCATCTACTGCGCCATGACTGCCATTCAGATTCTCTGCCTCCGCCTCACCGGCATGGAGTGGTTCGACTGTGTCGTCAACTCCTTCGCCGTGGCAGGTACAGGCGGCTTCTCGGTGCGCAACACCTCCATCGGCGCCTACGGCAACCCCGCCGCTGAAATTGTTCTCACCGTGTTTATGCTGCTCTTTTCCATCAATTTTTCCTTCTATTTCCTGATCCTGTGCGGAAAAATCCGGCAGGCCCTCCGCAGCGACGAGTTTCGCTTCTTTGTGGGCGTGGTGGCCGTCAGCATTGTGCTGATCACATGCAATCTGTGGTTTACCGGGGGGTACTTTACATCCCTGGGCGACACAATCCGCGCTGCCGCCTTTCAGGTGTCCACCATTATCTCCACCACCGGCTTCTCCAGCGTGGACTTTGACCTATGGCCGGAATTCTCCCGGTTCCTGATTGTCATCCTTATGTTTATCGGCGCCTGCGCCGGCTCCACCGGCGGCGCCCTCAAGTGCTCCCGGGTGCTGGTTGTCTTCAAGTGCATCCGCCGAGAGATCAACCAGGTGATTCACCCCCGCTCCGTCAATGTAGTCAAGCTGGACGGCAAGGTGCTGCCGGAGGACACCCTGCGCTCCATCCTGATCTTCTTCGCCGCGTACATGCTCATTGTCCTGACCGCCGGGCTGGTGGTGGCCCTGGACAACTTCTCCTTCGGCACCACCTTTACCGCCGTGGTCTCCTGCATCGGCAACGTGGGACCCGGCCTCGAGCTGGTGGGCCCCATGGGAAACTACTCCGCCTTCTCCGCTGTGTCCAAGCTGGTGCTTACCCTGTGTATGATTGTGGGCCGTCTGGAGCTGCTCCCCATTCTGGTGCTCTTCAGCAAGAGCGCCTGGAGCCGTTCCTGAGTCCTCCGCCCCGGCAGAATCGCCCGCCGGTATTTTGTTCTCCGGAGGTAATTTCATGAAAACCACCAAGGAGCTGATCCGGAACACTGCCCGTGAGCTGTTCAACGAGCGTGGATACCGGGCTGTCTCTATGCGCAACATCGCTGATGCCCTGGGCATCAGCGTAGGTAATCTGACCTATCACTACCCCCACAAAGAGCTGCTGATGGAGGCCATCATGGACGCTGAGCTGGACACCATGCCCGCTCCGCCCGAGCCCGGCCTCTCCGGCCTGAATCATCTGCTGAAACAGATGCTGAGGTCCTTTTTTGAAACTCCCTTCTACTTCAACGACCCGGCGCTGTACAGCTCTCTCCCCCGTCTCCAGGAGCGGCATGCCGCCAGCGTCATGTCCTTGTCCCAAGTCCTCCAGGACACCATCAGCGCGTGCACTGAACTGGGGTTGTTTGTCTCTGAACTGTCTGGTTCCCTGTTGGACCATATGACCCGCCTGCTCATGCTCAGCCATATCGGCTGGGCCCAGCATAACGCCACCTGGCCTTCCCTCCATTTCATTCCTGTGGACGAAATCATGAAGGCGCAGTGGTCCGCTCTGTACCCCTACCTTACGCCTGCCGGCAGAGCGGAGTACGCTGTATTGGAACAGCTTCCGGCAGAGCAGCTCTAGTCTTTCATAAAAAATGGCCTGCGGCATGGTGCCGCAGGCCATTTTTTCCGCTCTTTCGGTTATGTTCTTTCGTTCTCCTCCAAATAATCGCCGTTCTGGATGCGCTCATAGAGCGTCTTGAGCATGTCCAGATAGGTGGGCGTCTCGGCCAGAGTAGCGCCGGAGACAGCGTCGGGGGTCTGCCAGTAGCCCTCGTCGTTCTGCGTCATGCCGCCGTCGGCATAGTAGTCATAGTCAAAGCCGTTCTCCAGAACAAAGTCCTTGATGGCCTGCATGTTGCCGGGGAAAGTGATGGGACTGGGCCAGAAGTCCGTGCCGTGGCCATTGGTCTCCTTGGCCGTAATCTGGTAGGTCATGGCCACATTTTCATCGTCAGCACTGGTGACGCTCTGGGCGCTCTTGAGAATATAGGCGGGCTGGGCGGAGGCGTCCACATACCACTTGCCGCCCTCCTCAGTGGCCACATAGTCGTTCATCTTCACGGTCTGTCCGTCTATGTCGGCAGAGTAGACCACCGCCACCTCGCAGGCGGGGTCGCTGCCCAGCTCGCCGGTCCACACCACATCTCCAATCTGGATGTACTTGGCAAAGTTGCAGGTGGTATCGCCGGAGGTAAAGGTGATAAGGCCGTCCTCGCCCAGGGCGGCGATCACCGCTTCATCGGTCATATTGCCCCAGCCGCCGGCAGCGCCGTTGTCGTCCCAGGGGAGCATGGGCTCATAAAACTGCACGGCATAGGCCTTGTTGTTGTCCATATCCCAGTATAGGGTGGCCTTGATGACGCAGTCCTGGGCGGAGGTTGCATCCTTGGTGTAGATACCGTAGGTGGTGGCGCTGACAATCCTGCGGTCGCTGGGGATCTCCACAGGCTCGGCGCCGGTGGGATAGGAGGCAGCCTCCCCGCCCTCGTCGCCGCCCTCGGCCTCAAAGGGATTGGCCTCCGGGTCCAGGGCGTTGAGCACGGCGGCGCGGCAGCCGTCGCTGGTATAGGTTGCGCCGGACACGCCGTCAATCTCAGCGCCGTTGGCCGCTACCACCTGCTCCGCCAGCTGCTCCAGTGCGGCGCCGCCAATGTCGGCGGTCTCGCCGGGGCCGTCAAAACTGGCGGCGGTAATCACGCCGTCCTCCACGGTCAGCGTGGCGGTAATCACGCCGCCGAACCCCTGGCCCCGGCCGGTCAGGGTCTCGCTCTGGGTTGCGGAACCGCTGGCGGAGGGCTGGGCGCTCTCTTCCGCCGCAGGCGTGCTGCAAGCCGCTGTACTCAACAGCAGCGCAGCTGCGGCACAGGCAGAAATCCACTTCTTATTCATGGTGCAGTGCTCCTTTCTTTTAGTACTATCGTACTAACTCCTGGTAAGCATATCATGCCCATTGGATTTCTGCAAGCACTATTTTTTCTCAAACTTTTCATAATTTCCGCATTTTTGAAGCTTTTATATACATATCTCGATATTTTATTCGAAAGCCTGCTCTTTTTTGTCAAAAATTTATCTATCTTGTCAAATCCAACAGTCTTTTTCACATTTTTACTCCCGTTTTTTCTTTCGCATGCTTATGAATTTACTTTTCCCACATATTCCCGCTTCCCGGTTCTCTTTTGTGCAAATTTGTCATACAATCTCTTGTCTTATCGTTCTGTTTTTATTGATTTTATCGGAACATTTTTTACTGCGCTTACTTTTTGTAAAGAACTCCTTGCAAATTTGATTGATTATGGTAAGATTAAGGTGCCATCAGAAAGCGGAAGGCTGAACCAAAGTATATTTTTTAAGCATTAAGCCAAACCTTATTTTTTTCTTCAGCTTTCCTATTATGTAAAGGAGTGGGAAATTTGGACGTACAGAATCTCTTCTGGTTGGGCCTGTTAGGCGCTGCCATAGCGCTGCTCTTCGCTGTCTTTCAGGCTCGGAAGGTGCTTCGCTTCTCCGAGGGCACCGATCTGATGAAAAAGATCGCCGCCTCCATCCGCCAGGGCGCCAATGCCTATCTGAAGCGGCAGTACACCACTGTGGCCAAGATCTTCGCCGTCGTGTTTGTTATTCTGCTGGTCCTGCGCTGGTTCAACCTGTTGGACAACTGGTTCATTCCCTTCGCCTTCCTTACCGGCGGCATTTACTCCGCCCTGGCCGGTTTCATCGGCATGAAGATCGCCACCAGCTCCAATTCCCGCACCGCCAACGCCGCCCACGAGAGCCTGAACCGCGGCCTGAACGTGGCCTTCTCCTCCGGCGCGGTCATGGGCTTCACAGTGGTGGGGCTGGGACTGTTTGACATTTCTGTCTGGTTCCATATTCTCAAGTATATCGCCCACTTTGAGGCCGCTCAGATCGCCTCCACCATGGTCATGTTCGGCATGGGCGCCTCCTTTATGGCCCTGTTCGCCCGCGTGGGCGGCGGTATCTTCACCAAGGCCGCCGACGTGGGCGCCGACCTGGTGGGCAAAGTGGAGGCCGGTATCCCCGAGGATGACCCCCGCAACCCCGCCACCATCGCCGACAACGTGGGTGACAATGTGGGCGACGTGGCCGGCATGGGCGCCGACCTGTATGAGTCCTATGTGGGCTCCATCCTGGCTACTTTTGCTCTGGGCGCCACCGCCTATGCCGGCGGCAGCCTGACCTGGAACGCCATGCTGCTTCCCCTGCTGGTGGCCGTGGTGGGCGTGGTGTGCTCGGTCATCGGCTCCTTCCTCATCCGCACCAGGGAGAACGCCGATCAGCGCTCCCTGCTCTCCACCCTCCGCAAGGGCACCTACACCGCCGCCATCCTGGCCGCCGTGCTGGCCGCTCCCCTCACCTACTGGCTCATGGGCTCCTGGGGGCCCTATATCGCCATTCTGGCGGGCCTGGTGGGCGGCTGCGCCATCGGCTACTTCACCGAGTACTATACCTCTGACACCTACAAGCCTACCCAGAGCCTGGCCGATTCCACAGAGACCGGCGCCGCCACCACCATCATCGGCGGCATCTCCCTGGGCATGAAGTCCACCGCAGCCCCCATCATCATCATCTCCATCGCCGTTATCGTGGCCTTCCTGGCTGCCGGCGGCACCTTATCCACCAACAGCCCTGACTACGCCGTCCTGTTCAACAAGGGCCTGTACGGCATTGGCATCGCCGCCGTTGGCATGCTGTCCACCCTGGGCATCACCCTGGCCACCGACGCCTACGGCCCCGTGGCTGACAACGCCGGCGGCATCGCTGAGATGAGCGGCCTGGGCGCTGAGGTCCGCTCCCGTACCGATGCACTGGACTCCCTGGGCAACACCACCGCCGCCACCGGCAAGGGCTTTGCCATCGGCTCTGCCGCCCTCACCGCCCTGGCTCTGCTGGTCAGCTATGTGGACGTGGTCAACGTAAAACTCGATGGCCGCGTGCTGGACCTGTCCCTCACCAATCCCGCCGTACTGGTGGGCATCTTTGTTGGCGCCATGCTGACCTTTGTGTTCGCCGCCCTCACCATGAGCGGCGTGCAGCGGGCCGCTCAGTCCATCGTGGTGGAGGTCCGCCGCCAGTTCAAAGAGATTCCCGGCATTATGGAGGGCAAGGCGGACCCGGACTATGCCTCCTGCGTGGACCTGTGCACCCGGGGCGCACTGCATGAGATGGTGATTCCCTCCCTGCTGGCCATCGTGGTTCCTGTGGTCACCGGCCTGATCCTGGGCGCTGAGTCCGTTGTGGGCCTGCTGGGCGGCGTCACCGTCACCGGTTTCGTGGTGGCCGTGTTCATGTCCAACGCCGGCGGCGCCTGGGACAATGCCAAGAAATATATTGAGGGCGGCACCCACGGCGGCAAGGGCTCTGAGTGTCACAAGGCCGCCGTCATCGGCGACACTGTGGGCGACCCCTTCAAGGACACCTCCGGTCCCTCCCTTAACATTCTTATTAAGCTCTGCTCCACCGTGTCCATTGTGTTCTCCGGCCTCATCGTCAAGTTCTCCATCTTCGGATAGCACTCATATAGAAAGGAGCGCCTGCACAGCAGGCGCTCCTTTTTTCGTTTTTCTCAGGTTTTGTTTCGCTTTATCCGGATAATCATCCAGATTACGCCGGCCGCCAGCAGGACGGCCACCACACAGTTGGCAATCATCAGCCCGCTCTCCCAGGGGGCGGCGGTGTAGGAGATGATGGTGCCGGGGACAATGCCGTTCATGGCGTTGGAGTGGGCCACAGCGTAGAGGATATTGTGGCAGGACTTGCGGAGGTTGTTCAGCGCCGTGGGGCTGGAGGTGTCCTCCAGGCTCTTCATGGCGTCGGTGGAGAGAATCAGGTCGGTGCCTGCGGCAATGGCCTGGTCGGGATACATGTACTCGTAGAGGTCAAAATCGGTGATGGCCAGGCCCTCAAAGCCCCATTCATCCCGGAGCACGGTCTGCATCAGCGCCTCCGAGCCTCCGGCCCAGGTGGCGCCCAGACGGTTGTAGGAGCTCATCACCGCGGTGCAGCCCGCCATCTCCTGCTGGGACATGGTGCCCAGCTCGTCGGAGATGTAGTTCACGGTCTGCCTGGCGTTCTTCACGGTGTACTCAAAGGGCCTGAGGTAGATCTCCCGCATGGCCTGCTCGTTGACCCAGGAGCTGACGCCGTTGTTGACCCGGTTGGTCTCCTGGTCGTTGACGGCGAAGTGCTTGACGGTGCAGTAGACGCCCTTGCTGCTGGCGCCCGACACAGTGGCCGCCCCCATCACGCCGGAGAGGAAGGGGTCCTCGGAGTAGTACTCAAAGTTGCGGCCGCCGAAGGGGCTGCGGTGGATGTTCATGGCCGGGGCGTACCAGCCGGTGACGCCGTTGTCAATGGCCTCGTTGCCCACCATCACGCCCATCCGGTAAGCCAGATCGGCGTTCCAGGTGGAGGCAATAACCACCTCGGAGGGGTAGGAGGTACAGCTGAGGGAGGTCATGTAGGAATTGATTCCGGCGGGGCCGTCATAGTCCTCAGTGGCGGGCTTGCCGATGGAGGACATCTCCACCGTGGCGTACATGCCGTTGAGCACCAGCTTAACCATGTCCTTCTCCTCCAGCTGGTCCAGCAGCAGGTCCCAGGAGGGGTCGTCGTAGGGCAGGCCCCGCAGGTCGATGAGAGACAGGCCGTTGTCCGCGCCGGTAGCGGGCTCTTCCGCCTCCGGGTCCTCGTGGCCGGCTGCCTTATAGACCTGATAGCCTTCAATGACGGCGTCGCTGGCGGTCATATCTGCGCCGGTGGGCGCGGTGGGGAAGGTGCCGGCGAAGTCGGCCCGGCTCATGTTCAGGGCATAGCCCTCGGTAGGCGTATCGGTAAACATGGCGGACACGTCGTCAAACTGGTTGGTAACGGCGGCGTGGTCGGAGGCCCGGTGGTTGCCGCCGCTGTACACCTGTTTGCCGCTGACCGTGTAGGAGATGGGCTCACAGCCCTCTTTCACATTGTGGGAGTCGGTCTGGAGGGTGATGAGGTACTCGCCCTCGTCCAGCACATAGGCCTTCTCCGTCTTGTAGTCGTAGGAGGCCATGTCCTCCACGGCCAGGGTCAGGGTGACGGTCTCGCTCTGCCCCGGCTCAATGATGCCGGTCTTGGCAAATGCCCCCAGCACCACGCTGGGTTTCTCAATGCCCCGGTCGGCGTAGTAGGGTGCGGAGTAGTAGAGCTCCACCACGTCCTTGCCCGCCACAGCGCCGGTGTTGGTGACGGTCACCTCCACGGTGATATTGCCGTCCACGCCGCCCAGCTCCTGGTTAGAGATGGCCCAGTCAAAGGTGGTGTAGCTCAGTCCGTAGCCGAAGGGGTAGACCACGGCCTCGTCGTAGTCGATGAAGCCCTCCACAGCGGCGGTCTCGTAGTAGCGGTAGCCCACGTAGATACCCTCCTCGTACTGGACGAAGGTACCCACGCCGCTGGCATTGGAGGCGCTGAGGTTCTCATACTGGTAGTGGCCGAAGTTGACGAAGGTGGGGTCCTGGGTGAAGTCGGCGGGGTAGATGTCCACGGTCCGGCCCGAGGGATTCACCGCGCCGGAGAGCACGTCGCCCACGGCGTTGAAGCCGGTCTGGCCGGGGGAGCCCACCCAGAGAATGGCATCCACGTTCTCATCGTCCTCCAGCATGCCCAGCTCCATGGGGGTGGAGGCGTTGATGAGGACAATGACCCTGTCAAAGTGCTCCTCCGCCAGGGCCAGCATGTCCTTCTCGTCCTGGTTGAGCTCCAGCTGGTGCTGTCCGGCGGTATAGTTGTCATCCCAGCCCTCCATGTCCCGGGTCAGATCGCCGCCCTCGCCGCCGCCCCGGCCGATGACCACAATGGCGGCGTCGCCGTAGGCAGAAAAGCTGGAGATGGCGTCAGCGGTATAGTTTTCAACAGGCATCTCGCCGATATAATAGGTGGAGGTGGCGGGGTCGTCCATGGTGATGACTCCCTTGGGGTGGTCGTAGACCCGGTTGGCGCCCAGAGCGGTCATCTCTTCCTTATAGGAGGCATAGCCGCTGAGGATGGAGTAGACCGTATCGTTGATCTCATATCCGGCCTGTTCCAGACCGGTGCGCAGGTCTATTACTGTGCTCAAATCCACGGAGCCGGAGCCGGAACCGCCGTACACCGGGTCGGCGGCGTCACGGCCCAGCAGGGTCACCTTGGCGGGGGCGACCAGAGGCAGGGCGCCGTTGTTCTTCAGCAGCACGATGCCCTCGCTCTCAATCTCCTCCACCAGGGCGTCGGCCGCCGCCTGCACATCCTGGGTGGACTCGTAGTCCAGAGTGTAGTACTCGCTCTCCCAGTCCTCCGAACCCTCGGTCTTGGTGATGATGATGTCGCCGCCGCCCAGGTACAGGTCCACATAGCCTTTGAAGATGCTGGTCAGGATGTTCACCGCCACAGCCAGGGCCAGCACCAGAGCCAGCACTATCGTCCAGATGGCGGCAAATTTTTTGTTGCTCATCTTCTTTTTCGCGCGTTTTTCTTCCATAAATTTTACTTTCCTCCTTTTTGTGAAAGCATTTGGGCATAAAAAGAGCAGAGAGGGCGGCAGAACCGCTCCCCTCTGCTCCTATTTCCGCAAGTTCAGACGGGGCAGCCGTTCAAAGAGAGTCTTTGAACTTTTGTCGCAGGGTGCTTACCCCTCAGCCGACACGGGCTGGGCCTCAGGCTCGGTCAGCGGCGGCACGCAGTACTTCTCGGTGCGCTCGTCCTGAATAACGCCGGACCAGTTGAGGCCGAAGCCGAAGTCGTAGGTGTTGCCGGCGGCGTCCACATAGCACTCCATGTCCCGGGGCACGTCCTCATACTGAGCCTCCACGGTTTCCATATTGGCGGGCATCTGAATGGGGAGCAGACCGGAGGGCTCCACCTTGCCGGAAGTAATATCAAGAAAATACTTACTGTCAAAGCTAAATCCCACGGTTCCAAATCCCACCAAGATAGCATCAACCTGACCCTCAAACTCCGTGAAGATCATCGGCCTGTCTGCATTTACTGCGACAATGATTTTTGCCTCTTCCGGCATATTATTGATTGCATACTGGATACCTTCAAGCTCTGTCTTATTTGTAATTCTGGAAGATGCTCCATAATAAGACCGATTTTCTTTTTCAAGTGTTGTAATTGTTCCGTATGTGCCCTCCACCTGCGTTTCAATCATATTGCCGGAAATAGACTCAGAACGGACGGACGAAGAGTCCGCTGTATAATCACCATACTGGAGCGAGATGGGGAAATACTCGCCTGTCTCCAAATCATGTCCATAACCATTCAATACATTTCCTTCGTTAATGGGGCAGTTTACAATAATGATTGCATAATCACAAGCATCCAACTCCTCTGCCGAAGCGCGCACGATGTCATTTTCCGTGTAAACAGGATTTCCATTTTCATCCGTGCCACTTGGCTCACCCACAGTATCGGTAACAACATTGTACACCGCATCTGCGTCTGCCTGGTTGACAGGGAGCGCCCACTTTCCTTTATAAAACTGCATGGGAATATAGACCGTTGCCTTCTCTTCCGAGTCGGATGCCGCCTGAATGGCGTCACCCTCGTTTTTCAGCATGACAATCGATTCAATGATGCTCTCGTATCGAAGGGACTCCATTTCCTCACTGTCAAATAGTGTTGAGGCCTTATCAACATCGACATAGCTGTTTTCAAATCGGCCCACCTGAAAAAGCGGCTTCAGGATTCTGTATGCCGACAACTGAATCCGCGCAAGCGCCTCGTCCTCTCCAAGTTCATCGCACAGCAGCGCATACGCGCCCTCCATATCGGCTGTATTTGCACTTCCAATCTGATCAACTCCCGCCAAAATCATCAATTTGATAATTTCTGCTTCGGTTGCATCCGGATCAATTCCCCAGGCCATTCTATTTTGTGCGCTCCAGTCAGAACAAATCATTCCATCAAAACCGTATCCCTCGCGAAGCAAATCGATTTTCCACTCGCTAAAGGCCGAGCCTACCAGTTCGCCATACTCTTCATTTTCTGAATACGCGATAGAATAAGATGTCATGGCCGCCGGAGAACTTTTTGTTTCACTCTCCAGGTTCAGTGCACCATCGACAAAGGGAATGAGCTGTGTTTCAAATGCATCGCCGGGGTAAACCGCATATTTTCCAAAATCACTGTGGGATTCACGTCCGCTCTCACCAGTCCCGTCTCCCGGCCAGTGCTTCATCATAGCAATAATGCTGTCTTCGCCCCATCCAAGGTCATTCCCGTTTTCATCATAAGTAGACTGTAAGGCAGAGATTGTCATGTTTGCCATATCAGTTACAAGTGCCGGATCTTCTCCGAAGGTCCCCGGGACGCGAAGCCAGCGAGGGTCTGTCGCCAGGTCTACCATGGGCCCCAGCAAGGTGGAAAAGCCGAGTGAACGCAGTATCTCCGCCTCCGCTTTATGGACGTCAAAAACCATTTCGGGGTCAAAAGTCGCCCCCAGAGCCAAATTGTCCGCAAATCCAAGGGATTTAGGTGTATTGGGATTAGAGCTTGTATTCAGCGGAATTCCGTAATCCATTGCTTCAACATATGCTTGGATATTATTATTCCAAATCGCAATCGAGCGGACAGGGACACTTCCCAGCACCTGATTGAGCATTGAACGAAGCCCGCCATCCATAAGCGCAGTATCTTCCTCGCTTAAACTTCCATCGCTTTCAATCTGCCTCAGGTCTCCGTGTCGCATAAGTCCAAATATTACATCAGTGGGCAGCTGATAGGCCAGGTCTTCCGCCCGGCTGTCGGCATCCAGCCGCCAGTCCTCATAGGCATCCAGCTGACCATTTTTATTCAGATCCTTAAAAGCGAACCCGTCCACCTGGATCAAGCTGATACCAGAGTCAGGGGAGTAACCCAGAGTCTCACCGTCGGTGTTGGTGACCTTCATCCAGCCGTCAGCGGTCTCCTCTTCGCTCCACTTGGGCGTGCCGGAGCCCAGTTCCTCAGGGGTAATCGGATATTCGCCCGTGGGCTGCGCACTGCTGCCGGTAGGGGCAGGGCTGCCGCTGCCGGTGGGGGTATCCTGTGTACAGGCACTCATCATGCCCAGCAGCATGGTGCCCGCAAGAAGGACAGCCGCTGCTTTCTTCGCATACTCTTTCATTCTCGTACTCCTTGTATTATAGAGTAGTAGTGATTAGAGCCCCTCTCCAAGGGCTGTGTGCTACACTGTAAGGGATGCT
>NZ_CALXGI010000065.1 GCF_944387805.1 uncultured Pseudoflavonifractor sp. | reverse complement strand
CTGAAGCAGCAGGCGGAGCCCAAGTTCTCCACCCGCCGCTACAACCGCTGCAAGATCTGCGGCCGTCCCCACGCCTATCTGCGGGACTACGGCATCTGCCGTATCTGTTTCCGCGAGCTGGCCTACAAGGGCCAGATTCCCGGCGTGAAGAAGGCGTCCTGGTAATCCCGGTGAAATGAGAAGTTAGGAATGCGGAATTAGGCCTGCGCCTAATTCCAAACTCCTAATTTCGATTTTCATATATCACCCCAGCCGGCGGTCAACAGGTCGAAGTTGCCTAGCTCCGATACCTTGCCGCTGATACGGGCAAATGCCCGTAATTCTAATAGGAGGTAACACTCATGCATATTACCGATCCCATTGCGGATATGCTCACCCGCATCCGCAACGCCTCGAATGCCAAGCATGACACCGTCGATGTCCCCGCGTCCAACATGAAGAAGTCCATCGCCCAGATTCTCCTGGACGAGGGCTATATCAAGAACTTCCAGCTCATCGACGACGGCACCCAGGGCGTCATTCGCGTCACCCTGAAGTACAACAACCCCGGCAAGGAGAAGGCCATCTCCGGTCTGCGCCGCGTCTCCAAGCCCGGCCTGCGCGTCTACGCGGGCGCCGACGAGCTGCCCCGGGTGCTCAAGGGCCTCGGTATCGCCATCGTGTCCACTTCCAAGGGCGTCATGACCGACAAGAAGGCCCGCGAGGCCCATGTCGGCGGCGAAGTCCTTGCATTCGTTTGGTAAGGAGGAGTCTCAGATATGTCTAGAATCGGAAGAATGCCGATCGAGCTCCCCGCCGGCGTGGAAGTGAAGATCGGCGACAATAACGTCGTCACCGTCAAGGGCCCCAAGGGCTCCCTGACTCAGCAGCTCCACCCCGCGATGAGCTTTAATCAGGAGGGCAACGTCATCCACGTGACCCGCCCCAACGACCTGAAGGAGAACCGTGCGCTCCACGGCCTGACCCGCAGCCTGCTCCACAACATGGTGGTGGGCGTGACCGAGGGCTTCAAGAAGGAGCTGGACGTCAACGGCGTCGGCTACCGTGTGGCCAAGGAGGGCAAGAAGCTGGTCATGAACCTGGGCTATTCCCACCAGGTTGTCGTGGAGGAGCCCGAGGGCATCACCATCGACGTGCCCAACCCCAATAAGATCGTGATCAGCGGCGCTGACAAGCAGAAGGTGGGCCAGTTTGCCGCCGAAGTGAGAGAGAAGCGTCCGCCCGAGCCTTATAAGGGCAAGGGTATCAAATACACTGACGAGGTCATCCGCCGCAAGGAAGGTAAGACCGGCGTCAAGAAGAAGTAAGGAGGTGTGCCACTATGATCAATCGTCCCAATACCAAGGCTCAGCGGCTTAAGCGCCACAAGAGAGTGCGCGGCAAGATCGCCGGCACGCCCGAGCGTCCCCGTCTGAACGTGTTCCGCAGCGAGACCAACATCTATGCCCAGGTCATCGACGATGTCCACGGCAAGACCCTGGTCTCCGCTTCCTCTCTGGAGAAGGGCTTTGAGGGCTCCGGCTCCAACTGCGAGGCCGCCAAGAAGGTGGGCCAGATGGTTGCCGAGCGCGCCAAGGCCGCCGGCATCACCACTGTGGTCTTCGACCGCGGCGGCTATGTCTACCATGGCCGCGTCGCCGCTCTGGCCGAGGGCGCCCGTGAGGGCGGCCTGGAATTTTAAGGGGAGGAGAAAACGAACATGGCTAGATTTGAAAGAGAACCCAGCGAGTTCACCGAGAAGCTCGTTTCTCTGAACCGCGTCAGCAAGACCGTCAAGGGCGGTCGTGTGATGAAGTTCGCCGCCCTGATGGTGGTCGGCGACGAGAAGGGCCGGGTCGGCTTCGGCACCGGCAAGGCCGCCGAGGTGCCCGAGGCCATCCGCAAGGGCATTGAGGATGCCAAGAAGAACATGTGCACCATCACCCGCTCCGGCACCACCATTCCCCACGAGGTCATCGGTGAGTTCGGCGCCGGCCGCGTGCTGCTGAAGCCCGCTGCCCCCGGTACCGGCATCATCGCCGGCGGCCCTGTCCGCGCCGTCATGGAGGCCGCCGGCATCCGCGACATCCGCGCCAAGTGCCTGCGCTCCAACAACCCTCAGAACGTGGTCTCCGCCACCTTCGAGGGCCTCAAGTCCCTCCGTGGTCCTGAGGAAGTGGCCCGCGTCCGCGGCAAGAGCGTGGAAGAAATCGTAGGTTAAGGAGGGGCTATACAATGGCTAACCTGAATATCAAGCTGGTCAAGAGCCTGAACGGCCGCATTGCCAAGCACAAGGCGACCGCCGAGGCCCTGGGGCTGCGCAAAATCGGCGACGTGACCGTACAGCCCGACAACCCGGCTACCCGGGGCAAGATTGCCGCCATCGGCTATCTGCTCCAGGTCACCGAGGAACAGTAAGGAGGTGCGCGTCAATGAATCTGCATGAACTCTCTCCCGCTGCCGGCTCCACCCGCCCCGCGTTCCGTAAGGGCCGCGGTCACGGCTCCGGCAACGGCAAGACCGCTGGCCGCGGCCAGAAGGGCCAGTGGGCCCGCTCCGGCGGCGGTGTCCGCGTGGGCTTTGAGGGCGGCCAGATGCCTCTGGTTCGTCGCCTGCCCAAGCGCGGCTTCAACAACATCTTCGCCAAGCCCCTGGAGGCCATCAACGTCTCCGCTCTGAACAAGTTCGAGGATGGAGCCACCGTCAACGTTTGCGACCTGCTGGAAAAGGGTATCCTCTCCAAGTGTGAGTACGGCGTGAAGGTGCTCGGCAACGGTGAGCTCACCAAGAAGCTGATCGTCCGTGCCTCTGCTTTCTCTGCCTCCGCCAAGGAGAAGATCGTCGCGGCAGGTGGAAAGTACGAGGTGGTCTAAGTGTTTAAGACCGTCAGGAACGCCTGGGCAATTCCCGAGCTGCGCAAGAAGATTCTCTTTACCATCTTCGCGCTGCTGATCTTCCGGCTGGGTTCTTCGGTGCCCGTGCCCTGGATTGACACGAAAGGCCTTCAGGACTACCTGAACGCCATGAGCGGCAGCATCTTTGGTCTTATCAACGCGATGAGCGGCAACGCCTTCTCCATGGCCACTGTGTTTGCCCTCGGCGTACAGCCTTATATCAACAGCTCCATTATCATCCAGCTTCTCACCGTCGCCATCCCTGCTCTTGAGCAGATGCAGAAGGAGGGCGGCGAGGAGGGCCGCAAGAAGATCGCGGCCATCACCCGCTACACCACTGTGGCCATCGCCCTGCTTCAGGGCTTCGGCTACTTCACCCTGATCAACGCCAACGGCCTGGTCAGCGGCGACCTGCCCACCTGGCTGGCCGGTATCATCATTGTCCTGTCCTTCACTGCGGGCTCCGCCTTCGTGATGTGGCTGGGCGAGCAGATTACCGAGTTCGGTATCGGCAACGGCATCTCCGTCATCCTGTTTGCCGGCATCGTGTCCCGCTTCCCCAGCATGCTGATGAACATGGTGCAGGGCGTGCAGAAGTGGTCCATGCACCTGACCGACAGCGAGATCTCCGCCATGGGTACCACCCAGGGCGAGGCCTTCCGCAACAGCCTGGTGCACCCCGCCATGATTCCCCTGATTGTCATCGGTATCCTGGCTCTGGTGGTGTTCATCGTCTTTATCAACGACTCTGAGCGCCGCATCCCCGTCCAGTACGCCAAGCGCGTGGTGGGCCGGAAGATGTACGGCGGCCAGTCCAGCCACATCCCCCTGAAGGTGAACATGAGCGGCGTTATGCCCATCATCTTCGCCCAGGCCATTGCCTCTCTGCCCGCCACCATCGCGGCCTTTATCCCCGGCGGCAGCGAGTCCACCTTTATGAAGGTGTTCGACTCCAACGGCCTGGTCTACGCTATCGTCTACTTCCTGCTGATTCTGGGCTTCAGCTACTTCTACGCCACGATGCAGTTCAACCCCATCGAGGTGGCCAACAACCTGAAGAAGAACGGCGGCTTCGTGCCCGGCTTCCGGCCCGGCAAGCCCACCGCCGACTTCATCCACAAGGTGCTCAACAAGATCACCCTGTTTGGCGCCATCTACCTGGCTATCATCGCGCTGCTGCCCATCATCACCTCCAACATTATCAACCTGGTCAGTGGTTCCCAGATGGGCCGCAGCCTGTCCATCGGCGGCACTTCCATCATCATCGTTGTGGGTGTTGCTCTGGAGACCGTAAAGGCTCTGGAGGCCCAGATGCTCATGCGTCACTACAAGGGCTTCCTTGAGTAAACGCAGGGAGGAAGAAATGAAGCTGATTCTCTTGGGAGCGCCTGGTGCCGGCAAGGGCACGCAGGCTGAGATTCTCAGCAAGAAGCTGGGGATCCCCACTATTTCCACTGGCAATATCCTGCGCGCCGCCGTCAAGGCGGGCACCAGCGTGGGACTGAAAGCAAAGTCCTTTATGGACGCAGGCAAGCTGGTTCCCGATGATGTCATTCTGGACATCCTGGAGGAGCGGCTGGCCCAGCCGGACTGCAATGGCGGCTATATCCTGGACGGCGTGCCCCGCACCATCGCCCAGGCGGAGGCGCTGGAGAAGCGCGGCATCGAGTTTGACCACGTCATCTCGCTGGAAGTCTCCGACGAGGACATCGTAAAGCGCATGGACGGGCGTCGCGTCTGCTCCCAGTGCGGCACACCCTTCCACATTGAGTCCAACCCGCCCAAAGTGCCCGACGTCTGCGACGTATGCGGCGGCGAGCTGATTGAGCGGGACGATGACAAGCCGGAGACGGTGCGTCATCGCCTGGAGATCTATCACCAGTCCACCGAGCCCCTCAAGGACTTTTATCAGGTCCGGGGCAAGCTGAACCCGGTGCCGGGCGCCCAGGGGACCATTGAGGCCACCACGCAGGCGATTGTGCGTATTCTGGAGGCGTAAAAATGGAAATAATTTCCATTAAGTCATCCCGTGAAATTGAGCACATGCGCCGGGCCGGGCGGATTACCGCCCAGGCCCGGGCGCTGGCGGGCAGCATGGTCCGTCCCGGCGTATCCACGCTGGAGATTGACACCGCAGTCCGCAAGTTCATCGAGGGTCAGGGCGCACACCCCTCTTTCCTGGGGTACGCCGGGTTTCCCGGCTCGGCCTGCATCTCAGTGAACGAAGTGGTTATCCATGGCATTCCGGACCACCGGGTGCTCAAGGAAGGCGACATCGTCAGCGTAGACGTAGGGGCCTGTATTGACGGCTTCCACGGCGACTGCGCGGGCACCTATCCCTGCGGTCAGGTGAGCGACGAGGCAATGCGTCTCATTCGTGTCACCGAACAGAGCTTCTGGGAGGGCATGAAGTTCGCCCACCCCGGCTGCCGGATTTCCGACATCTCCCATGCGGTTCAGAAATATGTGGAGGGCAACGGATACTCCGTGGTGCGGGACTTTGTGGGTCACGGCGTGGGCGCCAAGCTCCACGAGCCCCCTGAGGTTCCCAATTTCGGCCCCGCCGGTCACGGCGTCCGGCTTCAGCCGGGTATGACCATCGCGGTGGAGCCCATGGTGTGCGCCGGACACTGGGAGGTCCGGGTCCTGAAGGACAAGTGGACCACCGTCACCTGCGACGGCAGTCTGGCCGCCCACTATGAAAACACAATCCTTATCACCGAGGGCGAGGAGCCCGAAATCCTGACCACCGTTGGGTGAGAGGGACGGTGACAGAATGGAGATCCAAAGCGGACACATCGTGCGCGCCCTGGCCGGTCACGACAGCGGAAGGCTCTACTGCGTCACGCAGGCGCAGGGGGATTTTCTGCTGCTGGCCGACGGTAAGGGCCGAAAGCTCACACAGCCCAAGCGGAAACGCAGAAAGCATGTGGAGCTGGCCGGTGAGTCCGACCCCATGTCCGCCCTGCCGCATTCCGATGCGGAGCTGCGGCGGGTTCTGGCGAGAGTCAGAGACCAGTTGGGCGGAAGCAAAGGTCAAGGAGGTAATTACGCTTGGCAAAAGACGATATGATCGAGCTGGAGGGCGTCGTCACCGAAGCCCTGCCCAACACCACCTTTAAGGTGGACATCGGCAATGGGCACATTATCCTAGCTCATATCTCTGGCAAGCTCAGAATGAACTTCATCAGGATCCTGCCGGGCGACAAGGTAACGGTACAGATGTCGCCGTACGACTTGACCCGGGGCCGGATTACCTGGCGGAGCAAGTAAGGCGAGGGCCTGCCTGCTCATGGCGGGAAACAACCCGCCGTTCCATCAACGACCGGCGGCCGAGGGGCCTTGCCCCCGTCCACGCCGGGGCCATCAGGCTATCAGGAGGTTATCATTATGAAAGTAAGACCGTCCGTGAAGCCCATGTGCGAGAAGTGCAAGATCATCAAGCGCAAGGGCAAAGTCATGGTCATTTGCGAGAACCCCAAGCACAAGCAGAGACAAGGTTAAGTGGAGGTGCACGAGAAATATGGCACGTATTGCCGGCATTGACCTGCCCAAGGATAAGCGGATCGAAATCGGTCTGACCTATATCTATGGCATCGGGCGCACCAGCGCCAACAAGATCCTGGCCGAGACCGGGATCAACCCCGATACCCGCGTCAAGGACCTCACCGAGGCCGACGAAGCCGCGCTCCGTGAGTGCATCGCCCACAACTACACTGTGGAAGGCGACCTGCGTCGCGACGTTGCGATGGACATCAAGCGTCTGACTGAGATTGGCTGCTACCGCGGCATCCGTCACCGCAAGGGCCTGCCCGTCCGCGGCCAGCGCAGCAAGACCAACGCCCGTACCCGCAAGGGTCCCAAGCGTACCGTCGCCAATAAGAAGAAGTAAGGAGGGAGATACACATGGCTACTGCTGCTAATACCAAGGGCAAGAAAGTGGTGCGCAAGCGCCGCGAGCGTAAGAACGTTGAGAAGGGCCAGGTGCACATCCGCTCCTCCTTCAACAACACCATGGTTACCGTGACCGATATGGGCGGCAACGCCCTGTCCTGGGCCTCCTCCGGCGGCCTGGGCTTCCGCGGTTCCCGTAAGTCCACCCCCTTCGCCGCTCAGACCGCCGCCGAGACTGCCGCCAAGGCTGCCATGGAGCACGGCCTGAAGACCGTTGAGGTCTACGTGAAGGGCCCCGGCGCCGGCCGTGAGGCTGCTATCCGCGCCCTGCAGGCCGTGGGCCTGGAAGTCACCCTGATCAAGGACGTGACCCCCATCCCCCACAACGGCTGCCGTCCGCCCAAGCGTCGTCGCGTGTAATAGAAGGAGGAAGAATCAATGGCAAAGAATATGCAGCCTATCGCCAAGCGCTGCCGTGCGCTGGGCATTTCTCCTGCCGCTATGGGCTACGCCAAGAAGGAGAGCAACCGCAATCCCGGCGGCCAGATGAGAAAGAAGAAGAGCGAGTATGCCCTTCAGCTGTCTGAGAAGCAGAAGGTCAAGTTCGTCTACGGCATCATGGAGAAGCAGTTCCGCTCCTACTATGAGAAGGCCACCCGTATGGCCGGCAAGACCGGTGACAACCTGCTGATCCTGGTGGAGCGCCGCCTGGACAACGTGGTGTACCGTCTCGGCTTCGCCAACACCCGCCGCGAAGCCCGTCAGCTGGTCAACCACGGCCACTTCACTGTCAACGGCCAGCGCGTGGACATCCCCTCCTACCTGGTAAAGGCGGGCGACGTCATCGAGGTCAAGGAGAGCAGCCGCTCTTCCGCCAAGTTCAAGAAGCTGACCGGCGAGGACGCCCCCAACGTGCTGCTGCCCCAGTGGCTGGAGCGCGAGAAGAACACCCTGAAGGGTACTGTCACCAAGCTGCCCGTCCGCGAGGACGTGGATCTGCCTGTTGAGGAGCACCTGATCGTCGAGCTGTACTCCAAGTAAGAGAGCGCGTACCCTCGATTATTGGTGAGCTGTAAAACCAGAGGCGGCGGGCTGCCCGGCCCGCCGCTGCGAAAAGGAGGGTAACACATGGTAGAAATCGAGAAGCCGCGCATCGAATGTGTGGAGAACCCTGGCGACGGCTCCTATGGCAAGTATGTGGTTGAGCCTCTGGAGCGTGGTTACGGCACGACTCTGGGCAATTCCCTGCGCCGCATTCTCCTCTCTTCTCTGCCCGGTACGGCAGTCACTTCCATCAAGATCGCCGGCGTGCAGCATGAGTTCTGCAGCATCCCCGGCGTGAAGGAGGATGTGACGGAGATTGTCCTCAATGTGAAGAGCATCATTGCAAAGCTCCACTGTGAGGGCGTCAAGACGGTCTATATTGAGGCCAGCGGCGAGTGCGAGGTCACGGCCGGCGACATTAAGGCTGACGGCGAGGTGGAGGTCCTGAATCCCGACCTTCACATCGCAACCCTGGGTCCTGACGCATCCCTGAATATGGAGCTGACCCTGTCTCACGGCCGGGGATATGTGCCCGCTGACCGGAACAAACCGGCCCAGAACATCATCGGCGTTATCCCGGTGGACTCTGTGTACACCCCCGTGCGCAAGGTCAACTACACAGTGGAGCCCACCCGCGTAGGGGATCAGACGGATTTTGACAAGCTGACCCTGGAGGTGTGGACCAACGGTACCATCACCGCCCGGGATGCAGTGAGCCTGGGCGCCCGCATCCTCTGCGACCACTTTGTCCTGTTCACCGACCTGTCCGAGACCATGGGCAACAAGTCCACGGTGGTGGAGAAGGCCGAGGCGCAGCGGGATAAGGTGCTGGAGATGACCATTGAGGAGCTGGATCTGTCTGTCCGTTCCTTCAACTGCCTCAAGCGCGCCAACATCAACACCGTCGAGGATCTGATTTCCAAGACCGAGGATGAGATGATGAAGGTCCGCAACCTGGGCCGCAAGTCCCTGGAAGAGGTCGTCAACAAGCTGGCTATGATGGGACTGAGCCTGGCCAGCGACGACAATTAATTTCTCCCCATTTAGGAGGGCGGCCGCGGGCAAGTAACGTTCCCTCGCGGCCCCAGGCTCCGCCTGGGCGCTCTGCGCGCTTTCCAGAGAAGGCAGCGCCTTCTTCAGGACGAATTTAAAAGGAATTTTGCGTCTGCGTACGTGAAATCGAATAGGAGTGTTTTTCATGTCCGGATATCGTAGACTGGGCCGCCGCAGCGACCAGCGTAAGGCCATGCTTCGCGCCATGGTGACCTACCTGCTGGAGAACGGCCAGATTAAGACCACCCTGCCCCGCGCCAAGGAGGTTGCTCCCCTGGCTGAGAAGATGATCACCCTGGCCAAGAAGAACGACCTGGCTTCCTACCGTCAGGCGCTGTCCTTTATCACCAAGGAGGACGTGGCCAAGAAGCTCTTCTCCGAGCTCAACCTGAAGTATCAGGGCCGCGAGGGTGGCTACACCCGCGTGGTCAAGATCGGGCCCCGCCGCGGCGACGCCGCCGAGATGGCTATCGTCCAGCTCGTCTGAGCATAAAGGAAAACAGCCCGCTGCTCCCCCAGGGGAGCAGCGGGCTGTTTTTTATTGCGCCGAAGCCCTTTCAGGCTCCAGCCAGCGGCCGAAGCGATAGTAGAGAAAGATAGCCACTGAGGTAATCGTCCAGGTGATGGGGTAGCTGGCAGCCACCATCAGCAGGGTATGGTGGCTGGGCACCACAAAGAAGAGCCAGGCCAGGCGGAGCACACACACTCCCAGCACGGAAATGATCATGGGGACCAGGGACTTGCCTGCGCCCCGAATGGCGCCGGTGAGCAGTTCAATGAGGATGTAGGTGATATAGGTGGGCACCAGGAACCGCACCAGTTCCACACCCACTGCCAGCACGTCGTCGTCAGGGCAGAAAAAGCCCACCAGAGGACGTGCAAAGATAAACATAACAGTGCTGATAAAAGCGGTAAACACCGCCGTCAGAGCCACGGACACCCAGACGCTTTTCTTTACCCGGTCGTACCGGCCTGCGCCGTAGTTCTGACCAGAGAAGGTGGTGAGCGATTGGGCCATGGAGGTGATGGTCATCCAGAAGAACACATCCAACTTGCCGTAGGCGGTCCAGGCGGCCACGGCGTCGGTGCTGATGGAGTTGATGGCGGCCTGGATGAACAGGTTGGAGGCGCTGTACATAACCGATTGGAGGGCAGTGGGAACGCCGATGACCATAATGCTGTGGATGGGATCGGCGTAAAGCCGCATCTGCCTTGGGAAAAACTGATAGGGCGTCATATCCGCACGCATGAGAGAGACTACCACCAGCACGGCGGAGAGCACCTGAGAGCACACTGTGGCGATGGCCACACCGGCCACATCCAAGTGGAAGCCCAGTACCAGCACCAGATCCAGCACAATATTGCACACCGACGCGGCAATGAGAAAGTACAACGGCCGCTTGAAGTCACCCACAGCACGGAGCACGCCGGTGCCCATGTTGTACACCACATTGGGAATCATGCCCAGAAAGTAGATCTTCAGATAGAGCTCAGCGCCGGGGAAGGCATCCGCTCTGGTGCCCAGCACTCTGAGGGCCCAGGGAGTGAGGAGAAAGCCTGTCACCATAAAGAAGGCGCCGATGATCAGAGAGAGGAGCATGGCTGTGTGGACACCCTTGCGGACATCGTCCCAACGGCGGGCGCCGTACTGCTGAGCGATGGCTACTACCGCGCCGCTGGCCAGGCCGGTGAAGATACCTACCGTCAGGTTGACGAGGGCCCCTGTGGAGCCCACTGCCGCCAGCGCAACCTTACCCACAAAGCGGCCCACCACCAGGGTATCCACCGTATTGTAGAGCTGTTGAAAGAAGGTACCAAACCAGAGCGGAAAGAAAAAGGCCATCAGATGCTTCCAGATAACGCCCTGGGTAATGTCGCCGGGCGGACGCAGAAGCCCCATGGGAACACCTCCTGAAAACATAACATATTGCGCTACGATTCTACACGTTCCGCCGCTCCTTTACAAGTGGGACATGAAAGAATTTTGGCGCGTTTTGAGGGACACCGAAAAATGGAAGCTTGAAATAGAGCGAAAACAGAAGAATAAGAAGATGCGGAGAAGATTCAGAGAGATAAAGAGACGCCAAAGAGAACAATCGACCATATTCGGAAAAAATAAGCGAAAAAGAGCAAATAGGGGTTGATTTTGCCGGCGGGGTATGGTATCCTCATAGGGCGGCTGGGAAAACCCAGTTAGATAATAGGGAAAAGGAGGAAAATCAGGTGGACCAATGCGGCCGAAGTACGAAAATGGGCAGTGATATTCATTTGCGGGTCCGGGCTGGCGCTGTCCGCCTGGATTCCTCATCCTGACAGAGACCCCGCTTGAATATCGCCGCAGAGGGCGGCTGGACCTGTGGTCCCACAGCCCTGCTGCGGCTTTGTCCGTTTGGTGACTTCCTCGCTGTCATCTCATTTAACAGGAGGAATATCCGATGGAAAAGAAAAACAACTTTGAGGCGCTCCGCGGTCTGCTGGAGCGCCGGGATTACCATGCCCTCCAGGCCGCTCTGGCCCGGGAAAACGAGGTGGACATCGCCGAGTTCATGGAGGAGCTGACCACCGAGCAGGCCATGGTGGTGTTCCGCACACTGCCCAAAGAGCTGGCGGCGGAGGTGTTCTCCAACCTGTCCCATGAGAACCAGGAGGTTATTCTGGGCGCCGCCACCGACCAGGAGATGTCTGCCATTGTAGAGGAGCTCTATGTGGACGACGCGGTAGACATGCTGGAGGAGCTGCCCGCCAATGTGGTCAAGCGGGTGCTGAAAAATGCCCGGCCCGAGACCCGTAAGCTCATCAACCAGTTCCTCAACTATCCGGAGAACTCGGTGGGCAGCATTATGACCGCTGAGTTCATGGATCTGAAGAAGTCCATGACGGTGGCCCAGGCCATTGATCACATCCGCCGTACCGGCGAGGATTCGGAGAGTATCTACACCTGCTATGTCACCGACAATGCCCGCCGCCTGGAGGGCGTCATTACAGTGAGGGAGCTGCTCATCGCCAAGGATGAGCAGCGGGTAGAGGACCTGATGAAGACCGACGTCATCACCGCCGAGACCACCGAGGACCAGGAGGAAGCAGTGGGCCGGATGATGAAGTATGATCTCATCTCTCTGCCTGTGGTGGACACGGAGAACCGGCTGGTGGGTATCGTCACGGTGGACGACGGTATGGACGTTATGGAGGAGGAGGCCACCGAGGACTTTGAGAAGATGGCCGCCATGGCCCCCTCGGAGAAGCCGTATCTCAAGACCAGCGCCTTCACCCTGGCCAGGCACCGCATCATGTGGCTGCTGGTGCTGATGATCTCGGGTATGATTACCGGCGGAATCCTGGGCCAGTACGAGGCTGCTTTTGCCGCCATGCCCCTGCTGGTCACCTTTATCCCGATGCTCACCGATACCGGCGGAAACGCCGGCAGCCAGAGCAGCACCCTCATCATCCGCGGCATGGCCGTGGGCGAGATTCAGCTCAGGGACTTTGCGAAGGTGTTCTGGAAGGAGCTGCGGGTCAGCGTGCTGGTGGGCGTGGTGCTCAGCGCGGTCAACTTCGTCCGGCTCATCCTCTCCTATCCCGGCAATGAGATGATCGCCCTCACGGTGTCCCTGGCCCTCTTCATCACCGTACTGCTGGCCAAGACTGTGGGCGGCGTGCTGCCCATGGCCGCCAAGCTGTTCCACGCCGACCCGGCCATTATGGCGGCCCCCCTCATCACCACCATTGTGGATGCCATCTCCCTGGTGGTTTACTTTAACATCGCCTCCGCCCTGCTGCCTATCTGATATGTAGAGGGAACAGCAGCCCCGCAGACTGGCCTCCTCTTACGGCCATCCGCGGGGCTGCATCGCGTTTGGACTGGAGGGAAAACCGCGTGGGATACCGGCCAATCCCTGCCTCCTTTTTCAAGGAAAGGTCTTACTTGTGTCTGCCAATTTTATTGCAAAAAATAGTTGAAAAGCGAATACAGATTTTCTAATATGGCTGAGAAAGTACCGATTGCGACATAATAGTTAGTGTCCCCAATTTTGATATGAGAATTTCCTGCAAGGGCAATGACCTCATCTCCGCCTTTGTATATCTCATTCCAGTTGAAAATAATACGAAACACCCGGTCCTCATTAAAGGGAGACTCAGATTTTTTAACTTAATTGACTGAAAAAAGAAATTAAATTCCAAATTTGTGAATCCAAAGTACTGGCAGGGGCCAGCGCGTTGAAACGGGACATCCCCGCCAAGGGCTTGTTTTTTACTCCTCAATCATATATAATACTAGGGCTAAAATACCGAAAGAGGGTTTTTATCCAATGAAACTGGGAATCGTGGGCCTTCCCAACGTGGGCAAGAGCACCCTGTTTAACGCCATTACCAACGCCGGCGCTGAGAGCGCCAACTACCCCTTCTGCACCATCGACCCCAACGTGGGCGTGGTGGCCGTGCCTGACGCCCGGCTGGACTGGCTCTCCGCGTTCTATCACCCCAAGAAGACCACCCCCGCGGTGGTGGAGTTTGTGGACATCGCCGGCCTGGTAAAGGGCGCCTCCAAGGGCCAGGGCCTGGGCAACAAGTTCCTGGCCAACATCCGGGAGTGCGACGCCATTGTCCACGTGGTCCGCTGCTTTGACGACGAGAACATCATGCACGTGGTGGCCGACACCAGCACCAACGTGCCCGTGGACCCCGCCGGCGACATCGGTGTCATTGATATTGAGCTCATCATGGCCGACGTGGAGATGGTGGAGCGGCGCATCGACAAGGCCCAGAAGGCCGCCAAGGGCGACAAGAAGTACCTCCACGAGGTGGAGGTGTTCTCCGCCCTGAAGGACTGGCTCAACGACGGCAACTCCGCCCGCTCCTTTGAGTGCGACGAGGACGACGCCGCCCTCATCGCCACCTCCGAGCTGCTGAGCCTGAAGCCCATCATCTATGCCGCAAACCTGGATGAGGACGGCTTTGCCGACTGCCAGGGGAACGCTTATTACAAGATTGTCGAGGAGCTGGCAGCCAAAGAGGGGGCCCAGGTGATTCCCGTGTGCGCCAAGCTGGAGGCTGAAATCGCTGAGCTGGACGCCGACGAGAAGAAGATGTTCCTGGACGACCTGGGCATCGCCGAGTCCGGTCTGGACCGGCTCATCAAGGCCAGCTACACCCTGCTGGGCCTCATCTCCTTCCTCACCTCCGGCGAGGACGAGTGCCGGGCCTGGACGATTAAAAAGGGCACCAAGGCCCCCCAGGCCGCCGGCAAGATCCACACGGACTTTGAGCGGGGCTTTATCCGGGCCGAGGTGGTGTCCTTTGAGGACCTGAAGGCCTGCGGCTCCATGGCTGCCGCCAAGGAAAAGGGCTTAGTCCGCTCCGAAGGCAAAGAGTACGTGATGAAAGACGGAGATATTGTTCTCTTCCGGTTCAATGTGTAACAGGTTTCTTTGACATCAGGGAAAATGGAAAGGTGCGTGAAGAATTCTTGAGGTGCTATTTTGATTCGGTGGTTGTGCGCTGACCGGGAGGTTTGCGTATCATAGAAGCCGCCAAGCCTCCCAAAAGTGACAGAACAACAACTTTTAGGAGGAATTTCCCTTGAATCGCGAGAATAAAAGAAAGACCTTTGAAAAAGGATACTATAAGAATCATCCCTGCCGGGACAGCTTTACCTGCAAGGTATGCGGCCGGCTGGTGGTTGCCGACGGAGCAGGCGGAGACCACCGGAATCACTGCCCCTACTGCCTGAGCAGCCTTCACCTGGACGATGAGCCGGGGGACCGGGCCGCGGAATGCGGCGGGATTATGGAGCCTGTGGCAGTCTGGGTGAGAAAAAACAGCGAATGGGCCATCCTGCATCGCTGCCGCCGCTGTGGAACCATCCACTCCAACCGGGTGGCCGCCGACGACAGCCCGATAAAGCTGATGTCCATTGCCATGCGCCCTCTGGCCCAGCCGCCTTTCCCGATTGAGCGAATAGAGGAGCTGTCTGATATTCTGGAGCAGGAATAGGATCGTAAAAAAGCACGCGCCTACGGGCGCGTGCTTTTTTTGCGATTGAGGGAATACAGCAGACGCCCCAGCAGGCCGGGACGGCGCTCCTGCGGGGTGGGGGCGGCCTGGGTGGAGGCGGCCTCCTGAAGAGCCTCCGCCATCAGGGTGGCCTGGGCATCCAGAGGCGGCGTCCCCTCTGGCCGGGCCACAGGGGAATAGGTACCGTCTACACACAGGTTCCGGGCCTTCACATTATCGGCGCAGAACAGCTCCACATAGTGCTTGATCTGCCGCCGGACCGTAGGGTCGATGACCGGGCAGGCGATCTCCACCCGCCGCTGGGTGTTGCGGGTCATCAGGTCGGCTGAGCCGATGTAAAGCTTGGTCTCCTCCCCAACGCCGAAGGCGTAGATACGGGGGTGCTCCAGGAAGCGACCTACGATGGAGAACACCCGGATATGGTCGGTGAGGCCGGGCACTCCGGGCCGCAGGCAGCAGATACCCCGCACGTTCATAGTAATGGGCACTCCGGCCTGGCTGGCCTCCGCCAGCTTGTCAATGAGGTGGCGGTCGGTGACTGAGTTGACCTTGATAAAGATGCGGGCGGGCCTGCCCTGCCGGGCCTTTTCAATCTCCTCGTCTATCAGCGCCATGAGCCGGGGCTTCAGGCCGTGAGGCGCCACCAGCAGCTGCTGGTAATCCCCCTCCAGGTTGGAGGTGGACATATTCTGGAAGAAGGCGGCCGCGTCGGCGCCGATGGCCGGGCTGGCAGTCATCAGGCAGAAGTCGGTGTACAGCTTGGCGGTCTTTTCGTTGTAGTTGCCCGTTCCGATCTGGGTGATGTACTGGATGCGGGCCTTGTCCCGCCGGGTGATGAGGCAGATTTTGGAGTGGACCTTGTAGTGCTCAAAGCCGTAGAGCACTGTGCAGCCCGCCTCCTCCAGCCGCTCGGCCCAGGCGATGTTGTTCTGCTCGTCAAAGCGGGCCCGCAGCTCCATGAGCACAGTGACGTCCTTGCCGTTCTCCGCTGCCGCCGCCAGGTACTCCACCAGTTTGGCAGTGGAAGCCAGGCGGTAGATGGTGATCTTGATGGCCAGGACAGAGGGGTCGTTGGCGGCCTCCCGCACCAGATGGAGGAAGGGCTCCATGGAGTGGTAGGGATAGAAAAGCAGGGCATCCCGCCGGAGGAGCTGGGGGATCATCTTCTCGCTGCGGTTAAGGCCGGAGGGCCACTGAGGGATATATTTGGTGTAGCACAGGGCGGCGGCGCTCTCCGGGGGCAGCTTGCCCTCCAGGGCGTACACATAGCCCATGGCCAGAGGGGCCTTGGAGAAGAACACATGCTCCCGGGGCAGGTCCAGCCGCTGACACAGGTAGCCCAGAAGCTCCTCGGAGGGGTGACCCTGTACCTCCAGCCGCACGGGAGCAAGCCGGGCCCGCTTTTTGAGCACCTTCTGCATGTGCTCCCGGAAATCCTCCATCACGTCGTAGTCCTCGTCCTCCGGGCTGATATCCGCGTTGCGGGTGACTGAAATGACATGCTTCTCCTCAATCTGGTAGGAGTCAAAGAGGGAGTCGGCGTAAGTCAGGACAATTTGCTCAGTGAGCAGGTACCGCAGGCCCCGCTCCTCCAACTGAAGAAAGGCGGGCAGGGCCCTGGGGATGGACACCAGGCCGAACCGCCGCTCCCCGTCCCGGCGGAGGGACAGGACAATGTTCAGGCTCTTGGAGGGCAGATGGGGAAAGGGGTGGTGGCTGTCCATCACCATGGGGGAGAGCACCGGCTGCACATAGTCCCGGAACCAGCGCTCCACCTGCTTGCGCTCCTTGCCGTCCAGCTC
>NZ_CALXGI010000064.1 GCF_944387805.1 uncultured Pseudoflavonifractor sp. | reverse complement strand
AAGGTGTCCCCCTGGTCCTCCACCGTGAAGTTGGAGTACTCAAAGGTGGTATAGCTCAGGCCGTAGCCGAAGGGGAATGCCACGTCCGCATTGTAGTCATACTCTCCGGCGTTGCCCTGGCCGAGAACATAGTCCTCATACCGTGTCTCATAGTACCGGTAGCCCACGTAGATGCCCTCCTGGTACACCACGTAGTCCTGGTTGCACTTGTCAATGCCCGGCGCGTTGTTGTTCTGGGCGGTCGCCAGGCCAAGCTCCTCGGCATTGGTGTAGGGAAAGGCGTCGTAGTTGGCCATGGCCGGCGAAGAGTGGTTGTCCCGCAGGAAGGTGTCCACAATCCGGCCGGAGGGGTTGACCTTACCGGCCAGGATGTCGGTCACAGCAGGCAGGCCGTTCAGTCCCAGGTTGCCCACCCACAGCACCGCGTCAATGCCGTAGTCGTCCACAAAGTCCAGCTGAAGGGTGCTGGAGGAATTGAGGAGCACCACGATCTTTTTAAACACCCCTTGTTCCTTCAGGGCCTGGAGATTTTCCAGCAGTTCCACTTCTTCCTTGCACAGCTGGAGGTAGTCGCCGTCGGTCATATAGGGCTCCAGCTCAGGCAGTCCGCTGGGCAGGTCGGCGCCCTCGCCGGAGGAGCGGGAGAGCACTACCAGCGCCACATCGCCGTAGTCGGAAAAGGTGGCCTTCAGCGCGTCGGGGTACTCGCTCCAGGGCACCTCGTTAATCCGGTACTGGGACGGGTCGCCGCCGGTGAGATCAGCGTTTACCCGCTGATAGCCGCTGGTAATATAAAATTTCCAAAGCTCCGTGTTGACACATCCGGGCTGGAAGCTGCTCTCTAAGGCTGAGGAGAGGCTGTCTCCCTCGCTGGTAGACATAAAGGCCGATCCCGTCCCCACTTTCACCGGGTCAACCGAGGACTGTGAGAAACAGGAGAATTTGGTGTCCTGGGGCAGCGGAAGGGTGTTATCCCGGTTGACCAGCAGGGCCGCGCCCTCTGCCGTCACCTGACGGCAGACTGCCCAGTCATTGGCAACCAGCTCCTCCTCCGTCTCGTAGTCGGTCCAGTAAAAAATCTGAGCGTCCGGGTCAGGAATAACTTTCTGGGTCTCCGCATCCAGCGCCGCGTTAATCATAGTCTGAAAGTAGCCTGTCACAGGAATCGCCACAATACACACCGCAGTGAGTACAGCCAGGATCGCGGTTGGGATCTTCCAGTGGTTCCTCTGTTTTTTCATATTGCCCTCCTCTTTTTACCCTGAAAAAGGCGGGCCGCTGGGCCGTTTTCACGCCCGCGGCCCGCCTTTTCTCAGTCGTTTGGCTGCTGCTTTGCTTTCCGAATGCTGCGCACCAGCAGGAAGGCGCACAGGGCGGTAAGCACCGCCATCACACCGGTGGCTCCGTAAAGGGCCATCTGCCACCACGGTGTCACGGGGATAACCGTTGCATTGCCGATGTTCATGGCATGGCTGTGTGTAATGGAATAGGTGATATGCTTGACCGCGTTCTGTACGGCGGTGACAATCGCCGGGTCATTCTCCAGCCCGTCCAGGGTGGCCATACCCATGCTGTAACCATCCCACAGATCCTGCCCGGCCAGGACGCCCATGCGGTAGTCCATGTAGCTGGCCATGACGGAGCAGTCGGTAATGGCTGCGCCCTTCATGCCCCACTCATCCCGGAGGATGCCGGTCATCAGGCCGTGGTGGGCGCCGCTCCACACCACGCCGATGCGGTTGAAGGAGCTCATCACGCCCATGCCGCCGCCTTCGGTCACGCTGCCCTCAAAGCCCTCCAGATACAGCTCCCGGATGGCCTGCTCGTTGCTCCAGGTGGAGATGCCGTAGCGTCCCTCCTCCTGGTCGTTGAGGGCAAAGTGCTTGGTGAACACATAGACGCCGCGGTCCTGGATGGCGGCGACCTCCACGGCGGCCACCTTTCCGGACAGCCAGCCGTCCTCGGAGTAGTACTCAAAGTTACGTCCGCAGTAGGGCGTGCGGTGGATGTTGGCGCCAGGGCCGTAGATGCCGGCGTACACAGTACCGTCCTCGCCGGTAGCATGGAGGAAGTCCTCGCCGATGCACTTGCCCATGCTCTCAATCAGCTCCAGGTTGAAGGTGGCGGCCATCACATCCTCGGAGGTGTACGCCATAGCGCTGGAGCCGCCCATCAGGCTCTTGGTGAAGCCCTGTGGCCCGTTCTCATCGTTGGTGCCGGGCAGGCTGATGGAAGGCACCGGCTGGGTCAGGTGGAACCCGTTATAGATGAGGTTGGTCATCTCAGAGTAGGGGATCTGGCTGATCAGATCATCCCACGAAGGGTCGTCAGCTTCGGTCTCTGCATACATGCTGGCGGTCAGATCTCCGCTCACGCCCACAGCAGGCATGGTAGCGTCGGGATAGTAGAGGGCCTTGTACTCCTCCACGATGGCGGCCCGGTCCGCCTCATTGTGAGACAGACCGTCCTTCCACATCTCCTCGGTAATGCGCAGCGATACAGGGCCCTGAGGGAAGGTGCCCACCCAGTCATTGCGGGTGAGGTAGGTAATCTGCTGGTCCTCCGCGCCCTCGTACTTGTTCAGGTCCGCATTGTCAAACAGGTTGGTAATGGGATTGCCCGTGACCGGCGACACCGAATAGGTCTCCGCGTCAAAGCTCGTGTTGCTCCACTTGTAGGTCAGGCTGGCGTCTCCGCTGCCGCTCATCCGGCTCTCGTCCGCCCCCTTCGCCATCAAAATGTTGTTGACGGCGTTGTGGGCGTCGCTTCCCACCGTGAAGTAGTAGTCCCCGTCCTCCAGAATGTAGGTTCTGGCATTGTTCGCATCGTAGCTTGTCAGGTTCTCTTTCTCCACTGTAATCTCAAAGTGCTCCGTCGCTCCGGCGGCAATCTCCTTCTTGTCAAAGCCGCACAGCTCCACCGAGGCCTTCTCCACCCCGTTGTCCTTGTCGTACTGGGTGTACGGGCTCTGGAAGTAGATCTGCACCGTGTGCTTGCCGTCCACCGCACCGGTGTTGGTCACGTCCACGCCCACCAGGAAGGTGTCCCCCTGGTCCTCCACCGTGAAGTTGGAGTACTCAAAGGTGGTATAGCTCAGGCCGTAGCCGAAGGGGAACGCCACGTCTGCATTGTAGTCATACTCTCCGGCGTTGCCCTGGCCGAGAACATAGTCCTCATACCGGGTCTCATAGTACCGGTAGCCCACGTAGATGCCCTCCTGGTACACCACGTAGTCCTGGTTGCACTTGGCGACGCCGGGATCGGTGTTGTTCTGGGCAGTGGCAGTGTCATATTCCGCGGCATTGGTATAGGCGTAGGCGCCGAAGTTCTGCATGGCCGGCGAGGAGTGGTTGTCCCGCAGGAAGGTGTCCACAAGCCGGCCGGAGGGGTTGACGTTGCCGGCCAGGATATCGGCCACGCCATTGATGCCGGTCATGCCCACGTCGCCGACCCACAGCACCGCGTCGATGCCGTAGTCGTCCACAAAGTCCAGCTGGAGGCTGTTGGAGGAATTGAGGAGCACCACGATCTTCTTGAACACGCCCTGCTCCTTCAAGGCCTCCAGATTCTCAAACATCTCCACCTCTTCCTTGCACAGCCGGAGGTAGTCGCCGTCGGTCATATAGGGCTCCAGCTCGGGCAGTCCGCTGGGCAGGTCGGCACCCTCGCCGCCGGAGCGGGCCAGCACCACAAGAGCCACATCGCCGTAGTTGGACCAAGTGGCCTGGAGGGCATCGGAGTACTCGCTCCAGGGCACCTCGTTGATCCGGTACTGAGTCTGATTGCCGCCGGTGGTGTCGGCATTCACCCGCTGATAGCCGCAGGTGGCATAGAACTTCCACTGGTCAGGGTTGACGGAGTCCTCGCCGAACGCCCTGTCCAGGGCGGCCTTCAGAGATACCGCGTCATTGGCGGACACCTGGCCGGAGCCGGTACCGCCGTACAGCAGATTGAAGCTGGACTGAGAAAAGGGGGTGAACTTCGTGCCCTCGGCCAGAGGCAGAGTATTGTCCCGGTTCACCAGGAGGGCAGCTCCCTCCTCCTCGATCTGCTCGCACAGTTCCTTTTCATAGGCCACCAGGTCCTCTTCGCTCTCGTAATCGCTCCAGAAGTAAATGGTAGCATTGGGATCAGGCACAATTTCCTGGGTCTTCGCGTTCAGCGCCACATTAATCGCCGTGGCAAATGCCGATGTCACAGGAATAGCCACAATGCAGACCACCAGGAGAACAGCTGTGATCGCGGTCAACACCGCCCACAGCTTACTGCCTTTTTTCTGCTTCATGGGAAACTTCCTTTCTGAAAAGGAGCTCCGGACAGGTCTGTTTGCCCGGAGCTTCCTTTTTTCCGTTAAAATCTTTCAGGGATTAGAGATCCCGCTTAGCCCGCCTTGGTGGCGGTGTTGCCGTCGATGGTCCAGGTCTCGCCGCCCATAGCGGACCAGATCTGGCTGAAGGCACCCAGCTCATCCTCGCTCGGGGCGGTGACCGTCAGGGTGTTTCCGTCCAGCACATAGGTAAAGCCGTCGCGCTCCATACCATACTCCGGGAACTCGACCTTCATATTGGTGTCATCCAGGAGCACCAGCACCAGGCCGCCGGCATCATAGGAGGCAATGCCCTCGGCCTCAGCCTCGCCGCCCTCGGAACCAGTTGCACCCGCCGCAGGGGCAGAGAGCGCAGTCACGTCTTCGCAGACAAAGGTATAGGTAGTGCTGTATCCCTCAGCCATAGAATAGTCATAGGAGAAGGTGGCCTTATTGCCGTCGGCAGTTACGTTGACGGCCGCGTCATTGATCGTGACAGTCAGAGCGCCGTTCTCCACGTTCCAGGTCCCCTGAGCCACGTTGTTGTAACCGGCATAGATCAGCAGGGTGCCGTCGGGCTGCAGGTAGGCGGTGCCGCCGTTCTCTTCATCGGTCAGAGCCGCCACGTTCTCCGGGGCCACAAACTCCGCCTTAAATGCCTGGATAAAGGCGTTGGCATCCTCATAGGTCTTGCCCTCAGTACCCTCCATGGTAGCAGTACGGGTATAGGACATGCCGGGCACCACGGGGAAGGTCATATCAAAGGAGTACACACCGGCCACATCATAGGCATAGGCGGTCTGACCATTGGACTCGTTGCCTGCCTCATCCACATAGGCCAGCTTGATCTGCAGGCAGGCCACACCGTCCCGCTCAGCCTCTTTCCAGGTGCCGGACATATAGCTGGCGGTGTAGGTGGGGTTGGTGGCGGCATCGGAGTCGTCGTAGTTGTCGAACATATAGCGGTCGGCCACGGCAGTGCCGTCCTCGTTCAGGTTCAGCAGGAAGGCGGCGTTGAGCATGGAAGCATTGGCGCTATCCTCCTCATATTTGCCAGTGAACTGATAAGTCTTGGACCCGGTATTGTTCTCCTCCCCGGCTGTGGCAGAAGGAGAAGGTGTCGAGTCAGCGGCATCATTGCCGCAGGCCGCCAAGGTCAGGGCCATGACCAGCGCCAGGCCCAGAGCAAGGAACTTGTTCCGTTTCATCATGTTTTCCTCCAGACTTTTTTATTGCCTCCCGGCATCCGGCCGGGCTGCGGACATAAGTAATGGCTCAACTGTGGTGGGCCATGAAGGCAGAGACTACGTTGAGCAGTGCCACCACGCCGAAAACCACTGAGAAAACAATCGCCAGCACAGGGTCGCCGCCAAAAAATGGCACTCCGGTCAGCACATCGGCCAGAGGATAAGCGGTCTCGACCAGGTGATTGGCCAATGCGACGGAGAAGCAGGCTCCGCCCAGAATGGGGGTGAAAGGCAGGCGGAGAAACTCACCACCCGCAGTGATCACAGCGCCCCCAATCATCAGGCCGAAGGTGAGCCAGGAAAACACCCGGTCCACCTCTTCTGCGGCAGTGGCCATATAGACAGCCACATATACCACAGCGCCCACGAGAGCAAGAACAGCCGCGGCCATGCTCAGCCAGAGGCCAGCCTTTGCATTTTTGAACAGGGACATCTCACTTGCCCCCCTTTCTGGACTTCACCTCAGAGAGGATATACAGTACAGCAGTGCCTGCGACCAGGACGCCCAAAGCCGCATTCAGCCCAATCATGGCGGGCTTCCACCAGGGGGTGAAGTTCTCCACTGCCACTTCCTCGCTCAAGCCGTTCACCAGGTTGGTGCGGCTCATGGTGTAGAAATAGTACTTGGCCAGCTCTCGGACCTTGCCCCAGATAAAGCCATCCCGGTCCTTGACCAGCAGGTTGGACACTTCAGGCACGCGGCCGGGGTCGTTGTTGAACTGGGTGGTGCCGGCCTGGATGGAATCGGCGGTGCCCATATAGCTGGCGGAGTCCTTGGAGGAGTCGGTCATATTGATGCCGGTGAAGCCCCACTCCTCCCGCAAAACGGTGGTCATGGTGGCATAGTCGCTGGCGGTGGGCACACAGCCGATGCGGTTGTAGGCGGTCATGGTGCCCATGCTGTGATCCTTCTGCAGGCCGCCCTCAAATCCCTTCAGGCACACCTCGCGGTAGGTCTGCTCGGTCATAAAGGTGGCTACGCCGTGGCGGTTGGTCTCCTGGTCGTTGCCGCAGAAGTGCTTGAACATCCCCGCCAGCCCCTTGTCCGCCATCGCCTTGGTCTGGATCTCGCCGCAGATGTAGCTGAGGATGGCGTCCTCGGAGTAGTACTCGAAGTTACGGCCGGAGTAGGGGGTGCGGTGAATGTTCCCGCCGGGGGCGTAGATCTGGCGGAAGCCCACCCAGTAGCTCTCCTCGCCGAGGTAGTAGCCCCGCAGCCGCAGCATCTCCTTGCTGAAGGTGGAGGCGCAGAGCATCTCCGCGTTAAAGAGGGTGCCGCCCTGATGGCCGTCCGGGCCGTCGCCGCCGGAGTAGGCCGGGAAGCTCACCCTGGGGATGGCATCCATGCCCATCTTGTCGCCGGTGATCTGGGCCAGCTCGGTGGCGCTGAGCTGATCGATGAACTGCTCCCACTTGGGGTCGTCAAAGGGCACATCCTTCATTTCGATGAAGGAGATGCCGTTGTCCTGATTGTAGTTATAGGTGGAGATATCGGGGGCATCCGCCGGCTTTTCGTACTGGAAGTTCTCCATCAGGTCCTGGATCTCCGGCGTGGCGGTCAGCGTGGCCACCGTGTCGGGGAAGGTATTCCAGTCCGCGCGGGTCATATAGGTCACCGCGCCGGGGATGAAGTAGTTGATATCCCGGTCCTCAAAGAGGTTGGAGACCACCACGCCGGTATAGGGGGAGACGGCATAGGTGGTGTTGTCCAGACTGTCCAGGGTGTCTTTGTACGCCTTTGCCGCGTCGCCGTCCACCGGATTGCCTTCGGCGTCGAACATACCGGTCACGCCCCGGGCCGCCAGGACGTTGTTCAGGGCGTCATGGGCGTCGTCGCCGATGGCGAAGTAGTAGTCGCCTGCGTCAAAGACGTAACAGCCGGTCTTGGTGCTGTCCGCGCCGTTGACCGCATTCTGGTCGTAGGTGGCAAAGATGTAATCGGAGAACTCCAGGGTCACCGTCTCGCTCTCGCCTGCGGCCAGGTCGCCGGTCTTGGCGAAGTCCACCAGCTGGATGGCGCTCTTTTCGGCCTGTCCGGCCTCCCAGGGCAGCTGGACATAGAGCTGGACCACATCCTTGCTCACGCCGCTGTAAGTGGACGAGCCGTTGTTCGTGACCTTTACCTCCGCCGTGACGGTGTGGGAGGACTTATCCCAGTTCACGCTCAGCAGCTCCTGGGTAAAGTCGGCATAGGACATGCCCGCGCCAAACGTAAAGACCATCTCGTCGGCATAGTCCCAGCTGCCGTTCTCGCTGGCATAGACACCCTTGGCGCCGGCGGCGTTGTTGATCCCAAGCACTTGATCCTGATAGCGGGTCTCGTAGTACTTATAGCCCACGTAGATGCCCTCGGCGTATACCAGGTACTTGTTCTTATACAGGCCGGTCAGGTTGTCAAAGGTGAAGTCGCCGGCGTTCTGCATGGCGGCGGAGCTGAGAGAGTCGGTGGCGTAGGTGATGACGTTCCGGCCGGAGGGGTCGGCCTGGCCCAGAAGGGCCCAGGCCACGCCGGTCATACCGTAGTTGCCCGGATAGCCGACCCACAGGCAGGCATCCACGCCATAGTCGGCCAGCCAGCCCAGCTCCATGGCATAGCCGGAGTTGACCACCACGATAATCTTGTCGAAGGCGCCGGAATCCCGGATCAGGTTGAGCGTGTCGATCTCCTCCTGATGGAGGCTCAGCTCGGGCACGCCGACCGGGCCCTCCTGCCAGTCGCCCTGAAGGCCGTGGTTCAGGTCGCCCTCCTCGCCGCCGAAACGGCTCATGACATAGATAGCCGCATCACCGTAGCTGCTGAAGGAGCTCTCGGTTCCGGCATAGGCGCTGGCCGGGATCTCGCCGATCAGGCCGGTCTTGGTCCGGTTGCCGCCGGCCGCCACGATGGCGTCGTAAACCGTCTGGTTGACCTGGGCGCCCTCCTCCTTCAGCGCGTCAAAAAGGTTGATGCCGGTGTTGGGAGGACCGCCGGAGCCGCCGTGGTATACCGGGGTGGCCGCAGCGTAGCCGAACAGGGTCACGCTGGCGCCGGCGGCCAGGGGCAGGGCATTGTTTTCGTTGCGCAGCAGCACGCTGCCCTCGATCTGGCTCTGGATGAGATAGTCCTTCTGGTCCGCGCGCATCTCCTCCATAGTGGCGTAATCCGACTTGTAATAAGTAGTGTCATCGGTGGCCTGAATGGTTGGCGGCGTGGTGCCCAGGAAGAGGTTGATGTCACCCTCGCGGGTGAAGGCCAGGCTCTGGCCAAACATGGTCAGGGAAAACACCAGTACCATGGTGGCGCAGAGACCCCGCCAGAGATTTTTCTTTTTCATGCCAAGCCTTCCTCCTCAATACCCAGGATTAACCCTGGACGAGGAAGCCGGGCGTGAAATCAAAGGACGCAGTCTTGGTGTTGAGCTGCACCGTAGTCTCAGGATAGGCAACGCTCTCCAGGTACTGCTCGGCAGTCCAGGGCGTGGCATTGGGATCGGCGACTGCGGCGCCTGTGCTGGGATCAATCTGAGCAGGAATCACGGCCTTGCCCATATCATCATTCCAGTTGTCGGTGTCCAGCCAGTAGGTCTGATCGTAGCTGCTCACCACGCGGGTGGGGGTGGAGAGCGTCACGTCCAGCAGATCCTCGTCCAGGTCGTTGACCTGGGAGGTATAGGTGCCGTAGAACTTGGTGATGTAATTGGTACGCTCGTTGCCCTTGGCGTCGTTGGTGCTCTCGGCCAGCTCCAGGGCGGAGAAGCAGGCGCTGGAGAGGATCAGGCAGTAGGTGTTATCATCCATCAGGGTGATCTCCTGCTGATCAAAGGTGGTCAGGTAGTAGTTGTACTGGGGGCGCATGTTTGAATAGCCGAGCTGGGCGGGGCTGAGGTAAACGCCGGTGACCTTCCCTCCGCCGCTACCGCCGCCGTTGCCGCCGCAAGCGGCAAGACTCAGGACCATCAGGGCTGCAAGGGCCAGCGCCGTCAGTCTTTTGGCATACTTTTTCATAATTGGTATCCTCCTTTTCTTTTCCCGGGCATCCCGGTTTTCAGTTCACAATTTATTCATTCTCAACATAGTTTTCAATGGATACAGCACAACCTTCTTTTCATACCGCACAACCTTACCATTTCCATCTCCCCTTCCTTGACTTTCCTTGTCTATATTGCTATATTATCTAGGAGGGAACAGATAGGAAGGAGGAACAGCCATGCTTGGAATCGCCATCGTAGAAGACGACCGGGAGCAGGCCGCACTCTTGGAGACGCACATCAAGCGCTATGCCGCAGAGCGCCAGCTCGTGGTGTCCGTATCTGTTTTCTATGACGCTGTGACCTTTTTGGAGAAATACACCCAGGGCTATCAGATGATCTTTATGGACATTAAAATGCCCATGCTGGACGGGATGGACGCCGCCCGGTTTCTCCGGGAGCGGGACCAAAAAGTCGTCCTGGTCTTTGTCACCACCATGCGCCAGTACGCCATTCAGGGCTACGACGTGGATGCCGCCGATTTTATTGTCAAGCCGGTGAACTACCCGGAGTTTGCTTTGAAATTTACCCGCCTGCTGGGAAAAGTGGAACGGCCGGAGGCCGTCTCGCCGGACGTGTTCATCAAAACCGAGAACAGCTTTGTCCGGCTTGCCCCCAGCGATATTTTCTATGTAGAGGTCAAGGGCCATTACTGCGTATACCACACCGCCAGCGGGGAGTACCGCCGTTATCAGACCCTCAAAAACGCGGAGGCCTCCCTCCCCTCCCGCTCTTTTGCCCGGTGCAACAATTTTCTTCTGGTCAATCTGGAGCACGTCTCCAAAATCGACGGAATGAGCGTGTTCGTGGAGGGAGAAGCGCTGCAGATCAGCCACCCAAAGCGCAAGGCGTTTGTGGAAGCATTCAGTCAGTTTATGGAGAGGCCGTAGCATGAATGTTATCCTGTCCTTCCTCTCTATTGCGCTTGGCCCATATACCTTTCAGGCCTTCAGTCTCTTCTTCACCTTTTTGCAGTGCGCCGTCTGTATCGTCTTTTTCACTCCTGGCCTGACCCGGCGGGAGTTTTTTCTCCCCCGCGTCCTCATCGCCCTGCTGGAGGGACTGGCGCTGTGCTTTCTGCTGTCCATTCTCTACACCGAGGTGGAGACCCTTCTGGTCCGGGTGCTGTGTTACCTCGCCGTCACGCTGCTCAATTTCGGAGCTCTGCTCTTCTGCTGGAAGGATGAGCTCTCCGACCTGCTGCTGACCTTCTGCTGCGGCATGGCCACCTACCAGCTGACCGGCAAGCTCTACCCCCTCATCCAAAACCTGCTCGGCATCAACGACAAGGAGACCATCTCTTTTTTTCACGCCGGCTCAGGCGAGATGACGAACTGGGACTGGCTTTTGTTCTTTGCATTTCATCTGGGGATGTATCTGCTGCTCTCCTTTCTCTTCCGGCCTAAGAACCACCTCTCCCACAGCCGGTATGCCTCCTGGGGGGTGGGCGGGATATCGGTCTTTACCGTGCTCACGATCAATGTCCTCATCTGCATCTCCCGGGTCTATGAGCAGGAGAGCTGGGTGCTCAACATTGTGGTCAAGGTGTTCTGCGTCGCTTTCGGCCTGGCGGTGCTCTTCATCTGCTCCGGCCTGCTCTCCCTGAGCGAAAAGGACCAGCAGCTGGAGGTGCTGCACCACCTGTGGAGGCAGGACAAGATCCAGTTTGAGTCCATTCGGGACAATATGGACGTCATCAATATGAAGTGCCACGACCTCAAGCACATTCTGGACAAAATTGAGGGTAAGCTTACCTCAGAGGAGATCAGCTCCCTGCGGGAGGCCATCCAGTTCTACGACGCCAATATCAAGACCGGCAACGAGGTTCTGGACGTAGTTCTGTGTGAGAAGGCCATGACCTGCCAGAAAAACGGCATCACCTTTTCCTGCATGGCCGACGGCGCAAAACTGTCTTTCCTCACCCCCGTCCAGACCTATACGCTTTTCGGAAACATCATTGACAACGCTATTGAGGCTGTCAAGCAGCTCTCCTCTCCGGAAGACAAGATTATTTCCCTCATCTGCCGGGAGACTTCCCAGGGGCTGGAAATTGAAGAGTCCAACTATTTCAGCGGCGAGCTGCAGCTCGCCGGCGGCTTGCCCGTTACAGGCAAGGAGGACCGCTCCCACCACGGGTTCGGCACCAAGAGCATCCGATACATCGCCGAACAGTATGGAGGCGCTCTGGATATCCATATTCTGGACAATATGTTCTTCCTCAAGGTCCGTTTTCCCCTTAGCAGCCGTACCTCCCACAGGTCAGAAAGAGCCGCCCGGCCATAGCCGGGCGGCTCTCTTTTACCCTACTGCTTCCAGCAGGGCTTCCTCAAATTTGGGCAGCCACCACTCCCGGTAGCCCGCCTTTGTCGGATGGATGCTGTCGGACATATAGAGGTCCCGCTCCTCGTCGGTCAGGTCGTTGAACGCCTCATCCCGATACAGGTCGATGATCCCCACGTCCCACTTGGCGGCAATCTGTTCCAGGGCGTCCACCATAGTCCCGTAGTTCTCATCCCCCATGGGAGGATTCGTGTAGAAGTAAATGGGGCAATCCCAGGTCTCCCGGACTGTGGCGATGATGTACTCCATGGCTCCGAAGGTGGTCGTCCGGTCAAATGCGGAGGCGTCGCGCACATCGTCCCCGGTCACCGTCCCGAAGCGGTCCGGAAAGCCCTTGTCATTGGTGGACAGCTGGCAGACAAAGGCGTCGACCTGCTCCGCCCGGTCCGGGGAGGCCAGATAAGCGTCCAGCCGCTCCACATAGCTCTCCCCGTTCACATCGGCCAGGGTCGTCCCGGACACCGCCTCCTTGATGCACACCGCGCCGTACTTCTTTGCTATGAAGTCGGCCATGGATTCCCCTCCCGCGCTGGCCCCGACCGTGACTGAGGAACCCAGCCAGTAGATCGTCTTTCCCCGCAGGGCGCTGTCCGCCAGCTCTTCTGTGTTGGCGACGGAATATTCATCCCGGTTGCCGATGAGGGTGACGTTGATCTTCTGCTCCGCTGTCTTTCCGCCGTACACGAATTTGGCGTACAGGCTGGTGCGGGTCAGGGGATCGTCCACAATGATGCCCTCATAGGGGACGTCCTCCAGCACGCTGCCATCGCGCAGCTGTGCCTGAATGACAACCCCTGTGGGGTCAAAGGTCTCTCCCTCTTCGTAGTCCAGCCTCTCCGGCGGCTGGACGATGCTCAGCTGCCAGACCTCCTTCTCCCCGTCGGCGGACTGTACATCGCCGGCGGCGGTGGGCTGGGCGTCCCGGGTTTCTCCGCAGGCAGCGAGCAGCAGCATCAGGCCCGCCAGCAGCGGCAGCATCCATTTCTTCATAAAGCTGTTCTCCTTTCACCGGACCGTGATGACGTACTGTCCCGCCTGGGAGAAGGTCACACGGTTCCCGTCTACGGCGGCGTCTCCCCCGGTCACCGTAATGCTGCTGCCCATCTGCTCCGGGATAACCACAGTGCCCTCGGCGTCGATGGCCGTCACGGTGAGTACACGGGCCCCATCCGCGGTCTCCAGGCTGGCCTTCAGCTCTCCCTTGGGCGTCCAGACAGAACAGGTAAAGTGATCCAGGTCGCCGGAGGGGGCAATCTCATAGCGCTCGAAGCCGGCCTCTGTGGCACGGATGCCCGCCACATACTTGGACAGGATGTACAGCGGCGCGGCGGTCCAGCCGTGGTTGACCGTGCCCGTATCATCGTTGAACTGCTCCCACAGGGTGTCATATTCGTCGTGGAGCATGGGGTCGTACCGCTCCAGCATCCGCTGAAGCGCCAGGTCGGTCCTGCCCATGACGCACAGGGCCTCGAGCACATACTTCTCCGTGAACGGGCTGGCCTCATAGGTGCTCATGATGACCTGGGTGATGAGCTCGTAATCGCTCTCCTCCGCCAGGCCGGACAGCGCCAGCATGGCGTTGGCCCGCTCGTCGATATAACTGCTCTCCGGGCTCCGGAAGCCCGCTTCCGTATAATAGGCATCGTGATAGGCCGCCTTCATGGCATCCATCCGCTCTGTCAGGAACTCCACGCCCTCCGTAATGCCCAGCGCCTCCGCCAGCTGGCGGGTGACATTCATGGCATAGTAGTAAATTCCGGCCTGGAGCAGCGCCCGGTCGATGCACTCGCCCCAGTCATCCCACGTCCAGGACCCGTCCCGGTAGACCGGCAGGCCGTCCTGCATCTCAAAGAGCTGGAGGTAGTTCAAAAAGGCCTTGCAGTAAGCGGTCATGGTCTCGGTGTCCCCGGAGTGGAGCCAGTAGTGGTAGGCGCTGGTCATAAAGATTAGGCTCTGGTTGGGGATCTCCTGGGGTTTGACGCTAGGCGCACGGCTGGGGATGGCCCCGCTTTGCGTGGTCCACGCCACGCAGGCCAGGATCGCCTTTTTGGTCAGGTCCAGCCCCGCCTGGTCATAGCTGTAAAGGGCGGCGTCGATCTCATTGGACGCGTCCCCCATGTAGGGGCCCCGCTCCCGTTCCGGGCAGTCCATGTAGGTATCCCGCATGCAGATGGCGATGGTGTTGAGGGCCTCCTGCCACAGCTGGTCCAGGTCGGCGTTGGAGGAAGAGAAAGAGCCGGCCCACGTGCCGTTGAACCCGCTTCTCCGGTAGCCCAGGCGGGTAAAGGTCACACCTGCCTCCGCCTCGATGATAAGCTTGCTGCCGCTGCGCCAGGGGTAGTTTTCATAGTACTGCTCCCCCTCAGCCGTGACATAGGTATCCTTAAAGTTGGCAAGTCCCTGCCGGTCTGTATAGGTGTCGGTGTAAAACGTCACCTTTTTCCCCGCCGGGGCCTCCAGGGCAAAGCAGGCGGTGAACTGGATGTTCCCCGGCAGGTCCAGCACCAGGGTCGTGTCCTCGGTCAGGGTCCTGCCCACATAATCGGCGGCGTTGGCAAAGTCCTCTATCTCACCAAACGCGGGCGGTGCGATCATAGCGGAGTACAGACCGCCGAAGGGCAGATCCCCGGCCTTGGAGATGAGCGTGGCGTTCTCCCAGGCGCTGTCGTCGTAGTCCGGCGCGTAGAACTCCCCCAGGTCCTCCCGGGCGTCAAAATAGACGTTCCGTTCCGCCAGCATGGAGGACTGGGTATAATTGGGGTAGTCTGCGCCGGCGGTGACTCTGTTTTTGTAACCAGTATGCCGGGCGGCTTTCCAGCTCCGGTCGGTCGCGATGACCGTGCCGCCTGCCTCCATCTCAAAAATCAGCCCCGCCTGAGGGTATTCGTCGCCCTCCTCGTCGGTGATGATGGGCACGATGGAGCCGTCTCCGGAGCGGCCGTTAAAGGCCACCAGCAGGGCGATGACATTCTCCCCCTGCCGGAGATTGGGGATCTCCACCGTGTCGTAATAGCTGTCATAGGGCGTGGGTCCCCGCTTCACGGACCCATCCAAAACCACCATCTCCCCGTTGACCCAGAGCACATACTTGTCCACCGCGGAGATATAGGCCGTGGCAGACTCCACGGCTTCGTCCAGCGAAAAGGTCTTTCGAAAGACCACGTAGCTGTCCTCGGAACAGCCCTCAGTCCAGATCCACTGCGCTGTCCAGTCCGTCTTCTCATACTTCTCAATGGCATCCAGATACATCAGGTCGGATCGGTCCGGCGTTCCCCGGTCGGGAGCGGTTTCATTCGCCACCACATCAGGGAGCGGTGTAGGCGTTACATCGGCTCCCCCTCCGGTGCAGCTGGCCAGCAGCGGGAGCAGAAGCGCTCCGCACAGCAGCAGACTGCATGTCTTTGTGAGCAGTTTGACATTCATTCTACCATCCCCTTGTATAAAAATAGCGCCCATTTCATCTCTTATAATTATAAGAATTCACAAAAATCTGGGAACCAAATTCGCACAAGCTTGCCTCTAAACCGCATAACCTATTGAATCAGCCCAAAACTCGCATGCCGTAATGGCATAAAACTGAGCTTGTAAGGGGCTCCCAGCATCTTCCCTTTGAGAAACAACTTATATTCCCGGATCCGCTTAGATACAAAAAAGAGGCGTTCCGTGTGAACGCCTCTTTAACGCCTCTTTTTTGAGGAGAGCGCATGCTCTGGAATGGACATGCTAATTTCATTATAGTACGCAAAAAGGCTTGCTTTCTTACGAAAGCAAGCCTTTTTGCGTACTCTTTGGTGGAGATAAGCGGGATCGAACCGCTGACCTCTTGAATGCCATTCAAGCGCTCTCCCAGCTGAGCTATACCCCCATGGATTTACTTTTCATTTGTAACTGTCCCATGCGGAACGAATGTTATAATACCAGAGGTACTTAAAATTGTCAAGTTCAAATTGGGCAAAATCAGAAAAAATCTTTTTCCACCGCCAGCTGCTGCCCCAATTGATTTTTTCATGGCGCTGGCATATAATGAAGGTCCCGGCGGTAGGCATCCCGCCTACTGGCGCCTGCTCGCTCTCCGATCGGCTGCCGACAGCAACCCGCCCCTCTATTAACCAACAAGAGGACCTACTTTCATCTGCGCCGCCCAGCGCGGCGAAACGGGGGATTTACATGAGATATCACACCGCAGTCTTTGACCTGGACGGCACGCTTCTGAATACCCTCCAGGACCTGGCTGACAGCACCAATTACGCCCTCTCTGTCAACGGACTGCCTAGCCGAAGTCTGGAGGAGGTGCGCTGTTTTGTGGGCAACGGGGTGGGAAAGCTCATTGCCCGGGCCGTGCCCGAGGGCACGCCGGAGGCGCTGACAGCCAAATGCCTCAGTGATTTCCGGGCCCACTACTTTCTCAACATGGAGAACAAGACCGCGCCCTATCCCGGTATCTTGGAGATGCTGGACCGGCTGAAAAAGGCAGGCTTTCATCTGGCCATTGTGTCCAACAAGTTCGACAGCGCCGTCAAGGGCCTTTGCCAGACCTATTTTAGGGATCTGATTCCGGTGTCCATCGGCGAGTCCGAAGGTGTGGAGCGCAAGCCCGCCCCTGACACCGTATTCAAAGCGCTGAAGGAGCTGGGGGTCTCCGCTGAGGGAGCTGTGTACATCGGTGACTCCGACGTGGACATTGCCACCGCCCGCAACGCAGGCCTGCCCTGCATCTCGGTGAGCTGGGGTTTCCGGGACGAGTCCTTTCTCTTGGCTCATGGAGCCTCAAAGATTGCCGCCGACCCCGAGGGCCTATACGCCGCCCTGACCGCCGACTCCTGACCCAAGTCACAACCTCCGGCTAAGCCGGAGGCTTGATTAAGCCCTATAAGGGCATAATACAGACAATACCCCTAAAGGG
>NZ_CALXGI010000063.1 GCF_944387805.1 uncultured Pseudoflavonifractor sp. | reverse complement strand
CAAACAACATTTTACACTTGCAACTTATCTCATTTTCCTGTATAATGCAACGATGTGTTAGAGCGGGCGGGCAGAGCTCCCCCCGCCTTCCTATTACAACGAGAGGACTGAGACATTCATGAGCGCATCCAGAGAAAAAAAGCAGCGCCAAAGCGCCGGCCAGAATCTGACTCAGAAAGAGCTCAAGGAGGCCAAGGAGGCGCAGGCCGCCAAGCGCAAAACCATTCTGTACTGGGTGATCGGCGTGGTGGTGGTCATTCTGGTCGCCGCGCTGCTTATTTGGAACTCCAACTTTTTCCAGAACCGTGCCACCGCAGTGACCGTCAACGGCCATAACTTTACCGCCGGTGAAGTTGCCTACTACTACAACAGCGCCTATCAGCAGGAGTACCAGCTCTACCAGTACTCCGCCATGGGCATCAGCGGTCTGACCAACTTCGACCCCACCACTGATCCCAAGGAGCAGTATGTGGACGAGGAGCAGACACAGACCTATTACGACTACTTCATGGAGTCCGCCCTCAACGCCCTGACCCAGGTGGCCGCCCTCACGGATTCCGCCGAGAAGGACGGCTTCTCCCTGGATCTGTCCGACAGCGGCAGAGAGACCTATAATGCCACCATCTCCAATATGAAGGACTCCGCCACTACCGCTGGCTATTCCTACTCCTCCTACCTGCGGGCCATCTACGGCACTCACATGACCGCCGGCATCTATGAGAGCTGCCTGAAGCGGGCCATCATGCTCACCGAGTATCAGGAGGACCACCGGGGCGCCCTGACCTACACCGACGAGGACTACACCACCTATTACGACGAGAACAAGGACAACATCGACACCTTCTCCTACGAGGTCGCCTTCCTGACCGGTTCCGCCCCCTCCACTACCGACGAGGACGGCAACACTGTGGAGGCCACCGATGAGGAGAAGACCGCCGCTATGGAAGCCGCCAAGGCCAACGCCGATAAGCTGATGGCCGACGTAGAGGCCGGCGGTGACTTTGCCGAGCTGGCTGACGCCTATGTTCAGGAAAACAGCGCCAACACCTTCCGCACCACTGAGACCACCGGTTCCAGCCTCACCTCCACCTATGGCGACTGGCTGAAGGACGCCGCCCGCACCGAGGGCGACATGAGCGTGTTCGAGTCCACCAGCGGCTACTATGTAGTCCGGTTCCTGGACCGCTACCTGGATGAGACGCCCACCGCCGACATCCGCCACATCCTCATCAAGGCCGAACTGACCCAGGAGGATGACCCCGCCACTGAGGACGTGGATGAGTCCACCATCCCCACCGACGAGGCTATGGAGGCCGCAAAGGCCAAGGCCGAGGACATTCTCTCCCAGTGGGAGGCTGGTGACAAGACCGCCGAGTCCTTCGGCGCGCTGGCCGAGGAGTACTCCGACGATACCGGCTCCGCCTCCAACGGCGGCCTGTACACCCAGGTTTATGAGGGCCGGATGGTGGATACCTTCAATGACTGGATCTTCGACAACGAGCACACTGAGGGCGACACCGGTCTGGTGGAAAATACCAACAGCGGCCAGTATGGCTGGCACGTCATGTACTTCCAGTCCTGGGATGACCCCACCTGGAAAATCAACGCCAAGAGCTCCTTCCAGAACGACGACATGAACAGCTGGATTGAGAGCATCACCGAAGGCTATGAGGCTGTCAAGGCTGACGGCTTCAAGTACGTCGACTAATATCGAGCTTCCACGAGGGGGCGGGGCGATTGGCTCCGCCCCCTCTTCTAACATCTCATCAGGAGGTATCCATGAAGGAACAATTTCTGCGCACCGAGATGGTATTGGGCTCCGATGCCATGGACAGGCTCTCCGCCGCCCATGTGGCGGTATTCGGTCTGGGCGGCGTGGGCAGCTGGGCAGCTGAGGCCCTGGCACGTGCCGGAGTCGGCGCGCTGACCTTTATCGACCACGACGAGGTGGGCGTAACCAATCTGAACCGCCAGATTCAGGCCCTATGGTCCACCCAGGGCCAGCCCAAGGCGGAGGCTATGGCCGCCCGGGTGAGAGACATCAACCCAGACTGCAAGGTCTGCTCCATGGTGTCCAAATACGAGGCGGCAAACAGGGAGGATTTCTTCTCTGTCCGGTACGACTATATTGTGGACGCCATTGACATGGTCTCCAGCAAACTGGACCTGATTCAGACCGCCATAGAACGGGGCATTCCCATTCTCTCCGCCCTGGGTACGGGCAACAAGCTGGACCCCACCCAGTTCCGCATCACCGACATTTCCAAAACCGAGGGCTGTCCTTTGGCACGGGTCGTCCGGAAGGAACTGCGCAGCCGGGGCATCGTACACCACCGGGTGCTCTTTTCCCCTGAGCTGCCCCATGCCGCCGACCAGCGGGAGACTCCGCCTCCGGGCCGCCGGAGCGTTCCGGCCAGCGTGCCCTGGGTGCCGCCGGTGGCCGGGCTGATGATGGCGGGCGATGTAGTACTGACCCTGGCCGGTCTGAACCCTGATAACAAATAAACCATGAATAGAAAATCCCTCCCGGCGGCAGACTAGTGCCGTTGGGAGGGATTTTTTTGCATGTTCCGGTAAAAATTCGCTGTGCTCTGTCCGGCGCCGCGGCAGGCGTGGCCAACGGTTTCTTCGGCGGCGGGGGCGGCATGGTCCTGGTCCCCCTGCTTACCCGCTGGTGCGGGCTGGCGCAGCGGAAGGCCTTCGCCACCTCAGTAGCCATCATTCTGCCCCTGTGCGCCCTGTCCTCCGCCGTCTACTTCTTCCGGGGCGGGCTGGACTTCCAGCTGGCCCTCCCCTATCTTGTCGGCGGGCTGATTGGTGGCTTTGCAGGCGGACGGCTCTTCCGGCGGCTGAACATGGACTGGCTCCGCCGGGTGTTCGCCCTGTTCATCCTTTACGGCGGCGTAAAGGCCCTCTTCTTCTGATGGTGGAGCGGCTTCTTCCCATTCTGGCAGGCGCCCTCACCGGAGTTCTCTCCGGCTTTGGGGTAGGCGGCGGCACGCTGCTGCTCATCTATATGACGTCCTTCGCCGGTGTGCCCCAGAACCTGGCCCAGGGGGTCAACCTGCTCTACTTCCTCCCCACCGCCGCCACCGCCCTGCCCGCCCATATCAAAAACGGCTATGTAGACCGCGCCGCCGCCTGGCCCGCCATTCTGGCCGGGCTGCTGGGCACCGCTCTGTCCGCCTGGGCTGCCACTGGGCTGGATGTACACCTGCTCCGCCGGTGCTTCGGGGTCTATCTCCTCTATGTGGGTATCACCGAGCTCTTCCGCAAAAAGCTGGACAAACTCAGCCCTGAGTCCGGCGGCGGGTGAGGTAGCCCTCCAGAATCAGGGTGGCCGCCACTGCGTCCACCGTCTTTTTGTGCTGCTTCATCCGCTTGCCCGAGGCGTGGAGAATGTTGTGGGCCTCCACGGTAGTGCGGCGTTCATCCCACAGGACTGGCGTCAGCCCGGTCACCTGACCCACCTGCCCGGCAAAGGCCCGGTACAGCTCTGCCCGTGGGCCCTCGGTTCCGTCCATGTTCCGGGGAAAGCCCATCACCAGCTCCTCAACCCCGTGTTCCTCCACCAGACGGGCAATCTCCTCCGCCACCACCTCGCTCTTCCGGCTATGGATTACAGTCGTATACCCAGCCAGCAGGCCGGTGGGGTCGGAAATGGCAATCCCCGTCCGGGCGTCGCCGTAGTCAATGGCCATAATTCTCATCCGTTCCTCTCCTTTTCCATCTTCCGTTTCAGCAGCGTCAGGGCAATCAGCAGGGCGGGTATCATCAGCGCCACGCAGATCAGGGAGAACAGCAGGCTCTCCTCCTCGCTTGACAGAAGCGCATTCCCTGCCGCCAGCACCAGACCCGCTGCCATCATGACGCCGCCGCCCACCACCTGACTTCTGCGCCAGTTCCCGTCGCTCTCCATGGTCCAGGCCGTCCGCACCCCGCACCAGCCGTTGCGCCGGATTTTGGGCATCACATTGCCCAGGCAGAAGAGCAGCAGCCCCGTGACGCCGAACAGAATCCGGCTGACAGACAGCTCCAGCCCCGTCCCCAGGGCGGCAATCCGGTAGGCTTTGACCAGAAAGACCACAGTCATCACATTAAACACCAGCAGCGCGCCGCAGCCAATGGCCAGCACGGCAGCCCGGTTCTCCGTAGACTTTTGACTGCTCCACCGGGATACCTTTAAAAGAAAGCCGCCCATCAGCAGGGTGAGCAGCGGCAAAAGCAGCATCTCATACTTGCTGCCCCAGCGGGTGATATTTCCCGCGGCGTCATAGTGGGCGGGAATTTCCGCCGGCAGCACCAGCAGGGCCGCCAACGTCACCGCCACCGGCAGCCCCATCAGAATGTAAAACAGCGTCCCCCACAGTTTTTCGTGCCTCATGGCGCGCCTCCCCTGCTCCGGCGCACAGCTGGCTTAGCCAGAGCGCAGCCTCCTCCAATACGGTGGCGTTCATCTCATAATAGATGTAGTTCTTCTCCCGCCGCTCCCGTATCAGCCCCGCCCGCTTCATGCAGGCTAGGTGATAGGAAACGGCAGCGGCAGTCATGGACAGCCTGGCGGCAATCTCCCCCGCCGGCAGTTCTCCGCCCCGCAGCAGCAGCAGGATCTCCCACCGCACCGGGTCGGACAGGGCCTTGAAGATCCCCGGGCCCTCCACAGTGCTCCCCCCTTGCGAAAGTATTTCAATTTTTCTTTAAATAGATTTTATCAGCCAGCGCTTTTTCTGTCAAGCGCTCTGCTGTTATCTGCAAAATCAAAACTTTTTTCTGAAATAACCCTTGACTTTCCGCCTCTCCTGTGCTAATCTATTAACACCTATGAAAAGGGCTTTTTTTGTGCGCATTTTTACGGTGTAATGACGTGCAAACCCTTTTGCCGCCGAGGGCGGGCATAGGGAGGCAGATGATGCCGAATCCGCACCGTAGCGCATAGGGGCATAGTATCGCTGTGCCCGGACGTTGCTGGATTCGGCATATTGGGCCGCGTCCAGCATTTTTTATGTCTGGAACGCCCCAAAATGAAAAAGGAGGTGCCGACAAGTGGCAAAGGCAGGCAACCGGGTGAAGGTCACCCTGCGCTGCTCCGAGTGCAAACAGCGCAATTACAACACGTTCAAGAACAAGAAGAACACTCCTGATCGTCTGGAGCTGAACAAGTACTGCCCCTTCTGCAGAAAGCACACGGTCCATAACGAGACCAAGTAATGAGCTTCCATATGGCTCACAAGAAAGAAGGGTGTATCTGAATGTCTGAAAACGAGAAGATCGAGCAGGCCGGCCAGGCAGACGCCGCCAAGTCCGTTCCCGCCAAAGCCGACAAGAAGGCAAAGGACGAGAAAAAGTCCAAGCCCGGTTTCTTCGCGCGCGTCGCTAAATGGTTCAAAGAGATGAAGAGCGAGCTGAAGAAGGTACAGTGGCCCGGTTGGAAGCAGGTTGCGAAGAACACCGGTATCGTAATTGCCTGCGTTATCGTGGTGGGCATCTTCATCTGGGTTTTCGACGCCCTGGCCAACGCCGTTGTACAGGCGCTGCTGAACCTTTTTAACCCCGGCGCATAAAGGAGTAAATCATGGCTGAAAGTGCAAAGTGGTATGTTGTCCACACCTATTCCGGCTATGAGAACACCGTCGCCGCCTCCATTGAGAAGGCTGTTGAGAACCGCAATATGCACGACCTCATCCAGGAGGTCAGTATCCCTATGGAGACGGTTACCGAAATCACCGACAACGGCCCCAAGACCGTGGAGCGCAAAGTGTTCCCCGGGTATGTGCTGGTGAAAATGGTGATGACCGATGAAACCTGGCACCTGGTCCGCAATGTTCGCGGCGCCACCGGCTTCGTCGGCTCCGGCAACAAGGCCATTCCCCTCTCCGATGCGGAGATTGCCGCTCTTGGCGTGGAAAAGCGCGAAGTGGTGATTGGCTACGCGGTGGGCGACAATGTCCGCATCACCGACGGCGCCCTGAAGTCCTATCTGGGCACTGTGGACGATATCGATATGGAGCACGAAAAAGTGCGCATCGTGGTGTCCATGTTCGGACGTGAGACTCCCGTGGAGCTGGACCTGGACCAGGTCGAGCCTGTGGAAGCGTAAGCTCTCCGGAGAAACGTCCCGCGGCACTGTGCCGCACGCCATGCCTGGCATGGCCTATCCCCCGCACGTGGGAGGCGTCCCGCAGACGCCGTTCCAACCACATTTATCGTAGGAGGTGCTGTTTCAAATGGCACAGAAAGTTACTGGTTACGTGAAGCTGCAGATTCCCGCCGGCAAGGCGACTCCCGCCCCCCCTGTCGGCCCCGCCCTCGGTCAGCACGGCGTGAACATCGCCGCTTTCACGAAGGAATTCAATGAGCGCACCAAGAACGACGTGGGCATGATCATCCCCGTGATCATCACCGTCTACGCCGACCGCTCCTTCACCTTCGTCACCAAGACCCCTCCCGCCGCCGTTCTCATCAAGAAGGCTGCCGGCATCGAGTCCGGCTCCGGTGTGCCCAACAAGACCAAGGTGGCCACCATCAGCAAGGAGGACGTGCGCAAGATCGCCGAGACCAAGATGCCCGACCTCAATGCCTCCAGCATTGAGTCTGCCATGAGCATGATCGCCGGTACTGCCCGCTCCATGGGCGTCCTGGTGGGCGACTAAGCGAAGGAGGTAGCAGGAAATGTTTAGAGGCAAGAAATATCAGGAGAGCGCCAAGCAGATCGACAAGGCCGCTCTGTACGATACCGCCGAGGCCATGAGCCTGGTGGTCAAGACCGCCCCCGCCAAGTTCGATGAGACCGTCGAGCTTCACGTGAAGCTGGGCGTTGACTCCCGTCACGCCGACCAGCAGGTCCGCGGCGCTATCGTCCTCCCCCACGGCACCGGCAAGACCGCCCGCGTCCTGGTGTTCGCTAAGGGCGACAAGGCTGAGGCCGCCCGTGAGGCCGGCGCCGACTTTGTCGGCGAGATGGACATGGTCCAGAAGATCCAGCAGGAGAACTGGTTCGACTACGATGTGGTCGTGGCCAGCCCCGACATGATGGGCGTTGTGGGCCGTCTCGGTAAGGTCCTGGGCCCCAAGGGCCTGATGCCCTCCCCCAAGGCCGGCACCGTCACCCCCGACGTGGCCAAGGCCGTCAAGGAGATCAAGGCCGGTAAGGTCGAGTACCGTCTGGACAAGACCAATATCATCCACTGCCCCATCGGCAAGGTGTCCTTCGGCGCCGAGAAGCTGACCGAGAACTTCAACGCCCTCATGGGCGCTATTGTGAAGGCCAAGCCCTCCGCTGCCAAGGGTCAGTATATCCGCAGCTGCGTGGTGGCCTCCACCATGGGCCCCGGCGTGAAGATCAACGGCGCCAAGCTGATGTAATTTCCGCCCCATGCGCAGTATCCAGGGGAAAATTCCCCCCTGGATACTGCCTTGGGAGAAAATTTTTCATTTTTTAGTTGACAACCTTTTTCCGGGCTGTTATACTATCTTTCGTGTTCAGAGACAGCAGGTTGTGTCCGCACAGTAAATCCTGCCGAGAATGCAGTATAGACGTTTGTTTTGTGCTGTTTTGTGTCTTTGGACGCGAAACAGCACTTTATTTTTCTGGAGGTGAATCCCACATGCCTAACGCAAAGGTTCTCAGCGAGAAGCAGGCCATCGTGGCCGAGCTGACCGAGAAGCTCAAGGGCGCTGCCAGCGGCGTTCTGGTGGATTATAAGGGCATCACTGTGGCCGAGGACACCGCTCTGCGCGCCGAGCTGCGCAAGAACGACGTTGATTACGCCGTTGTGAAGAACACCCTGGTCCGTTTTGCCATCAATAACTGCGGTATGGAGGCTCTGGACGACGTGCTCAACGGCACTACTTCCCTGGCCATCAGCCACAGCGATCCCATCGCTCCCATGCGCGTGGTGAACAAGTTCGCCAAGCAGTTCAACGGCGCTAAGTTTGTCATCAAGGCCGGTTTCATGGACGGCAAGGTTCTGTCCCTGGACGAGGTCAGCGCTCTGGCTGAGCTGCCCTCCAAGGAGGTTCTGCAGGCTCAGGTCCTGGGCACCATGCTGGCTCCCATCACCAGCCTGGCCATCGTCATCAAGGCGATTGCCGAGAAGCAGGGCGGCTCCGTGGAGGAGACTGCTTCCGCCGAGGCGTAACCCCTATCCCCCGCACAACTACCACACTTCAGATATTTATTTTAGGAGGTAACATATCATGGCTTCTGAGAAGATTACTGCCCTCATCGAAGAGGTTAAGGGCCTGACCGTTCTGGAGCTCTCCGAGCTCGTTCACGCTCTGGAGGAGGAGTTCGGCGTTTCCGCCGCCGCTATGGCTGCTCCCGCTGCTGCCGGTGCCGCCGCTCCCGCTGCTGAGGAGAAGACCGAGTTCGACGTCGTCCTGGCTGAGGTCGGCGCTGAGAAGATCAAGGTCATCAAGGCTGTCCGTGAGATCACCGGCCTGGGCCTGGCTGAGGCCAAGGCTGTTGTCGAGGCCGCTCCCAAGGCCGTCAAGGAGGGTGTCTCCAAGGACGAGGCCGAGGAGCTGAAGAAGAAGCTCGAGGATGTGGGCGCCAAGGTGGAGCTGAAGTAAGTCTCCTCCCCCACTTCACACAGCACCAACCCGGACCTGTGGTTTTGCCGCAGGTCCGGGTTTTTCTCTTTGGAAAATGGCGGTATAGAGACCTGGTTATCTTTTTCCGCTTTCTATTGCCTATCCAATTTAACAGAAACGCCCTCTTCCCCCGCAGTTTCAAAACAACAAAAATCCTCCGTATGCACATTGCATACGGAGGATTTTTAACTTCTCAATTACCTAGTCTGCATCAAAGGGAGGCATCTCCCGGCTCTGGGGAATGGCGTCTCCTTCAAAGGCCAGCTCATCAGGGACGGGACCAGCGTCAGGGGCTGTATCCACCATTCCCTGGCGGAACTGCATCTCCTGCCACTGCTCCTTGCTGATGAGCACCTGCCGGGGTTTGGAACCCTCAAAAGGCCCTACCACGCCCTTCTCCTCCATCTGGTCCACTAGGCGGGCAGCCCGGGAGTAGCCCAGCTTCAGACGGCGCTGGAGCATGGAGACGCTGGCCATGCCGGTCTCCACCACCACTTCGATAGCGGCGGGCAGCAGCTCGTCGTAATCTCCGCCGGACTCCTCGGCGGCGGAAGAACCGCCCCCCTTCCCCTGCTTATCCTTCTCAGCGGCATGCTTTTCAATCTCGTGGATGATGGCCTCGTCATACTCGGCCGAGCCGCTCTGCTTTTTGATGAAGTCCACTACGGCCGCCACCTCCTCATCGGAGATGAGACAGCCCTGGACCCGCTTGGGTTTTCCAGTGCCCAGGGGGAAATAAAGCATATCTCCCTTGCCCACCAGCTTCTCGGCGCCGGTGGTGTCCAGAATGATGCGGGACTCCAGAGAGGAGGCAACGGCAAAGGCGATGCGGCTGGGGATGTTGGCCTTCATCAGTCCGGTAATCACGTCGGCGGAAGGCCGCTGGGTAGCGATGATCAGGTGCATGCCGGCGGCACGGCCCATCTGGGCCACGCGGCAGATGGATTCCTCCACCTCCTTGGCGGCCACCAGCATCAGGTCGGCCAGCTCGTCGATGACCACCACAATCTGGGGCATCTTCTCCATACCTTCGGTGCGGGCGGCGTGGGCGTTGTAGGACGCCAGGTCACGGACGCCCACCTCGGAGAAGGCACGGTACCGCTTCATCATCTCCACCACCGCCCACTGGAGGGCGCCGGCGGCCTTCTTGGGGTCGGTTACCACGGGGATGAGCAGGTGGGGAATGCCGTTGTAGATACCCAGCTCCACCATCTTGGGGTCCACCATGATGAGGCGCACCTCGTCGGGGGTAGCCTTGTAGAGCAGGGAGATAATGAGGGAGTTGGTGCACACCGACTTACCGGAGCCGGTGGTACCGGCAATCAGCAGATGGGGCAGCTTGGCGATGTTGCCCACGATGCAGTTGCCGCCGATGTCCTTTCCCACGGCAAAGGCCACCTTGGAAGGATTGTCCCGGAACTCCCGGGAGTCGATGACCTCGTTGATGTACACCGGGGACACCAGCTTGTTGGGCACCTCGATGCCCACCATGGAGATCTTGTCCGGGATGGGGGCGATACGCACGCCGGTAGCGCCCAGGGCCAGGGCGATGTCATCGGACAGGTTGGTCAGCTTGTTGAGCCGGACGCCCTGGTCCAGCTCCAGCTCGTACCGGGTCACCGAGGGGCCCCGGGTCACATTGACAATGTTGGCGTCAATACCGAAGGAACGGATGGTGTCGGACAGCCGGACCTGGTTGGCCTTGAGCTCGCCGATGGCCTCGGCGCCCACAATGCTGTCCCCCTCTTTCAGCAGGGAAAGGGGCGGGTACTGGTAGGCGCCGCCTGGCTGGCTCAGGCTCTTCTCCACCTCCTGGGCCACCTCCGCGGCGGCCTGGGCGGCTTCTTTGCCCTTCACCTTGGGCACAGCGGGTTCCCGCTCAATCTCAGGCATGGGGGGCGCAGGGGCCGGGGTGACAGGGGCGGCGGGGGCGGGCTGGAAGGGTTCGGGCGGACGTACAGGCATCGGGTTGACAGTAGGATCCTCAGGCTGAGGCTCGGGCGTGGTGAAGGGACGCTCCTCTGCCGCCGCCTCGGCCACTGAGGCGGTGAGCACCTGGTCGGGGGTTGGCACAGAAGGACGGCGGTTGAACAGCCGATCCTTCTTGGGCTTAACCTCCTGGGAAGGCTCTTGGGGCTTCTCTGGCGTTTCAGCAGGCGGAGACTCCGCCGGGACCTCGTCCACCGGAATATCAATGACAGGCCGCCTGCGGCCGATTGGGGCAGGTTTCTCAGCCGGCGCAGAGACCGGGACGGGAGCTGGACGCCTGCTGTGGGAGCGGGGCTCAGGCAGCTCCTCTTCCTCGTACTCAGGATGGGGCCGGTTACGAATGGCATCCACAATATCCACGATGGTCACATTGCACACCGTCATCACCATCATAGCCCCACCCAGGATAAAGACCACACCGGCGCCAATCCTACTGAACACAGCGGTAAATCCCATGGCGATAAGGCCGCTGACCAGCCCGCCGCTGGACATGGCCTGTCCCTGGGTCCACAGGTTCTTGATGAGGGCACTGTCCCACTGATAGCTGTCCTGGGCCAGCATCAGGTGGAGCAGAGCGCCCATCAGCACCGGAAAGAGCATGGCACACCATACCCGCAGACGCACAGGCCGCCCCCGGTGGAACATGAGAACCACACTGGACACCAGCAGCATGGGAGGCACCAGCCAGAAGCCGTACCCAATGCCCCCTTTGACAATGCCGCAGAAGAAGTCAATAAAGATGGCGTGGACGTTAAAGTACCCAAAGGCAGCGAAGATGGCCAGGAGGAAACAGACCGCCGCCCCCACTTCCCTGCGGATTGGCCTGGGCTGGCTGGCCGCCTTCTTTCGTCCGGCAGCGGCGCTCTTCCCGGCGGCGCCTGTCCGCTTTCCGGCGGATGCGGACGTGCGCTTTCCGCCGGTGCTTTTCTTTTGTGCCGTGGCCATGGGCGTCATTCCTTTCAGGAGAGTATGGTAATACGTACTGAACAAAGCCGAAAGCTTTAAAAGCAGCTGCCGCCGCGGGAACAGATCGATTTGCGGTTTATTCAGCAGATATTATGGCAAAACAGAGGACAGACCTGCTCAGGCAAAAATTACAAACTTGAGGATACCCGCAATCAGGGACACAGCGCCCACCGCCCAGCAGTAGTAGGCAAAGCTGCCGAACTTACCCTTGTCCGCCAGGGACTTGACCAGCCCGATGGCGAAATAGCCCACAACGGCGGACACCACAACGCCCACCAGGTAGACCGGCAGAAGGGGCACTACCTGTTCAGCGAAGTTAGGCGCGGTGACGGCGTCCTTCAGCTCCAGCAGCGTAGCGCCAACCACGGCGGGCAGCGACATGAGGAAGGAAAACCGGACGGCAAAATTCCGGTCAAAACCCCGGAGCATACCGGCAGAGATGGTGGCGCCGGAGCGGGAAATGCCGGGAATAACGGCCACCGCCTGGGCGCATCCCACCACCAGCGCGTCCGTCACCGCGGCGTTTTTGGCGGTCTTGCGGCCCCGGGCCAGCCGGTCGGAGAAGAAGAGGATAAAGCCGGTCAGCAGCAGCATGCAGGACACCAGAATGGGATTGGAAAATACCTGCTCCAGTATATTCTTGAAAAAGACCATCACCAGCAGCGGGAGAGTGGCCACCACGATAAGCATCACCATCCGCCGGGCGGCTGGCGGCTTGCCCGCGCCCTCATCCCGCACCACCAGGGCCCGGATGCCCAGGAAAAACTCCCGGATCATGTCAACAATGTCTTTCCAGTACACAATGCACACGGAGATAAGCGTGCCAAAGTGGAGCAGCACGGTGAAGAACATATGGGTCTCCTCCATATTCTCCATGCCGAAAAAAGCCTGAAAGAGGGTCAGGTGTCCTGAGCTGGAAATGGGCAGAAACTCTGCCACGCCCTGAATAAAGCCCATCAGGATGGACATCAGATAGTTCATAATATTTCCTCCATGCATATGTAGTCCCGCCTCATCTGGGACAGGCGGGCGCATATAAACTATATTACCACAAGCGGCCTGACATTTCCATCATTTTTCTTGGAATTATGTCAACAATTTCTTTTACAGACAGCAGCGCGGCAGCTCTTGCGAGCTGCCGCGCTGGATGGCTATTCTCATTTTCTCTGCACCGGCTCGGTCATGGCCTGGGCGATGTAACCCTGTCCGTAGAGAATATCGTAGACAATGGTACGGTAGGTATCTACTGTATCTGCATCCTCCTCCGGCGGTTCATAGTACGGCGTACCGTCCGCGGCCACATAAAGCCGCTGGCGGTAGAGCAGCATATCCTCCAGCGCCATATCCACCCACTGGAAATACAGCGGACGGGGCACTCCGGCCCAGTCCAGGATATGGACGCCCAGGCTGGTGGCGCTTACTGTCTCAGGTACATCCAAATCCGCACCGTAGTTGTTCCACACCAGGAAGCGGGTCGTGTGCATCCGCTTGAGCTCCTCCGGGGACCAGGACTTGGTGTCCGCCGTACTGGAGTAGCCCAGCTCCGAGTAGATGGTGTTCTCCTCGTCCATAGACAGCCCCGGCAGATGGTCGCCCCAGAAAATCACAATCACCGGCTCCTCACACTGCTCAAAATACTCCAGCAGAGCGCCCAGGGCAGCGTCCGCATCGTGGATACCATGGAGCAGCGCATCGATGGAGCCCATCTCCTCCTCTCCCAGCTTGTCGCTGGAGAAGTCCAGGCCGGAGCTCTCCTCAAATTTCCCGGCATAGTAGGGCTGGTGGTTCTCCATGGAAAGTCCATAAAGGAGAAGCGGCTTACTCTTGTCCCGGTTCTCAAACTCCGAAATCAGCATCTCGGTCAGGGCCATGTCGGAGAGATAGGGGCCCTCCCGATCCGCATCCTCGGGGAAGTCCTCCTCAAACACCAGCTTGTCAAAGCCGATCTTCTCAAAATTCTCCTCCCGGTTGTAGAGCCGCGCGGTATAGGAGTGCACAAACTCGGTGGCATACCCCTGGGCGGAGAAAGCCTTGATAATAGAGGGCGCCCGGTCATAGGCCGTCTCGTCCTGGAGGGAGGTCAGGTCCTCCCCCTCCCCCACAAAGGCAACGGGGATGCCGGTCATAACCTCCATCTCCACGTTGCCAGTGCCGCCGGCATATGTGTTGGAGAGGAATTTGCCCGAGGGCCACTCCTCCGCCAGCGCCCGGTAGTTGGGGATGGGGTCGTCCTCAAACTCCACCCCGGGCAGCACCGCCTCCGGGTCGCAGAAGCTCTCCGACATGAGCATAATCACGTTGGGCTGCACGTCCGGCGTCTGGGTGGATGCCGCGTTCCGTTTCACCTTCAGAAGGATGCCGTTCATGTTGTTCTCATTGTAGGCGTCCGGCTCCTGCACCGCGCTGTCCAGCACGCCGCTGTACATGCCCAGCAGGAAGCCCAGGCGGTCGTTGCGCTCGGCCTGAATCTCATCCTCGGGCCCGCTGAGAAAATCCCGGGTCAGGGGCAGGTTAGCCGACCCCACCAGCACCAGCACACCGCACAGGCCCACAATCAGAGAGGCATACCACCGGATGCGCCGGGGACGCCGGGCAAAGAGCAGCGTCAGCGCCAGCAGGACAAACACCAGCAGCACAGCGGGGATGGTGCAGACGCCGAAGCTCATGCCCGGCTTCATAAAGCCGGCGATGGTGCCCATGTGGGTGGCCATGGCCAGGTCGCTGACCATCAGGGGTACGCCGTTGACCACTTCCTTAAAATAGCTGGAGATGGACATGGTCAGCATGGGCACTGCCAGAATCAAGCCGGCAGAAAAGATGCCGCCGGTAATGGCAAGCAAGACGCCTTCACAAGCAAGCAGCAGCAGATATCCCAGGCCAAACGCGGCAGAATTCTGGCCGATCCAGGCCACTGTCTCCTCCACCGACTGAACTGTGATGAGCTGTGTGGCAATCAGCACGGCCAGAGGAAGGAGGAACACCATCAGGTACCACACCCAGGCGTGGTACCGCCAGGGCGCCCTGGCCTCCGGCCCCTTTCTGCCCAACAGAAAATGCCGCCCGCCTCCGTCCTGCGCTTTACCGGCCCCGGGCGCCTCATCTTTCACTACAGGCTCTGTGGACCTGTCGCCGGGCTCCGCCACAGCAACCGAGACAGCCGTCTGTATCAGCTGCTCTTCCTCCGGAGGCAATGCCTCCCGCGCCAACCGTGCTGCCCGCTCGGCGTTCTGCCGCCGGCGGTTCTTCCGCCGCCGCTCCTCCAGCGCGTTATGTTTTCCCTTTTTCTTGGCCAAACCATTCACCCTCAGGGTTAAAATTCACGATTATAGTCAGGTGCTATTTTATCGTCCTTCCTTCCCTGTGTCAACGGCATTTCCCCCCAAAAATAAGAAACGCATCCTGAACTATTTCAGGATGCGTTTCCAACTCCCGGCCTGCTTCAGGGAAAGCGGACTGTAATGCTGCCCATATCGCTTTGAAGCTCCATGGTTCCCCTCTCCCCCTCCTGAGAGGCATAGGCCCCGCGCTGCTTCCCATTCACGGTAATCTCCCCCATGCCGGTGCTCAGCTCGTACCCATACCACTGCTCCGCTCTGGAGGGGCAGGCGCTGATGTCACCCATGTCCACTGTTACGCTGACACGCTCCCCCAGTTCACCTTCCAGGGAGGCCCCTCCCATGTCGTTGGTGACGGTCAGCCGGTCCGTGACCACAAGCCCGGTGGCGGCCATATCGCCCAGAGACAGGTTTGCCTCCAATTCTTCCGCCTCCACACCGGTCAGGTTTACAGTGCCGCATTCGGCTGTCAATACAGCACTGTCCGCCCGAAGCCCGTCAACTATTATGTCTCCCAGATCCGCCTGCACGGAAAGGGTTCCTGCCCGGAGGTTTTTCAGCTCCAGGCCGCCCGCGGAGCTGGTAATATCCGCATCCGCAAGCTCCGCGCCGTCAGGAAGGAAAATCTCAACGCTGCCGCCCCGCTCGGAGAACTGCATGCCTGCGGGCCGCTCGTCCCATACCTTCAGCACGCCGTCCTCCAGGCTGTACTTCAGCGCCCGGCTTCCGCTGTCCAGCCGGATGCCGTAGGTCTCGCCGGCAGAGACCGTCACATCTCCGATGGACAGCTCCACCTCCAAACTGGTGAAGGGGGACAGTTCCGTGTCCACCACCGCGCCCGTGTCCGTCCCAGACGCGCTGCTCCAGCCGGAGAGGCCGATGCTATCTCCGCCTATGTAAATCTGCTTATCTCCTGTCGGAACCCGGATGGATGTCTCAGCACCCATGGCCCAGCCCACGCCGGAGAGCACTATGCCCACAAGGAAGAGGGGCGCCGCAATGCCCACAATCAGCCTGGTCAGTCCCTTCATGCTGCCGCCTCCTCTCTTCTTCTACCCCGGACCATCCGGCCCGCCAGAGCGGCCAGTCCTTTGCACCAGAGCATGCACAGGGCCGCGCCCCCCAGGAAAATCAGCAGGCCCAGCGCCGCGGCAAAGGAGCCCAGACCGGCAAAAAACAAGGTGGTGGGTACGCTGTTAAAAATCTGGGTGATGCCGCACCACACCACGAACAGTCCGCCCAACACACAGGCGATTCCACCAGCGGCGACGCAGGCCGCCATTCCCAGCAGACACAGCGCAATTCCAAGCACCGCCGCCGCAGCGGCCAGTAAGAGCGGCGCCCAGATGGGAGAGAGGAGAACCAGCGCCGTTATCTGTCCCCGCGTCCATCGGCGGGGCTCATGCGGCTCCCATCCGGCCGGGCGGGACCTGGAGCCGAGAAGACGACCCGCCGCCTCGGCCGGCGTGCCCAGTTCTTCCTCGGCCCGCCAGGCCTCATCAGGCCCCTTCTCCTCAAAATACTCCTTATAATATTTCAGAATGCTCTCCAGCTCCCGGCGGGATATCCGTCCGGTAAGATAGCTTGACAGCTCACTCAGGTACTCCTGCTCGCTCATGTCGGTTCCCCTCTTCCTGCGCTGGCGTATATTTTGCGGCAGACTCCACCGCGGTGATTTTACTGTTTTCAGTATACCTGTCCTTTCTTTAATGGGCCATGGAGAAATTCTTAAAATCAGATAAAAATCTGGCCGCTTTACTGTTTTTCCTCTTGTCCGTTTCCAAAATGCCGTTTTTCCCCTGGCCCGGAAAACAATTCCTCTCTTTTGTCTATTTTCCCACGTTTTCACCAAATTTTCTGCCGTCCGGCTTCCCAAATTTCCATGTTCGGAATACCCGGTAATTTACTAGGTTAGGCTTGTAATCTCTGCGTTTTTGTTATATTATGTAAT
>NZ_CALXGI010000062.1 GCF_944387805.1 uncultured Pseudoflavonifractor sp. | reverse complement strand
AACTCGTCGGCGAACTTGGCGTACAGCAGGTCGGTGGGAGAAAGGGCGCTCTCGCCCAGGATGGACATAAGCTCCTTCATCTCCTTGCCGGTGGAGTAGGCGGCAAAGAGCTGGTTCATGGTGCCGGAGTGATCCTCCCGGGTCTTGCCGGCGCCGATGCCCTTGTCCTTCAGGCGGCTCAGGGAGGGCAGCACGTCCACAGGGGGAATGACGCCCTTGCGGTAGAGCTCCCGGGAGAGGATGATCTGCCCCTCGGTGATATAGCCGGTCAGGTCGGGGATGGGGTGGGTCTTGTCGTCCTCGGGCATGGTGAGGATGGGGATCATGGTGATGGAGCCGGGGCAGCCCAGGCGCCGGCCGGCCCGCTCGTACATGGTGGCCAGGTCGGTGTACAGGTAGCCGGGATAGCCGCGGCGGCCCGGAACCTCCTTCTTGGCCGCGGACACCTCCCGGAGCGCCTCGGCATAGTTGGTGATGTCGGTGAGGATGACCAGCACGTGCATGCCCTTCTCAAAGGCCAGGTACTCGGCGGCGGTGAGGGCCATACGGGGCGTGGCAATGCGCTCGACGGCGGGGTCGTTGGCCAGGTTGGTGAAGAGCACGGTGCGGTCAATGGCGCCGGTGCGGCGGAACTCCTCCACAAAGAAGTTGGACTCCTCGAAGGTGATGCCGATGGCGGCAAAGACCACGGCGAAGTTGGATGCGCCGTCCAGCACCTTGGCCTGGCGGGCAATCTGGGCGGCCAGGGCCGCGTGGGGCAGGCCGGAGCCGGAGAAGATGGGCAGCTTTTGGCCCCGGACCAGAGTGTTCAGGCCGTCGATGGTGGAGATGCCGGTCTGGATGAACTCGTTGGGGTAGTCACGGGCGGCGGGGTTCATGGCCAGGCCGTTGATGTCCCGCCGCTCCTCGGGCAGAATCTCAGGGCCGCCGTCAATGGGGCGGCCCATGCCGTTGAACACCCGGCCCAGCATGTCGCCGGATACGGCCAGCTCCAGGGGGTGGCCCAGGAAGCGGATGCGGGACTCCTTCAGGTTGATGCCGGCGCTGGACTCAAAGAGCTGGACCACGGCATTGTCGCCGTTGACTTCCAGCACCTTGCAGCGGCGGACGTCCCCGTTGGGCAGCTGGATCTCGCCCAGCTCGTCATAGGTGACGCCCTCTACCTTGCGCACCACCATCAGAGGGCCGTTAATCTCCTGTATGGTTTTATACTCGCGGATCATACCTCCGCCTCCCCTCTCTCAGCCACGGCCTCAATCTCCCGCTCCATCTGGGCGGCGATGTCGGCGTAGACGGCCTGGTATGTGCCGCTCTCCACGCTCTTTGCCCGGCCAATGCGCTCCCGGGACGGGATCTCAAAGAGGGCCTGCACGTCCGCACCCCGCAGGATGGCGTTCCGGCAGAGGCTGTCGTAGCGGAGAATCATGGCCAGCAGCTTCTCCTGCCGGTCGTACTCGGAGAAGCTGTCCACGTCCACGAAGGCATTCTGCTGGAGGAAGTCCTCCCGGACCATCTTGGCCGTCTCCAGCGTGAGCTGGTCGGCGGGCGACAGGGAGTCCTTGCCCACCAGCTGGACGATCTCGTTCAGGCTGGCCTCCTCCTGGAGCAGGCTCATGGCCTTGTCCCGGTCAATGAGGAAGCGCTTGCCCAAATGCTCGTCAAACCAGGGCTTCAGGGAATCCAGGTACAGGGAGTGGGAATTGAGCCAGTTGATGGCGGGGAAGTGGCGCTTGTAGGCCAGGCTGGAGTCCAGAGCCCAGAACACCTTGACGATGCGCATGGTGGCCTGGCTGACAGGCTCGGACAGGTCGCCGCCGGGGGGCGACACTGCGCCCACGGCGGTCAGGCTGCCCCGGCGATCCCCGTCGGAGCAGATGCAGGACACGCTGCCGGCCCGCTCATAGAACTGGGCCAGGCGGCTGGACAGGTAGGCGGGGTATCCCTCCTCGCCGGGCATCTCCTCCAGACGGCCGGACATCTCGCGCAGGGCCTCAGCCCAGCGGGAGGTGGAGTCGGCGATAACGGCCACGTCGTAGCCCATGTCCCGGAAGTACTCGGCGATGGTGATGCCGGTGTAGATGGAGGCCTCACGGGCGGCCACGGGCATGTCGGAGGTGTTAGCGATAAGCACGGTGCGCTTCATCAGGCTCTCGCCGGTGCGGGGGTCCTTCAGCTCGGGGAACTCCCGCAGCACGTCGGTCATCTCGTTGCCCCGCTCGCCGCAGCCAATGTAGACCACAATATCCACGTCGGCCCATTTGGCCAGCTGGTGCTGCACCACGGTCTTGCCCGAGCCGAAGGGGCCGGGGACGGCGGCGGTGCCGCCCTTGGCAATGGGGAACATGGTGTCGATAATGCGCTGGCCGGAGCACAGGGGCACCGTGGGGGCGTGCTTCTGCCTGTATGGGCGTCCCACGCGGACGGGCCACTTCTGCATCATGGTCAGCTCATGCCGGCCGCCGTTCTCGTCCCGGAGGACGGCCACGGTGTCCAGCACGGTGAAGGCCCCGGCCTGGATGGACTCAATGGTGCCCTTCAGGCCCACGGGGACCATAATCTTGTGGAGCACCACGGCGGTCTCCTGGACAGTGCCGATGACATCGCCGGCGGCCACAGCGGCACCGGCCTCAACGGCGGGGGTAAAGTCCCACTTTTTCTCCCGGCTCAGTGCGGGCACCTGCATGCCCCGCTGGATGGTAGCCCCGGAGATTTTCATAATCTCCTCCAGGGGGCGCTGGATGCCGTCGTAAATGTTCTCGATCAGGCCGGGGCCCAGCTCCACGGACAGCGGGGCGCCGGTGGTCTCCACCACAGCGCCGGGACCCAGGCCGGAGGTCTCCTCGTAGACCTGGATGGAAGCTGAATCCCCGTTCATGTTGAGGATTTCGCCGATGAGCTTCTGCTCGCCCACCCGGACCACGTCGGCCATATTGGCGTCGGACAGGCCCGAGGCTACCACCAGGGGGCCGGAGACCTTGACGATTTTTCCGCTCAATGTTTCAACCTTCTTTCTCGTCGGGACAAGCTGCGTATCCTTTACCCCGGTATGAATGCCGGGGTTCGCTCACTCCGCCGCCCCTCCTCCTCCCGGCACGACCCGCTTCCGCTGGGCTCGCGCCGGGGCTGTCGGCCAAAGGCCGCTACTGCATACCGTGCAGCGGTTGCGCCGCTGAGGCTGTGCCGCCGGGCACAGCGGCTCGGGCGCTTCTTACAGAATGTCGGCGCCCACGGCCCGCTCCACGGCGATTCTGATATTGTCCATACCGATGCCCAGGCTGCCGTCCTTGCCGGGGATAAGGATAATGGCCGGGGTCAGCTCGTCCTTGTACCGCTCCAGCTCCGGACCCATCTCGGCGGCGTACTGCTCAGTGAGGTACACCACGGCGCAGTTCTCCTTTGCCAGCCGGTGGAGGGCGGCCTTAGCCTCCTCCACAGTCTCGGCGGGACAGACCTCCAGCCCCAGGGCCTTGAAGCCCATGACGCTCTCCCGGTCGCCCAGAACGGCGATTTTCCAGTTAGACATAGCTCTCACGCAGCCTTTCCCGGATGGTATCCGCGTCCAGCCCGGCCAGGCGGCCGGAGAGGATAACCCGCACGTTGGTCAGCTCGGTCTCCCGGGCGGCCAGATAGCCGATGAGGGGGGCCTCGCCGAAGGCCACGTACTTGGCCCCCGCCAGATAGGCGGTGACGGCGTCATCGCAGAGCTTTTCAAACCGGGTCAGCCGCCCGCCGGAGAGGGCGGCGCTTCCGGCCGCCGCAGCGTCCTGAAGCAGGGTGGCCCGGTAGAGCTCCTCCAGCTGCCCTCCCGCCGCGGCGGCGAGGATCCGGCCGGTCTCTACGCTGCCGCCGGGGAGGAGCACCTTCTCCAAAAAGTCCGTCCCCTTGCCCATGCGCAGGGTGCGCACCGCGCTGCGCAGGTTGGCCGCGTCCACGCTGATGCGTACGTAGCCCATGAGGAATTCGCTCCCCGTCTCTACGGCAATTCCGGCCATATCCTCGTAGCAGGCCCGGTCCAGCACCAGATCAGCCTGCTGGGGATCCCCGGTACCGCCCAGGACCTCCTTGGCCTGGGCGGCGGCGGACCGGAGCACAGGGGGCAGCCCCCTCATATCCCCGGTGCGCAGCGCCTCCGCCAGCGCCTGCGCCGGCACCCGGCCGGCGGAGATGAGCAGCCGCTCCGGCTCCACCCCCATGGCCGCCGCCTTCAGCAGGGTCTTGACGTTGTGGTAATCATATTTGACCTTAAAAACCTCCAGGATCTGGGGATTGGGGGCGCAGGAGGTCAGATCCTTCAGCGTGGCCTCCCGGTGCTGCTTGAGCGCCCGGTCCACGCACTCCAGATCCACCCTGGGCAGCTCCGGCCAGCCGCACTCGGCGAGCACCTTGGCCGCGTCCTCCGGCGTTCTGGCCTCCAGCATGCGCTCCAGCCGCTCCCGGCTGATCAGCCGCCGCTCCATGGCCTTGATCCGGGCGGAGAGAAAGAGGTAATCCGTGTCTTTGATCTTTGGCAAGCTGTGGTTCCTCCTTTCCAGCGGGCTTGCTTCCGGGGCCCGCCTCGGCTCAGGCGAAGAGGAGCTGGGCCACCTCGCCGGCCATGCTCTCCCGCTGGAGGCGGACCAGAGTCTCAAAGGTACAGTTGGTCTCCACGTCGCCGTCCGACAGGATAATGCCCCCCTGAATGGGCCGGGTCTCCTCGGCCAGGGTGAGCATGCCGGTTCCCGCCAGGATGGCGGAGGCGCCGGTGACCACCTTATCCAGGATGGCGCCCGCCTTGGTGCCGGTCAGGTCGCCAGGAAGCCTGGGGGCCACCTGGCGGGCCAGGGCGTCGTTGGCCCTGGTGACCACGGCCTTGCCCACCCGGTTTCGGTCCTTCTGGGAGAAGATGACCTTCTCCCGGCCGGTACGGGCGGCCTTGACGGCCAGGGCGGCGAGAAGCTCGATGTACTCCTCGTCAGGGAGGGTGCACAGCTTTTCCAGCGCCATGGCAAAGGCCTCGTCCAGCACTTCCTGCTTGGCGGAGAGGATCAGCTTGCGGGACTCCATCTCCGCCATGCTCTCCAGCCGCTTCTCCCGCTCGGCGGCGGCCTTCTCCCACCGGACCCTGGCCTCCTCGCTCTCCCGCTTGGCCTGGGCCTGGGCGGCGGCGCGGATCTCCTCCGCCCGGCTGTTGGCGCCGGCCAGGAGGGTGTCGATCTCTTTCTGGGCGTCTGCCTCGATGCGCCCGGTGATTTTCTCAATTCCGTCCATATGCGCCGCTCCGCTTTCTCAGCCCAGGGGGTTGCAGTTGAGGAGCATCAGGAAGGAGATCAGCAGAGAGAGGATGGCGTAGAACTCCACGATGATGCACAGGATCATGCCCTTGGACCAGTCGTTGGGGGACTTGGAGACGATGTTGATGGAGGCGGCAGCCACCCGGCCCTGGGCGATGGCGGACAGCAGGCCGCCCAGCGCCATGGGCAGGCAGGCAGCCAGCACCCGCAGGCCGCCCACGGTGGTGATGGCGGTAATGTCCCCGCCAAAGACGTTCATCTGCATCAGGGCGATGAAGGCGATGACCAGGCCGTACAGGCCCTGGGTGCCGGGGATGACCTGGAGGATCAGAACCTTGGAGAACTGGGAGGGGTCCTCGCACAGCAGGCCGGCGCCCGCCTCACCGGCGATTCCGGTGCCCTTGGCGGAGCCGACGCAGGCCAGGCCGGCAGCCAGGCCGGCGCCCAGGAAGCCGAAGAAGGCTCCCCCGTACTGAGTAATGAGCTCGCTGAACATGTCAATTTTCCTCCTTAATATCCACATATTGCGGGTTCAGGCAAAGCGGCCGCCAGGGCCGCCCGCCCTCCTTGTAGAACTGCTTGAAGAATTCCAGATACTGCAGGCGGGACGTATGAACATAGGTGCCGATGACGTTGATGGCCATATTGAAGGCGTGGCCGATAAGGAACACGATGAAGAAAAACACCACGTTCCCCGGCATGGCGCCCAGGATGTTGAACACCTGTCCAATAACCGAGCCGGCCAGCATCATCACCATCAGCCGGGAGTAGGACAGCACGTCCCCGAAGTAGCCGGTGACGCCGTTGTACACCGCCCCCACAATGGCGGTGACCCGGCCGAAGCCCTTGCCGTTGCGCCCCTGGGCCAGGAGCATCAGGCACCCCAGGATAAGCACCACCGGGTAACCTCCAACGCTGCCGACCTGGGAGACGCCCGTCATGTTCAGGGCCAGCAGGGCGATGCCCAGGAAGATCACCCACCAGGTGCCGATATCCCAGACGGCGTCCCACACCTGGCCCTCCCGGCAGAGCATCCAGAACTTCACAATCATGCCCACCATAATCTGCACAAAGCCCACCGCCAGGGAGAAGATCAGGGCGGTCATGGGGTCGTTCATCACGTCCAGCAGAGGGTGGACTGTGAGGAAGGGGATCTGGGGGGTGGGGAGCCCCAGCATCCCGGTGAACCGGGCCAGGAAATCGGAGAAAAAGCCGCCGGTGAAAAAGCCGATGACCGCCGAGGCAATGCCGCACATGATCATCAGCCGCACCAGCTGGCCAAAGCCGCCTTTGGGCTTGGTCCTAACCTGGATGACAATACATGCCAGGGCCAGAATGGTGCCGTAGGCCAGGTCGGCAAACATAAAGCCGAAGAAGAACACGTAAAAAGGCAGCATCAGCGGGTTGGGATCCACCCCGTCGTAGGCGGGCAGGGCGTACATCTCGGTGATGGTGGTCATAGGCTCGGTAAACAGGTTGCTCTTCAGCTTCACCGGCACGTCGGGGTACTCCTCCGGCGCCGGGTCCTGGCTCTCCCAGGCGCAGACAAACCTGGACAGCTCCTGTTCCAGCTTTCCCATGGCCTCCGCCGGGGCCCAGCCCTCCAGGAAGAAGGCCGCGTCCGAATCCAGCAGGCGGCAGCGGGCCTCCTCCCGGGCAATCTCGTGCTCCGCCCGGTCCACGCACTGCTCCAGGGCGGCCAGGCGGGGACCATAGCCCGCCATCCGCTCCGTCAGCTCCCTGCGCCGGCTCTCCAGTTCCGCCAGCTCCCCGGCCAGGCGGGCGTCGTTCTCCCGGGCCGTCCCCTTCCATCCCTGGAGGGAGGCGCGGCTGAAGCCCAGGGGCCGCAGGGCCTCCTCGCAGGCGGAGAGGGCGCTGGCGTGGCACACCAGCACCACGTGCCACAGATCCCCCGTCTGCCCCGCGGGGATAAGCTCAAAGAGGTCGGTCGCCTCCCCCAGGGCGGCCCGGGCCACCTCCAGCCCCGCCTTCTCCGGCACCATGCCGAAGACCACCGCCGTCTGGGGGGTGGAGGGGGTGTCCAGGGGGAGGTCCAGCTCCAGCCAGGGACGCAGGGTGTCCCGCTGGGCCTGGATCTTGCTCTGCTCCGAGGCCAGGGCCGCCGTCTGCCGCTCCAGATCCGCCAGGGCGGCCGCATCCGCCAGGGCCGCCCGGTAGGGCCCGTCGGCAAAGAACTCTCCCTCCGTCACCTCCGGTCGTGGGGAGAGCAGCCCCCGCTTGGCCTTGGGCGCGTACTTTTTCAGAATATGCAGGGCGTTTTCCGCGCTGGCCCGGTCCTGCCTGGCCTGGGCCAGCGCCTCTTCATCCGGGTGGGTCAGACCCGCCCAGTCCGGATCGTCCGGCTGGGGCTCCAGAGGGTCCACCTCCACGCACCCCAGATGCTGCAGCCGCCGGAGAAGCTCCTCCTGCTGGGATTTCACCCCCGCCAGCCGCAGCCGTTTCATTTTCGTGATAGCCATATCAGACGCTCACAACCCTTCCCACTATCAGCTCCACCGCCGCAGGCAGGCGGGCGCGGGCTTTGGCCTGCAGGGCGCTGCACGCCTCCCGCTGCTGGGCCAGGATCTCTTCGGTGCGGCGGGCTGCGCGGGCCTCCGCCTGGGCCATGGCCTCCTTGGCTTGGGCCTCCGCCTGGGCGGCGGCCTGCTCAATCAGCGCCTGCCCTGCCTTCTCCGCGTCGGATACCAGTTTCTTGGCCTCAGCGGCCGCACCCGCCCGGCGGGACTGGGTATCCTGCTCTGCCTCTGTGATCTTTTTCATCGCTTCCAGGGACATGATTTCACCGCCTTCCAGTATGGGATATTCAAATTAAATTCTCCCACTTATATAGAATAATAGACGAGTCCGCAATAGATTGCAAGCATTTTTGCCCGAAATCCCTGTTTTGTACAGTAACATTTTAGATATTATGTTATCTTTTTCAACATTTTATGCAACCAAGCAGATATTTCGCCCCATTTGCCATCCAAATTTTCCCTAACAAAAAAGATGTGGGGCATCGCTGTGTCCCACATCTTTGTGTAAATATTTATTTTTTATTCAGGAAGTACCGCCCAGCTGTATGGCAGGTCCCCGGCGGGAGCCTGATCCAGAATGACCACCAGATCCTCCTCCGGATTTTCCATGCCTGCATCCCGCAGGGCGGGATAGTAGTCCGCCGGGTCGCCGCCGTCCAGCTTTACATAGAGCCGGTCCGCCGCGGCGCACAGGCCGGACAGCGTCTGCCCGCTGAGGGAGTTGCTTCCCTGCGCCAGCGTGGTCTTGTCGGTGACGATGGACAGCAGCGGCGCGTCCGTCCCGGTTCCGATGGCCTGGCGCACCTGCTGGTAGAAGGCGTCCACCGTCTGGCTGAAGGTATCCGGGTTGTACCGGTCCCCGGTGAGGATAAGGGACAGGTCGCCTTCGGTGGGGAAGGCGGCGTAGTCCAGGATGATCTCGTCAAAGCCCAGCTGGGCCAGTTCGCCGCACACTCCCGCCAGGTAGTCCCGCACGTCGCTGTTCTCCGGGGTCATCCAGCGGATCTCCCCCGGTCCCCGCCAGTTGCCGATGCTGGTGCGCAGGGCCAGCCGGTTGTTCTGGTAGGGGGCGGTGTTGTCCCGGAAGCAGGAGACATAAGCCGCCGTGTCCATGGCGGAGCACAGGGTAGCCAGTTCTCCGTTGCGGGCGGCGTCCCCCGAGGAGGAACCCACCGTCTGGGCTGTCGTCTGGCTGGAGGCGTACCCCAGCAGGCCGTCAATTCCCTTCATGGTAAGGATGGGAGCGGCGTCATGTCCGCCGGTATAGGCTGCCAGCGCCTCGCCGCCGGCGGTATACAGGTTCTGCACTCCGCCGCCGGAAATCAGGCTGTCCGGCAGGGCCACCGCCCGGGTGTACACCGGGTCGGGCTCCGGCGTGGGGGTGGGGGTGAGCTCCGGCGTGGGCGAGACCACCACAATGGACGGCGCTTCCCCGCTCTCGCTGGGGAGCGGAGATTCCTCCTCCCGGTTCAGGAAGGGCAGATCAAAGTAGATCCCCCCGGTGGAGGAGACCACCATGTACCGCTGCAGGAAGAAAAAGGCCGCCACCAGCAGCACCAGCACCACAGCCAGCACAGCGATGATAAACTTCAAAAAGGTACGGAGCTTGGACTTTCCCCGGTAGGCCCCGTATCCGTAGTGATTCCTTCTTCTCATGGAAATGTCCGTCCTTTCCCGGTCAGCTCAGTTCTGCCGGTTCCATAATACCCCGTGTGCAGGTATCATATCACAAGCCGGGAAAAAAAGCATCCCCTTTTGGTCATCCCTCTCCGCACTTGGTCAGGGCCTGGTCCAGCTTCTCCAGCGCGGTGAGGACCATCTCCCTGTCCTGGGGCTCCATGGTGTTGAGCAGCGCGGCAAAATAGCCCGACACGTCGGTTTTGGCCTTCTGCCGCAGGTCCTGATACTTCTCTGTGGCGGTGACATAGATCACCCGGCGATCAGTCTCTGACCGCTCCCGGCGGGCCAGCCCCAGCTTTTCCAGCCGGTCCACAATGCCAGAGACGGTGGAGTTGGCGCTGCCGGTCCGCTCGGCCAGGGCACTGATGGGCATGGGTCCGTCCTCTCCCAGCACAGTCAGCACCAGTGCCTGGGGAAAGGTCAGGTTCAGGCGGCCAAAATGGCTGCGGAAGTGCTGGGACATATGCTGCGTTACCCGCAGGTAGCTCATTAAAATATCATTAGATTCCTTCATCCGCGTCCATTCCTTTCTTCCGGCGGACCTCCCGCCGGATACTTCACTTCGCGCACGAAAAAAGCATACCCCTGCGCTTCCGCTTTGTCAATGAACACGAAAAAAGGTTCATCGTTTGTTTACACATATGTCACATTTCTTAAAGATTTCCCCCTGAAACGGCAAAAAAGTACCTACTGTTTCCCACTCAAGTCCAATCTTTCCAGACGTCGGGACAGTAGCCCACGGTGGCCTGGCGGCCGTTGCGCACCACAGGGGTGCGGATGAGGCGGGGGTTGTCCAGCAGCTTTTCCAGCTTGTCCCCCTCCCCCGCCAGGTAGCGGAGAATGGCCGCGTCCGGGTTGTCCCAGTCCACCAGGTTCTCCAGGCCTACCGCGTTTTTCACGCTCTGGAGCTCTCCCCGGCTCATACCGAACTTCACCAGGTCCACCGCCTGGAACTTGATCCGCCGCTCCTTGAAGTACCGCTCCGCCTTTTTGGTATCGAAACACTTGGATTTTCCAAAAATCTGGATGTTCATGCTTATTCCCCTCCGATGTATACAAATCTGGGGCCGGAGTACCCGTCCCGCTCCACGTGTTCGCTCCACATGGCCGCCGGGCGCACCCACACGCCGCCCTGCCCGTACAGGGGCTGGTAAACTACCATCTGCTCCTCTGTCTCCGAGTGGCGGGCGGTAAAGAGTACCCGGTACTCCCCGCCTTTGAAATGCCGGTAACGGCCCGGCCTAATCTCTTCCATGGCGCCGTCTCCTCTCTCCGGGACAGGCCCGGGGTTGCTGAAAACAGAATACTTGATTTTTGCCGAAAAAGAAAGTCCCTTTTGGAAATTCCCCGGGACCGGCCGTCCCTGTCCTCTCCCAGCGGCTGTGCACGCCCCAGGCGGACATATTTTATATAAAGGTATGCAGAACTGCCCGGCGAAGGGGGACGAAAAGTTTGTGTATACTTTTCCCCCTCTATGTGGTATACTAACTCATAGGATGCTCCCCTGCGGGGTTGAGCGTATGCCATTTTGGGCTTTATGTGCGCTGCGCGCACCTGAGATAAGGCAAAGACACGGATATACGGCACCGGCGGCGAATGGCCGTCCCTTTTTCCGACGAGGCAGGGCCGGAAAGAGCGGGCGGAATCGCCTTGTTTTGGTGCGCTCATGTGTCGGTTACATCCCATCCAACCTTTGAATCCAACACAGATTAAGGAGTGCAATCAACTTATATGGCAGAAAAACTGAAAATCATTTCCCTGGGCGGTTTGAACGAGATCGGCAAGAACGTCACCGTCTATGAGTACGGCGGGGATATTATCGTCATCGACGTGGGCATGGGCTTCCCTGACGACGACATGTACGGCATTGACGTGGTCATCCCCGACTTCTCCTATCTCATCAAGAACAAGGACAAGATCCGGGGCATCTTCCTGACCCACGGCCACGAGGATCACATCGGCTCCATCCCCTACCTGCTGCGGGACGTGCAGGCCCCCATCTACGCCACCCGGATGACCGCCGGGCTGGTAAAGCTGAAGCTGGAGGAACACCGCCTGCTGGACAAGACCAAGCTCATCACCTGCGAGGCGGGGGAGACGGTAAAGGCAGGCAAATTTTCGGTGGAGTTTATCCATGTGAACCACTCCATTGCCGACGCCTGCGGCTTTGCCATCAAGTGCCCGGTGGGCGTGTGCGTCCACACCGGCGACTTCAAAATCGACCCCACCCCTGTGTCCGGCGGCATGATCGACCTGACCCGTCTGGGTCAGCTGGGCAAGGAGGGGGTTCTGGCCCTGCTGGCCGACTCCACCAACGTGGAGCGCCCCGGCTTCACCAAGAGCGAGCGGAGCGTGGGAGCCTCCTTTGACGCCCTGTTCCGGGGCTGTGAGGAGCGGATTATCGTCACCACCTTCGCCTCCAACGTGGACCGGATGCAGCAGATCATCTCGGTGGCCGCCAAATACGGCCGAAAGGTGGCCGTCACCGGCCGCAGTATGGAGAACGCCATCAAGGTCTCCACCGAGCTGGGGTACATGAACATCCCCGCCGGGGTGCTGGTGGACGTGAACCACCTCAAGAGCCTGCCCAAGAACAAGGTGTGCATCATCACCACCGGCAGTCAGGGCGAGACCATGTCCGCCCTGACCCGCATGGCCTTCTCCACCCACAAGCAGGTGGACATTCAGGCCGGCGACCGGGTGATTATCTCGGCCTCCGCCATTCCCGGCAACGAGAATGCCATCGGCAGCGTTATCAACGAGCTCTACCGCAAGGGCGCCGAGGTGGTCAACGAGCGTGAGGCCCCCCTCCACGTCTCCGGCCACGCCTGTCAGGGCGACCTGAAAATTATCCACGCCCTGGTCAAGCCCAAGTTCTTTGTCCCTGTCCACGGCGAGCAGCGGATGCTCCAGACTCACGCCAAGCTGGCCCGGGAGATGGGCATGGACCCCAACAACATCCTCATCAGCGACATCGGCAAGGTGATGGAGTTCACCCGCACCAGCGCCCGCATCAACGGCACCGTGCCCGCCGGGCGGGTGTTTGTGGACGGGTACGGCGTGGGCGATGTGGGTGCCGTAGTCCTGCGGGACCGGAAGCACCTGGCCGAGGACGGCATGATTGTGGTGGTGGCCACCATGTCCGCCGAGGACGGCGGCCTGCTCTCCGGCCCGGACATCATTACCCGGGGCTTTGTGTACGTCAAGGAGTCCGAGGGCCTGATGGAGGAGCTCAAGCGGGTGGCCATGGAAGCCATCAACGAGTGCCAGGACCAGCGGCTTAAGGACTGGTCCGCCATCAAGACCCAGATTAAGAACGACCTTTCCGCCTTCCTCTACAAAAAGACCAAGCGCAACCCCATGATCCTGCCTGTCATCATGGACGTGTGATACAATCTGCGAAAAAGGCGTCTGTCCTCCGGACAGACGCCTTTTTTATTTCTTTTTGGGCAGTTTGTGCTTGGTGCCGTCGGGCTCCACGATATAAGTGTTCTCCAGCTGGGCCGTCAGGCTGGCCCGGACGGAGGCCACGTACTCCTTCCGCAGGGCGGCCCGCTCGGTCTCCTCCTCGGGAGTCAGCCCCTCAGGGGCCTTGGCCTTTCTGGCCAGCTCATTGATGCGGTCAATCTTTTCCTGTTCCATCAGAGATATCGCTCCACTTCTATTATAATTCGGCCCTTTTTGGATACTACGCCCACGGTCTTTACCGCAGCCTTTCCCATCCCCCGGCAGGAGATCACATCCCCCTGGGCCACAGTCCGGTCCGGTTTGGTACACTCGCGGTGGTTGAGCTGCACCCGGCCGGAGGAGATGAGATCCGCCGCCTTGGACCGGGGCAGGGAAAACGCGGAGGCTGCCACTGCATCCAGCCGCAGGGTGGCCACCGTGTCGCGGATGAGCTTGACCTCCACCTTGGGGGGCGTCAGCGCGGACAGGGCCACCGGCGCCACCTTGAGCCGGGTGCGCCCGGCGCTCTCCAGGTGGAGCAGGAGAAAGTCCTCCATCTCCCGGAGCAGCAGCACGTCGCACACCCCCGGGGACACCAGCAGGTCCCCCACCTTTTCCCGGTCCAGCCCCAGGCCCAGAATAGAGCCCAGGAAGTCCCGGTGGGTCAGGCCTGCGTCCTCCGGGAAGGTGCACCGCAGGGCGGAGATGGGGCAGTTCTCCCCGTCGGCCAGCCACTCCTCCGGCTCCTGCCAGTCGGGGAGAAAGACGCAGATGGTCCGCTCAGCCCCCTCAAAGCCCCCGTAGAACAGATGGGGCGGGCGGCCGCCGGCGTTGATGAGGGTCTCCACCGACGCGCGCTCCTGGGGGGACAAAAAGGCCGTGTGGGCGGGGATGTTCCGCCGCCCGGCCAGCTCCAGCTTGTCCATGGTCCGGGCCAGGAGCATCCGCTCCTCCCCGTCCCGTGCAAGCCGGGTCAGAAGTTCTGTTTTGTTCATGGTTCCTCCCGATAAGGGAATTCTACTGGTCCAGCTGGTACCGCTCCACCAGCCGGACCTCCAGGTCCAGGTACTCCCCGTTCCGGTACACCCGGAAAGTGAGCACATCCCCGGCCTGAAAGCCCTCCTTGATGGCGTTGATATCATCTACGGAGGTGACGGCCCGGCCGTTGCACTCCGTGATCACGTCCCCGGAGCGCATGCCCTGCTTCTCCGCGTCCGAACCGGCGGTGACGCTCTGGACGTATACGCCCTCCACCAGGCCGCTGGCAGCCGCCCGCTGGGCGTCCATGGTGGAGCCCAGGATACCCAGGGTGGGATAGCCCCGGACATGGCCGTAGGCGATGAGCTCATCCACAATGGACTTGACGGTATTGGTAGGGATGGCGAAGCCCAGCCCCTCCACCGAGCCGGAATAGCTGGTCATCTTCATGTTGGTAATGCCCACCACCTGGCCCCGGTCATTGAGCAGGGCGCCGCCCGAGTTGCCCGAGTTGAGGGCGGCGGTGGTCTGGATGAGGGTCATGGTGTTGCCGTCCACATTCACGTCCCGGCTGATGGCGGAGATAATGCCGTCGGTCATGGTGCCCCGCAGCTCCTCCCCCAGGGGGTTGCCGATGGCCAGAGCCGGCTCTCCCACCTGGAGCAGGTCAGAGTTGCCGAACTGGGCGGGCGTCAGGTTTTGGGCGTCAATCTTCAGCACAGCCAGATCGTTGGTCTGGTCGCCCCCCACCAGCAGGGCCCGGTGGACGGTGTCGTCAAAGAGCACTACCTCCACCTCATAGGAGCCCTGGATCACATGGTAGTTGGTGATGATGTACCCGTCCGCCGTCATGACCACGCCGGTGCCGGTGGCGCCGCCGCCGGTCTGGTAGGCACGGATGCTGGCAATGGCGGCGATGTTCCGGTCGTAGATCTCCTGATAGCTCAAAATCTCGTCGGGCAGGCCGGCCACAGCCAGAGTGACGCCGGTGCCGGTCGGGGCCCGCTCCAGGTCGGTGACGCCGCCTGATGCGGTGGCGCTGGGGACGGGGATGGGGATGGTGGTGTAGTAGTTGCCGCCGCTCTCCCCCGCCGCGCTCTCCCCGCCCTGACCAAGCATCCAGCTCAGAGCCAGGGTCAGGGTGGTCAGCGCTACAATGAGCACCAGAAAAACGGCAAAGATCCAGGGTGCTTTCCGGCTCCCCCGGCGCTTTTTCTCCTCCGGCGGCGGAGGCGCCTCAAAGGGAATGACCGTATAGCGGGGTGTGCCGGTCCGTCCCGGGCCGCCGGCGGGGGCAGTGGTATAGTAATCGGTGCGCATGGCTGTCCTCCCTGGATGGTTTCAATCCGCTCCCCTCACGCCAGCGTCAGCGTAAAGGTGAACTCCGTCACGCCGTTTTCGCTGGTGACGGTAATGTTTTCCTTGTGGTTGTTGAGAATGGTCTTGACGATGTACAGCCCCAGGCCCACGCCGTCCCGGTCTTCACTGCGGGACTTGTCGCTCTTGTGAAAGCGGTCGAAGAGCAGGGGCAGCTCCTCGGCGGGAATGGTGTCCCCTACATTGCGCACCGACACATGGGCCTTGCCGCCCCTGGTGGTGATGGAGATGGTGATAATCCCCTTCTCCTGGGAGAATTTGATGGCATTGTCCAGCAGGTTGTAGCACACCTGGGTGATGGCGTCCGGGTCGCCCCACACCATGACCGGTTCCTCGGGCAGATTGGTGTCCACATCCAGGCCGGACTGGTTAATTTTTGTCTCCAGACTCAGCAGTACCCGGACCATCAGCTCGGAGATGTCGAACTGCTCCTGGGCGGTCACGTTCTCCGCCGACTGGAGGCGGCTCAGATCCAGCATCCGCCGAACCAGCCGGGAGAGCCGGCGGGTCTCGGAGGAGATGGTGCGCAGGGCGTCCTGCTCCTTCTCCGGCGGGATGGTGCCGTCCAGAATGCCATCGGCAAAGCCGGCGATGGTGGTCATGGGGGTCTTCAGCTCGTGGGACACGTTGGCCACAAACTCGCTGCGCTTGGCCTCCGACTTGGCCAGGGACTCCGCCATGGCGTTGAACGCCTCGGCCAGCTCTCCCACCTCGTCCTGGCGGCTGCCCACCTCCACCCGGGTGTCAAACTCCCCGTGGCCGAACTTCCGGGCCGCCTCCGCCATCTCCTTGAGGGGCTTGGTCTGCCTCAGCGAGGTGACCGAGGTGGTGATAAAGGCAATACACAGCACAACAATGGCGGTGAAAAAGAAAATCTGGGCAAAGGCCCGCCACATCTCGGTGATATTCTCCGTCTCCGCCGCCACAAAGACCATACCGGTCTGGACGCTCTGACCCAGCAGGCCAATCTTATAGATGGGGCACCCGGCCACAAACCGTTTCTCCCCAAACAGGCCGTCCAGAGTGGTCATCGCGCCGTAAGCTCCGTCCTTCACCGCCTGGCTGACCATATCGGCGGACAGGGTCTGGCCGATGAAGGCCCCCTCCGTCTGACCGTCCGAGGAGTAGACGATCTGGCCGATCCGGTCCGGCGCGGTCTCGCAGAGAATCACGTAGGCGTCGGCCAGCTGAGCCAGGTTGGAGGTGTACTGCCGGTAGGCGGAGTCGTAGATAGTGGTGGAATAACGGGATTCCGACAGGTAGGACCCGGTGAATTCCGCAATATAGGCCGCGTTTTTCTCCATGGTATCCTGTTTTTCCTGGACCGTGTACTGATAGGAAAGTGCGATGAATGCCGTGCCCAGCAGGGCAAAGGAGATGAGAATCATCCCGGCCATCATGACAAACTGGCGTTTATACAGGCTCTTCGTACCGTTCTCCTCCTTCCTGACGGCGCACTGCCGCAGGGCCGTATCTGGTCCGATGCGGCCCTATGGTTTCTTCGGGCAGGGGCGTCAGCCGGGGCTTCAGCTGTTCACAACCTCGAACTTATAGCCCACGCCCCATACTGTTTTCAGGCTCCACTGGTCGCTGACGGCCCCGCGGAACTCCCTTTCCGCGGGGGCCCCGTACTTTTTCATCTGCTC
>NZ_CALXGI010000061.1 GCF_944387805.1 uncultured Pseudoflavonifractor sp. | reverse complement strand
GGCTTGATTTTGTGTTGCCTTTTTCGCTGCCTCCAAAACCTGAAATTTCTACTTGACTTTTGTTAGCAGGTCTTTCACAGCCCAAGGGCTTCCTTTATCTTTTTTACGTACCGGCGGGACACGTAGCACACCGTGCCCCCCGCCAGGGTCATCCTGATGGTACCCGACAGCTTCAGGTCCAGGGCGGTGACCTTGGTCAAATTGACGATTTCCGACTGGGAGATGCGCACAAAGGTGTGCCGGTCCAGCCGGGCCTCCAGCTCGTAGAGCCGCTCCTTCAGTTCAAACACCCCATCAGCCGTCTGGGCCCTGACGCCCTTGTCCTCACCGTAGCACCGGAGCAGTTCCTCCGGCGGGATGGGGAAGGCGGAGCCGTCCCGCCAGCCGATGAGCCGGTCCCCGCTCTCCAGCCGGACGGCCAGAGCCTTTATCTCGTCGGTGAGGGCGGGGGCCGTGATGGTCACCGAGGGCGCGCCGCAGCCCGGCTCTATGCGTATCGTTACCTTCATGGGTCCTCCCCCTTTCCACCCTAACTATAACCAAAAAGAGACCGTCTGTCCATGCCATCGGGACAGACGGTCTCTCTGCGGGAATATTCGGTTGCAGATGGCTCAGGGAGCGCCCGCTTCTCCCACCGTGTAGGTCCAGGAGCCGTCCTCCGCCATCTGGGCGGTACAGTCGGAAAAGGCATAGCTCTCTGTGCCCGAGCGCCACTTCCGGGCCTCAAAGCCGGTATCCGCGTCCCCCGTGATGGAGAACAGACAGCCGTCCTCCCAGGCGCAGAGGTTGGGGTCCTCCTCACCGCCCTCCGTCATGGGGGTGAGATAGCCCTCCTGCCAGAGCACCTCCAGAGGTACCTCCATAGCGGGCGACAGGCGGCAGTCCTCGCCAAAGCGCCAGGCCAGGCCCGCTTTCTCACCCGGGGTCAGGTCGGTTAGGCCGGACAGGTCCACAGCCAGCTGCGTGGCGCCCTCGTTCAGGCCGGGCTCTGCCGCCCACAGGTCGTTGAGCACCTGGAGGTAGAGGCCGCAGCGGTCGTCCACGCTGCTTCCGTCCCCATCCAGGGCGTAGATCTCATAGAAGCCCATAGGAGAGCTGTACTGCACCATCCCGTCAAAAGTAATGGTGATTTTCATGCCGTCTGCCAGGTCGTCCGCCGTGGCCGGGTGTCCGTCTATGGTAACGGGGCCATCATCCGCCCCCAGGCGGTAGATGCCGCTGCCCCCATCCAGGTCGGCCACCATCAGGGCGCCCGTCTCCGCCCCGTCCACAATACGCACGGTCAAGGTGGCCTCCTTTCGCGCGCAGGCGGTCAGGACCAGCAGCCCGGTCATGGCCAGTGCCAGGAGCCGAATTTTCATTGCGCTTCCTCCTTCCGGGTTTGATTCTGTTTTTCAGACGTTTTTTTGGAGAAAAAGTTCCGTTTGTCCCTTGACAGGGGAGAGAAAAGATGTATAATAAGCATTTGATTAAAAAACAAACTTTTGCTTAGGAGGCGAGGCCATGACCCAGCGGGAACGACAGATTCTCAAATGGATTGAGGAGAACCCCCTCATCTCCCAGCAGGAGCTGGCGGAGAAGGCGGGCATCACCCGCTCCTCGGCGGCGGTGCACATCTCCAACCTGATGAAGCAGGGGCACATTGCCGGCCGGGGGTATATCGTCCGCACCGCGCCCTACGCGGTGGTGGTGGGCGGCGTGAACATGGACATCGGCGGCCGTCCGTCCCACAAGCTGGTGCCAGCCGACTCCAACCCGGGCGCCGTGCGCATGAGCCTGGGGGGCGTGGGGCGGAACATCGCCCATAACATGAGCCTGCTGGGCATGGATGTGCGGCTCCTCACCGCCTTTGGCGACGACATGAACGCCCAGCGCATCGCGGCCAGCTGCGGCGAGCTGGGCATTGACGTGAGCCAGTGCCTGACCGTGCCCGGCGGCGCCACCTCCACCTACCTCTTCATCACCGACGAGCGGGGGGACATGGCCCTGGCGGTGAGCGACATGGAGATCTATAAGAACGTGACCCCGGCGTTCCTGTCCAGCCGGTCCCGGCTGCTCCAGAACGCCCAGCTCATTGTGCTGGACACCAACATTCCGGCCGAGTCCATCGCCTGGCTGGCGGAGAACATCAGGCTGCCCATCTTTGCCGACCCGGTCTCCACCGCCAAGGCAGAGAAGCTCCGGCCGGTGCTGGGCAAGCTCCACACCCTCAAGCCCAACCGTCTGGAGGCCGAGCTGCTCTCCGGCGTGACCATCACCGATGAGAAGAGCCTCAACGCGGCGGCGGACGCCCTGCTGGCCACCGGATTGCGCCGGGTGTTCATCAGCCTGGGCGGGGACGGGGTTCTGGCCGCAGACCATAACGGCCGCTGTCATGTGCCCTGCTGTCCCGGCGATATGGTCAACACCACCGGCTGCGGCGACGCGGGCATGGCTGCCATCGCCTGGGCCTACCTGGAGGGCACCGATCTGGAGGGCACCGCCCGTGCCGCCATGGCGGCGGGGGCCATTGCCATGGAGAGCGCCGAGACCATTAACCCTGCCATGAGCGCCCGCCTGCTGAAGGAGCGCATGGGCATACAGGACTGAAACAGAAAAATCCACTACAAAATGTAATATACACAAAATATTATTCTGGAGGTAATTGAAAAATGAGCCTGAACAAGTATCTGGACGTCGCCCCTGAAGTCGCCGAGGCCATTGCCGCCGGCAAGCCCGTGGTGGCCCTGGAGTCCACCATCATCTCCCACGGCATGCCCTATCCCCAGAACGTGGAGACCGCCCTCAACGTGGAGCAGATCATCCGTGAGAACGGCGCTGTGCCCGCCACCATCGCCGTCATCGGCGGCCGCCTGAAGGCCGGCTGCACCAAGGAAGAGATCGAGTACCTGGGCAAGAAGGGCCTGGAAGTGACCAAGGCCAGCCGTCGGGATCTGCCCGTGCTGGTGGCCCGGGGTGAGGACGGCGCCACCACCGTCACCACTACCATGATCATTGCCCACATGGCGGGCATCCAGGTCTTTGCCACCGGCGGTATCGGCGGCGTTCACCGCGGCGCCGAGACCACCATGGACATCTCCGCCGACCTGGAGGAGCTGGCCCAGACACCTGTGATGGTGGTGTGCGCCGGCGCCAAGTCCATCCTGGACCTGGGCCTGACCCTGGAGTACCTGGAGACTCACGGCGTGCCTGTCATCGGCTACGGCACCAAGGAGCTGCCCGCCTTCTACACCCGCAAGAGCGGCTTCAGCGTGGATTACGAGATTGATACCCCCGAGGAGCTGGCCGCTGCCTTCCATGCCCAGCGTGAGCTGGAGTTCAAGGGCGGCATGCTGGTGACCAACCCCATCCCTGAGGAGTACTCCATGGATGCCGACGTCATCAACAAGGCCATCGACGAGGCTGTGGAGGAAGCCAAGGAGCAGGGCATCCACGGCAAGGCCACCACCCCCTTCCTGCTGGCCAAGATCAAGGACCTGACCGGCGGCGACTCCCTGGACTCCAATATCCATCTGGTGTACAACAATGCCAAGCTGGCTGCCAAGACTGCTGCCGCCATCTGCGCCCTGAAGTAAGCGCGGTATTTTCGGCATAAGCACAGCGCCCCGGATGTTCCGGGGCGCTGTGACCTTCGAAAAAGCGGCTTTGCCGCTTTTTCGAGCGGGATACAGCCCGCTGCGCGCAGAAGCTGCTCGCCTTTGGCGGAGCGCTTCCACACTTGCATGCTGAGAAGCGTTTTCTCCGGCGCACATGTCGCCGGAGAAAACAGATTTTACTGTATTCGCGCCTGCGGGCGCGAACTCTGCGAGGCTTTTTCAATAACTCTGAGCGCCCCGGATGTTCCGGGGCGCTGTTTTTTCGTTCTATCGAAAAAATATTCCCAGTATGCAGCTAGGGATTGACAGCGGGAGGCGGACATGCTATCATTTTGTTAGCTCAAACTAATTGTTAGAATCATAAAACTTTTGAAAGGGGGAACCCCTTATGACAGCACTGCTCTGGGCCGCCGGAGGCACCGGATTTACTTTTTTGATGACCAGCCTTGGGGCGGCTATGGTGTTTCTGTTTCGAAAGCAGGTCACTGCGCTGGCCCAGCGGATTTTTCTGGGCTTTGCCGCAGGCGTGATGATTGCCGCCTCGGTCTGGTCCCTGCTGATTCCCGCCATTGAGGAGGCGGAGGCGGCCGGTATGATCGGCTGGATTCCGGCGGCGGGTGGCTTTGTCCTGGGCGTGGGGCTGATGATAGCCCTGGACGGTCTGCTGCCTCATCTCCATCCCGGCGCCAAGGAGCCGGAGGGCGTGAAAGCGCACCTGAAGCGCACCACCATGCTGGTCTTTGCCGTCACCTTACACAATATCCCTGAGGGGATGGCGGTGGGCCTGTCCTTTGCTCTGGCGGCCCAGCACGGGGACGACCCGGCGCTTTACGCCGCCGCCATGGCTTTGGCCATCGGCATTGGCATTCAGAACTTTCCCGAGGGAGCGGCTATCTCCCTGCCCCTGCGGCAGGAGGGAATGAGACCCGTTAAGTCCTTCCTGTGCGGCAGCCTGTCGGGCTTTGTGGAGCCGGTCTTTGGGATTCTCACCGTGCTGCTGGCAGGCCAGATCGCCCCGCTGATGCCCTGGCTGCTCTCCTTTGCGGCCGGCGCCATGATCTACGTGGTGGTGGAGGAGCTGATTCCCGAGGCCCACCTGGGGGAGCACTCCAACGTGGGTACCCTGGGGGTCATGGGCGGCTTTCTCATTATGATGATTCTGGACGTAGCCCTGGGATAACAGCAAAACAGCGGCGGAAACTTCTGTTTCCGCCGCTGTTTTTGTGATTACAGCTTTTTTCTGGCCGCCAGGAAGCCGAAGGCCGTGCCGCAGGCGCCGCCCACCAGATGCATGAAATTGGCCACGTTGTCCTGGATAAAGAGGATGGAGTACACCTCCTGACCCAGGTAGAGCACAGCCACCAGAATCAGGGTGACAGGGATGGAGCCGGCCCTCATACCCGCCAGAGAGGAGAGCATGATGAGCATGAATACAATGCCGCTGGCCCCCAGCAGGGCCGTGCCGGGGAAGAAGAGGCACTGAAGCAGGCCGGACACAGCGGCGGTGAGAACGATACCCGCCAGCAGGGTGCTGCTGCCGTATTTCTCCTCCAGGGGCGGGCCAACCACCAGCAGCAGGAGCATATTGCCCAGGAAATGATCCCACCCGGCGTGCCCCAGCACGTGGCCCAGCAGGCGCACGAAGAACAGAGGAGAGATGGGGGAGCGGTAGACGGAGAAGAGGTGCAGATTGGTCCAGCCGCCGGTGAGCTGGTTCAGCACCAGGGCCGCCAGAGAGAGAAAGAAAAACGTGAGGATTACCGGGGAATTGTACTGAATCCGTTTCATCCGTATCACCTCAAAATTAAAATGAGCGGGTCAGGGCTTGCAGTTGCCGCAGGGGGTGTACCCCTCCGCCACGGCCTCTTCCCGGCTGGAGAAGAGAACCTGGTTCTGCTCGGCGGGCAGGTTGGGGCAGTCCTCCCGGTGGAACACCTTGGAGTTCAGGTTGCCGATGTAGGTCTCCTGTGCAGCGGCGCTCTGGCTGGGCTGGGGCGTGGTCCCGCTGTCCCGGCCAGGGGTGGGCGCGGTGTTCTTCTCGGTGGTGAAGGTGACAGCGGCGCCGTCGCTCACCGCCACAATGGTGCCCTGCTCATCGGTGCGGTACACGGTGGCGCCCGCGTCCCGCAGGCGGCTGAGCACATCGTCAGAGGGGTGGCCGTAGTCGTTGTTCAGCCCCACCGAGATGACCGCGTACTCCGGCATGACCTCCCGCAGGAAGGAGTAGCTGGAGGAGGTGTCGCTGCCGTGGTGGCCCACCTTGAGGACAGTGGCGGAGAGGTCCGCCCCCTGGTCCAGCAGATCCTTTTCCGCCTTGGTCTCCATATCCCCGGTGAAGAGAAAAGAGGTCTCGCCGAAATCCACCCGCAGCACAATGGAGGTGTTGTTGGTCTCGCTGTACTCTGCCACAGGGCCCAGAATGGTCACCTGGGCCTCTCCCAGGGAGAAGGTGTCGCCGGGGGAGGGGATTTCCGGCTCCAGCCCCTGGGCCTCGGTGTACTTGACAAAGTCACGGAAGGCCTTGGAGTCGTACTCGGTGACGGGGGAGAGGACATGGCTGACAGTGCAGGTGTTCAGCGGGCCGGACAGGCCGCCCACGTGGTCCTCGTGGGCGTGGGTGCAGACCACATAGTCCAGCTGGTCGATGCCCTGCTGGTCCAGGTAGGACACCACCAGACTGCTGTCGGCTACATTTCCGCCGTCGATGAGCATGGCGTCCTCCCCGCACACCAGCAGGGCGGAGTCAGCCTGGCCCACGTCGATGAAGTGAACAGCCAGGGTGGAGCCGTCGGATACGGCGGCAGGGGAGGGGGCAGGGCGCAGATCGCAGCCCGCCAGGGAGGCGAGCAGGCAGAGCAGGGCGAGCAGAGGGACAATACGTCGTTTCATGGGAACTCCTTTTCCGTGTTGGTATACATAATGTGCAGACATCAGTATAAACTACCGCGGCGAAAAAAGAAAGAGGGGGATAGAACGGAGAGGAAAACACTTTTTGCAGAAAGGGAAATAAAAGGGAGCAGCGCTGCATATTCTGGAAAAGAAAAGGGGGTATCGCCATGCCGGCGAGGCTATCTGGAAAGCTCCTGACTGCATTTGTCGCGGTCACTCTGGCGGGGGCCTGTCTCCATTTTATCCATGATTTCTTTCCCAATCCTATCGTCGCCCTCATTGCGCCGGTGAATGAGAGCATATGGGAGCACCTGAAAATCCTCTATTGGCCCTTCCTTTTAGGGGTGCTGCTCCTCTGCCGCCGGGACGGACGGGACGGTCTGGGACCGTGGCTGCTGTCACTGCTGTCCATCTGTGCCGCCATGCTGGCGGCGGGGTATCTCTACCATGTGGCAGCAGGTGGGGATTCTTTGGCCTTCGATATAGGCCTGTACGTTCTGCTGATGGGAGCGGGCTTTCTACTGGCGGCGGTATTCAATCGTCCGGCTGTCCGGCGAAGCACGGATTTGCTTTTGCTGCTCACTGCCGCCCTGGGCGGTGCCGTAGTGATCTTTACCTTCCTGCCCCCTGACCATATCCTCTTTGCCGACCTCTCCGGCATGCATACCTGGCAGGTCATCCCCTGCTGACCAGAGTGAAAAAAACGGAAGAACCCCCTTTACAAATCGGGAAATCCTTGCTATAATAATTGAGCGCCTTGGTTGAGGCGCTTGTGCGCGCCCGTAGCGCAATTGGATAGAGCGTCAGATTCCGGTTCTGAAGGCTGGGGGTTCGAGTCCCTTCGGGCGTACCACGTCGGAGCAAGCTTTGTATCGCTTGCTCCGACTTATTTTATAAGTCAGAGCGCGCTTACGCCGCTGCTCCTCCTTTCCAAACCGCAACCGCTATGCTGGGTTGCGGTTTGGGTCCGCCGCTACGCGGCGGTTTTGTCTTATCGTGAAGAGATATCGATTTTAACCGTCCCTTCCACGTGGTCGCAAAGTTCGCTTTGCGGCCACGTCTTTTTATAACTGATGCAAAAAGACATCATCCGCCCGCGCCCTTGCGCCTCCTTTCCCACTGCGACCCGCTGCGCTGGGCTTGCAGTGGGTAGGCCGTCCTGCGGGCGGCATGTTTCTCTATTAAGAAATATCGAGCTTAACCGCCCATTCCAAAACAAAGGGACATCCTTTTGGATGTCCTTTTGTTTTGGGTTTCAACGCCCAGAGGGCGGCGCCACCCTTCGGTATTTCAAATGCGCGGCGGAAGGGAGTTCCGCCTGCGCCGAGGTTTTGCCTGAAGCAAAACGCTCACACGGCGCATTGGCGCTGCCGGCCGGAAGGCCAGTCGGGCAGCACTCCTATATATTTTGGAACTTCAAACGATGGATTTTAACCATCTCTTCCAGAAGCAGACTTTCCGAGACAGTGGGGAGTCTGTTTTTGTTTTGCTTAATGGAACTGCAAGTCATATTGTGTTATCTATTGTGCCATTTAAAATCAGACCCGTGGAGTTATCAAAATAGGACAAGGGACAACCCATTGACAACCGGTGCCGCCGCGCATAAAATGGAAAAAATACAGGCCCGGGAGGGATGCGAGATGACATTGGAAGCGCTGCGGTACGCCCTGATGGGGGTGTCCGCCTATCGGAACATAATGGACGAGCCCCTAATAAGGGCGGTGTCTGCCCTGCTGGATGCAGTCAGTGAAGGCCGGGGCGGTGAGGCTCTGGAGCGGTATGCCGCTGTATTCTACCGCCTGCGGCAGGAGGGGTACGAGACCTTGGGAAGCTGGCTCCACGACAAGCTCCGCTATGAGGACGGCCCTTATCCCCGCATGGTGGAGCGAGGCGGGGAGGATAAGGAGCTTGCAGGGGCCGCGGAGCGGGATGTGGAGGTGCTCCGTCAGCTCTCAGGCCTGAGCGGCGGGCTGCTCCTCAGCAAAATCGGCGCGCTGCTGCCTCCCGAAGCGGCCGCAGTCCCCGCCAAGCTGCCTCGCTGGAGCGGCGATGTGCCCTTTGATTTTGCATCTCTGACCGAGTTCTACCGCCGCAGCGGCGCGGGGCTTTTTGCCCGCAATCGGGCTTTCCTGTGGGAGGAAGGCGCCCTTCGGCCGGTAGACAATCCGGACTGTACCGACGGCGCGGAGCTCATCGGCTACGAGCGCCAGCGGGACAAGGTTATCGCCAACACCCGGGCCATGATGGAGGGCAATCTGGTCAACAACGTGCTGCTCTACGGCGACCCGGGCACCGGAAAATCAGTGACCGTCAAATCCCTTCTCACAGTGCCCGGCTTTGAGGATTTGCGGCTCATTGAAGTACGGAAGGAGGAGCTTGGCGAACTCCACGACCTGATCCCCACTCTGGCCGGGCGGCGGCACAAGTTTATTCTCTTCATCGACGACCTGGCCTTTGATCAGGATGACAAGACCTACTCTGTTCTCAAGACCATTCTGGAGGGCGGCCTGGAGCGCCGCCCGGCCAATGTGGCGGTGTACGCCACCTCCAACCGCCGCCATCTGGTGCGGCAGACCTTCTCCGATCGTGCCGGGGACGAGGTGGATCGCACTGAGACCATTGCGGAAAAGACCTCTCTGTCCGAGCGGTTTGGACTGCGCATTCCCTATCTGGCGGTGGGCAAGCCGGAGTTCCTGGACATGGTGGAGCGGATGGCCGACCTGTACGGCGTCGCTATGGACCGGGATACCCTCCGGGCCGAGGCGGTAAAGTTCGAGATGCATCACCCTGGCCGTACGCCCCGCACCGCCCGGCAGTTTATTGCCAGCCTGAGCATGTGACCGGCTGCCGGAGACAGGAAGGAGCGCACAGCAAAATGGAGATTCTGAATCTCAGAGCCCACGGAGAGCTGGCCGGGATGGCGGCAGAATGGTTTCATGAGAAATGGGGCATCCCTGCGGCAGCCTATCTGGAGAGCATGGAGGAATGCCGGAAGGGCGGGGCAGCGGTTCCTCAGTGGTACGCCGCACTGGAGAACGGGCAAATGGTCGGCGGGCTCGGCGTCATTGAAAATGATTTTCACAGCCGGAAAGACCTGGCGCCCAACGTCTGCGCACTGTATGTGGAGGGGGTCTATCGCCGCAGGGGAATCGCAGGGGAACTGCTGCGATGGGCGTGCTCCGACATGGGCCGCTTTGGAATTGACACGCTCTATCTTGTGACCGAACATACCGCCTTCTATGAGCAGTACGGCTGGCGCTTTCTGGGGCTGGTCCGCGACACGGGTGACTGGGGCGGCTGGATGCGGATCTACGCCCATAAAACCGGGACCTGAGGATAAATTGTAAATTTTCTTTGAACCCCCTTGAAAATTATAACGCGAAGGATTATCATAGCGTTAGCACTCGGATGTTTCGAGTGCTAACGCTATGTTGTTAATCCGAATCGTTTCATATATGGAGGCAGATATCATGGAAAAGAAACAGTTTCAGGCGGAGTCCAAGCGACTGCTGGACCTGATGATCAACTCAATCTACACCCACAAGGAAATTTTCCTCCGTGAGATCATCTCCAACGCCAGCGACGCCATCGATAAACTGGCCTACAAGGCCCTCACCGACGACAAGGTGGGGCTGAACCGGTCCGACTTCAAGATTGTCCTCACGCCCGACCAGATTGCCCGCACCCTGACCATCAGCGACAACGGCATTGGCATGACCAGGGAGGAGCTGGAGGAGAACCTGGGCACCATCGCCCGCAGCGGCTCCCTCCAGTTCAAGCAGGACATGGATCAGGACAAGAAGGCCGACGTGGACATCATCGGTCAGTTCGGTGTGGGCTTTTACTCCGCCTTCATGGTGGCCGACAAGGTCACCGTCACCAGCAAGGCCTACGGCTCTGACCAGGCCTGGCGCTGGGAGAGCGAGGGCGCCGATGGATATACCGTTGAGCCGGCGGAGAAGGCCGGCGTGGGCACCGATATTGTACTTCACATCAAGGTGGATACCGACGATGAGAAGTACAGCCAGTACCTGGAGCAGTACCGCCTGGACGACCTGGTGAAGAAGTACTCCGACTATATCCACTACCCCATCCAGATGCTCATGCACAAGTCCCGCCAGAAGGAGCGCCCCGCCGACGCCGGTGAGGACTATAAGCCCGAATGGGAGGATTATGACGAGTGGGAGACCCTCAACTCCATGGTGCCTCTGTGGCAGCGGCCCAAGAGCGAGGTGACTGCGGAGGAGTACAACGCCTTCTATAAGGAGCACTATGGCGACTGGGAGGATCCCCTGGCTGTGGTCCACGTCCACGGCGAAGGCCAGGTGGAGTACAAGGCCATGCTCTATATCCCGGCCCACGCCCCTTACGACTTCTATACCCGCGAGTATGAGAAGGGCCTTCAGCTCTACTCCTCCGGCGTGCTTATTATGGACAAGTGCGCCGACCTGCTGCCCGACCACTTCCGCTTTGTCCGGGGCGTGGTGGACTCCGCCGACTTCTCCCTCAACATCTCCCGTGAGGTGCTCCAGCACACCCAGGTGCTGAAGATCATTGCCACCAACCTGGAGAAGAAGATCAAGGCTGAGCTGCTCAAGCTCCAGAAGGACGAGCGGGCCAAGTATGAGACCTTCTGGTCCGCCTTTGGCCGCCAGATCAAGTACGGCGTGCTGGAGGACTACGGCGTCCACAAGGACATGCTCAAGGACCTGCTTCTGTTCCACTCCTCCAAGGACGGCAAGCTGACCACTCTGGCCGAGTACCGTCAGCGGATGCCTGAGGATCAGCAGTATATCTACTACGCCTGCGGCGAGAGCGTGGACCAGATCGCCCGCCTGCCCCAGGCCGAGCGGATTCTGGACAAGGGCTATGAGATTCTCTACCTGACGGAGGAGCCCGACGAGTTCATCATGAACGCCCTGGGCGCCTGGGATGAGAAGGCTTTCAAGCCGGTGACCGACGAGGACGCCCTGCCTCAGACCGACGAGGAGAAGGCCGCCGCCGAAAAGAAGGCGGAGGAGAGCAAGGACGTGCTCACCTTCGTGAAGGAGACTCTGGGCGACAAGATTAAGGAGGCCAGGGTGTCCAAGATTCTGAAGTCGGGCGCGGTGTGCCTCACTGCCGACGGCCCGGTGACCATTGAGATGGAGAAGTACTTCTCCCGCATGGACCCGGAGCGCGCCCAGAGCATGAAGGCCCAGCGGGTGCTGGAGCTCAACCCGGATTCCGGCGCCTTCGCCGCCCTGCGGGAGGCGGTGGACTCCGACCCGGAGAAGGCCAAGAAGTACGCCGAGCTGCTCTACGACCAGGCTCTGCTCATTGCAGGCCTGCCCCTGGAGGACCCGGCCGCCTACACTGAGCTGGTGTGCAGCCTGATGAAGTAAACCGAAAAACAGAATGCCGCCCCGGCGCCGTATGGCGCCGGGGCGGCATTTTCTTGCTGTATTAACCCTCGTAGGGCTTATCCGTCTCGATATAGACGCCCAGCTCTGCGCTCCAGCTTACGTTGAAGCCCAGCGCCTGGCCCAGGTCCCGCAGCTTGTAGTAGGTGTATCCGCCGCCGGCATCGTCGGTGAGCAGGATGGCATCCAGCGCAGCGGCGGAGCCGTTCACATTGGTGGCGGCAGTGGAGTTCTGATAGCTCCGGTTGCCGCTGAAGGGGGTGGACATCTCAGAGCCGTTGGCAGTGTAGGCCTGGCCGGTGACCAGATTCACTGCGCCGTCCCAGCCCACGTTGAACTGGGCGGCGGTGCCGTTGAGGGCGTATGCCACGTCGCGTACCTTTACATAGTTGGTGTCGTTGCCCTTCTCGTCCTTGAGGGCGTACATCTGGAACTCCACGGCCACGCCGTCCACCTTCACGGACTGAGTGGAGGCATAGGCGGTTTTGGCGGGGGTAGGAGGCGTAACGCCGCCGCCGGTCCAGACGGCATAGGTCACGTACTCACCGGCGCTGTCATAGATGCTGGTCAGGGTGCCCCAGTCAAAGGTCTCCTGCTTGAGTTGGAGGGGCTTGCCGTACTGATCCTTAAACTGGGAGACAAGGGAACTGGCCGCTGCCGTATCGTCCATATACACCCGGAAGCCCTCAAAGGCGGGCTTATCCCGCTCCACCAGGATGCTGCCGCTGTTCAGGGTATAGCTGTCGTTTACAGTCAGGCCGGTGGTGGTGATGGAGCCGCCGGAGAGGGTCAGCTTGAAACAGGAGAAATAGGTGGCGGTGATAGCGGCGTCAGTCAGCGTCAGGTCGCCCAGCGTGAGCTGGTGGCAGGAGAGACTGCCCCCGCCCTGGATGGTCACCATGGGCTGGTCCTCCAGGGTCTTGCCCATCTTATAGATGGAATCCATGGTATTGACGCTGTTGCTCGTGCCGCTGGTCAGCACAAAGGTAAAGGGCTTGTCCAGATTACACAGCTGGAAATAGCCGCTGTCGCCATAGGGATTGTCGGGGGTTGCGATATTAAGCCCGTTAAAGGTCATGGTGTAGTTGCCGTCATAGCTCCAGCCGGCGCCGCTGGCAGGGGCGTCATAAGAGTAAAAGGTCTCGCCGAAGCGGAAGCCCACCCGGGTCTCGCCCATGGCGTCAGCCAGAGCAGGGGCGGCCAGGCCCAGGGCCAGAGCCATGGCCAGAAACAGGGACAGAAATTTTTTCTTCATAAAAGTACCTCCCATTCCCATATCCTGCAGAGCGTGAGCCATCTCACAGGATATAATTTCTTACATTTTATATTTTTTCCAAATTCGAATCAATAACATAAGTTAACAGAAGAGCTGCATACGGAACAGGAGAGAAAAAGAAGCAAAGAGATTGACAAATAATTATCAAAGGAATATACTGCTTTTGGCTCCGCACTGCGGGAAAGCGGGGCGTAATATGAAATACGGGAGAGCTGACATATGGCCAACATCATCATTGCACCGGGAAAGTACATTCAGGGTCAGGGCGAGCTGAGCAATATCGGCACCTACACCCGCCCCCTGGGAGAAAACGCCTTTGTGCTCATCAGCAAGTCCGGCTATCAGCGTGTGGGCGGACAGGTGGAGGAGAGCTTCAAGGCCGCGGGCTGCACCGTCCACTTTGCGTATTTCAACGGCGAGTGCTCCAAGAACGAGATCAACCGCCTGAAGAGCCAGCTGGATGAGCTGGGCGCCACCGTGGTGGTGGGCATCGGCGGTGGCAAGATCCACGACACCGCCAAAGCCGTGGCCCACTACGCCGGCAAGCCTGTGGTCATCGTACCCACCATCGCGGGTACCGACGCCCCCTGCTCCGCCCTGTCCGTGATTTACAGCGACGAGGGCGTCTTTGAGGAGTATCTGTGGCTGCCTGCCAACCCCAATGTGGTGCTGGTGGACACCGATGTGGTGAGCAAGGCCCCCGCCCGTCTGCTGGTGTCCGGCATGGGCGACGCTCTGGCTACCTACTTCGAGGCCCAGGCTACCGCGGATGCCAATGCCTCCACCTGCGCCGGCGGAAAGATTACCAACGCCGCCCTGGTGCTTGCCCGGGCCTGCTACGACACCCTGCTCGCCGACGGCCTGAAGGCCAAGCTGGCGGTAGAGAAGCACGTGTGCACCAAGGCTGTGGAGAACATCATCGAGGCCAACACCTACCTCTCCGGCATCGGCTTTGAGTCCGGCGGCCTGGCCGGCGCCCACGCCATCCACAACGGCTTTACCGTGGCTCCCGAGACCCACAGCCTGTACCACGGCGAGAAGGTGGCCTTCGGCACCCTGGTGCAGCTGGTGCTCCAGAACGCCGACATGGAGCAGATCGAAGAGGTGCTGGACTTCTGCATGAGCGTGGGCCTGCCCACCACCCTGGCTGACCTGGGTCTGGCCGACGCCGCCCCCGAGGTGATCCGTGCTGTGGCGGAGGCTGCCTCCGTGCCCGGCGAGACCATCCACAACATGCCCATGGAGGTCACCGCCGACAAGGTCTACGCCGCTATCTTCACCGCCGACGCCCTGGGCCGCCAGTATAAGTAAGGGAGATACACGCGCAGCGCCCCCTGCCGTCCATCAGGACGGCAGGGGGCGTTCTTTTCAGGGAGCTGCGGGGTCTGACGCCGGGAACCGGGCCAGGAAGGATTGAATCTGCCTCCGGCTTTTCAGCACCACGGCCTTTGCGCTGTACCGGGCCATAAGGCTCCGGTACTGGGCGCTCCGCTTCCTGCTGCGGCCGTCCCACACCAGCCAGCGGAAAAATTCCAGGTCAAACTTTTCGCAGCACCCGTCGGCGGCGCTGTCCCGCACCTGACCGCGGAAGCGGCGGTACCGTCCCCAGGCCTGGCGCAGGCAGGTGAGCCGGGGAAGGTCCAGAAAGACGATGAGGTCGGCCTCCTCCAGCCTGCGGGCCTGGAGGAACCCGGAGTAGTTGCCGTCGATGACCCAGCTGTCCCGGGCCATAAATTCCTCCACCATGGCCAGGGCCTCCGCCCGGTCCCGCTCCTGCCAGCCCGCAGTGAACTGCACCTTGTCCAGGTGGAGCAGGGGCAGCCCCAGCCGCTGAGAGAGTGCTCTGGACAGGGTGGATTTTCCCGCCCCCGAGTAGCCCATCACCGCGATTTTCATGCCTGTTCTCCTCCCACATCGGGCAGGGGACGGCGGCGGGGATTCACCGGGCCCCACTCGGGGAGGGGGAGCCGCTGCATGGCCCCAAGCACCCGCTGCTTCAGTCCGGGATACTGCTTGTCCAGGGTGCGGACCAGTTCCTTGATCTCCTGCCGCTTGGTGAAGCCGTCGGCTGGGCAGGGATTGTGGACCACGGGATATCCCTCCTTGGCGGCGATGGTGCGGATGCTGGCCTCGCTCAGATAGAGGAGGGGGCGGATCTGCACGATGTCGGTCCGGTCCAGGTAGGTCACCGGCTGGAAGCAGGAGATGCGTCCCTCATAGAAGAGGGAGAGGAAGAAGGTTTCCACCGCGTCGTCAAAGTGGTGGCCCAGGGCAATCTTGTGGATGCCGTGGTCCATCAGGGCGTTATGGAGGGCGCCCCGGCGCATCTTGGCACACATGGAGCAGGGGTTCTTCTCCTTCCGCAGGTCAAAGATAATATGGTGGATTTCGGAGGGGAGAATGGTGTAGGGCACATCCAGGGTCTTGCAGAACTCCGCCACCGGCGTAAAGTCCATGCCCACACCGCCGTCTACGTGGCCCATGTCCAGGGTGAAGGCCTCCACGGTGAAGGGCACAGGGTAAAAGGTGCGCAGGCCGGCCAGACCGGCCAGCAGAGCAATGGAGTCCTTGCCGCCGGACACGCCCACGGCAATCCGGTCGCCGGGCTTAATCATGTCGTAGTCCTCCACGCAGCGGCGGATGTAGCTCAGGAGCTTGGTGTTCATAGGGAGACCTCACTTTTTCGGGAAAATAAATTAAAAAATGAAAATGAGAATAAGAGAGTGCGGAGAAGAAAACGGAAGAAAAACGGAGATTTCATATTTATAAATTAAAAACATGAAAAAAGCCGTTGACAGTTTGAAACGAGTGCATTATAATACAAAACGCTCCACTTGTACAGGTGGAGCTTTGATTCTGTCAAGTCCAGATTTGGAAGATATAAAAGCAATGGAGGTTTCACCTATGTCCACTTTTATGGCCAACAAGGGAAACATCGTCCGCAAGTGGTACATCCTCGATGCGGCCGGTAAGCCCCTGGGCAAGACCGCTGCCACCGCCGCCACCCTGCTGCGCGGCAAGCACAAGCCCGAGTACACCCCCCACGCCGACTGCGGCGACTACGTGGTCATCATCAACGCCGAGAAGGCCGTCCTGACCGGCAAGAAGGGCGAGCAGAAGTACTACCGCACCCACTCCGGCTACCCCGGCGGCCTCAAGGAGACCAAGTACCGCATCCTGATGCAGGAGAAGCCCGAGCTGGCCATGAAGGTGGCCATCCGCGGCATGATGCCCCGCAACATCGTCACCAAGGACTCTCTGACCCGGCTTCACATCTATCGCGGCGCTGAGCACAATCAGGCCGCTCAGAAGCCCGAGGCCTGGACCGCGGAATAAGGAGGAAAATTGAACTATGTATAAGAGCAAGAAGCCTTATCTCTACGGCACCGGCCGCCGGAAGTCCTCCGTGGCTCGTGTGCACCTGTTCCCCAACGGCACCGGCGCCATCACCATCAACGGCCGTGACATCGACGACTACTTCGGCCTGGACACCCTGAAGATGGTGGTCCGTCAGCCCCTGAACACCACCGGCACCATCGGCAAGGTGGACATTGTCGCTACCGTCGTGGGCGGCGGCGTGACCGGCCAGGCCGGCGCCATCCGTCACGGCATTGCCCGCGCCCTCCTGAATGTGGACCCCGAGTTCCGTCCCGCTCTGAAGGCCGCCGGTTTCCTGACCCGCGATCCCCGTATGAAGGAGCGCAAGAAGTACGGTCTCAAGGCAGCCCGCCGCGCTCCGCAGTTCAGCAAGCGCTAAAACTGTTTCAAAACAGCTCAAAAACCCCGAAACCACGCGGTTTTCGGGGTTTTTCCTTTTCAGATTGTTTGCCCTGTTTTGGCATAGTCTGACCTGTTTTGACCCGATTTTTATGGGTTAAATAAAGGACAACCACCCCTAAAATGAGGGCTAATGGGTTAAATTATAGGACAACTTTTT
>NZ_CALXGI010000060.1 GCF_944387805.1 uncultured Pseudoflavonifractor sp. | reverse complement strand
CCCTTGATTACTTCCTCGTTCAGCTGTACAATCTTTTCGGACATGGTTTGCTGTCTCCCTTCAGAATGGTGTGTCGCGACTTCATTCTACCAGAGGGCTGCAAACCATGTCTCTTTTTATCTACTTTTCAATTTGCGAAACTTATTGTACCTTATCCCATCGTTGTTTTGGAGCAAGTGACTTACACCGCCAGCAAATCCAAATAGTTCAAAATCATGAAGAGATTCTGCCGGCAATCCAAGCCACATGGTATTGAATACGCTAAGCAAGTCGCCGTGTGACACAATGGTGATATTCTCTTCTTCATTTGAAACGATTTCGAGAAAAAACGGCAACAATCGATTCCATTCATCACGGCGGCTCTCAGCATCTGAAAATACTCTGTCATCAATGGTCTTTTCTTGACATTCTATATTTTCTTTTAACCACTTGACAGATTTTCCAACACATTTTCCCAAGTTTCTTTCTCTCAGTTCTTGCCTTAATGTTGGAGCAATATTCAGATGTTTGCCTACGATTTCGGCTGTCTGTTTTGCTCTTGCCAAATCTGAAGAGTACAGTACAAAACTTCTGCCCTGCAATTCTTTAGAGAGTTTTGTTCCAATGCGTTCAGCTTGCAATTTACCTAATTCGGATAAATCCCAATCGGTCCACGAACCTACCATACCATTTGTATGATGGACAGATTGCGGGTGTTGAATGGTAATGATTGTTTTCATTAAATGAAAATTACTCGATGTCGATGGGGTCCACTTCGATGGGGTGGAGCTTGCGCAGCTCCTTGGTGACACGGCCCAGTTTGAACAGGCCCCACAGGTCGGAGATTCCGGTGTAGATCAGCACGGCGCCGATGACCATAAAGATAACGTCGGCCAGAAACAGGGGGCGGCAGAGGATAAGAACGCCGAAAGCGGCGGACACCAGGGAGAGCACCAGCACCACCCACCAGCGGGGATAGCCCATCCGGTTCAGGTCAATGGCCCGCTTCAGGTTGAGCAGGGCGTCAATGACGATATAGATGCCCAGCACAACGGGGAGAATGGACAGGACGATGTCAGGCCGGATGAGGAACACCAGGCCCACGCCCGCGGCTACGATACCCAGAAACAGATCCAGCCGGAAGGAACCCTGACGGCTGTCGTGGACGAAGAAGCTGATGATGGTGATAATACCGTAGATCAGGAGAATCAGGCCAAAGGCGAAGCACACCAGGTTGCCGGTGATGTCAGGCCAGATCAGGAGGACCAGCCCCAGGATAATGTAGAGAATAGAGGCGAGGAAGTAGCTGATTTTCATGTTTTTCAGATATTCCCGCATAAGAGATCCCTGCCTTTCTGTATCTTGGCATTAGTATATCCCGTCCGGGGGAGAATGTCACGGGACAAAACAGGCGGTGTGTGCCGGGGCGCCATTACGACTCGGCCTGCCAGTTCTTGCACACGTCGATCCAGCCCGCGCTGTGGGCATATTCCGCCAGCTCATCGCAGGTGAGCTTAATGGCGGAGTTGGAGGAGCCGGCGGCGGGATAGACTGAGTCGAACCGGCGGAGGGACACGTCCAGATACGCAGTAACAGCGGGGTTGTCGATGCCAAAGGGGCACACGCCTCCCACTGCGTGGCCGGTGAACTCCAACACCTCTTCTGCTGTCAGCATTTTTGCTTTACAGTGGAACATGGCCTTGTATTTTGCGTTGTCGATCTTGGCGTCACCCGCACAGACAATGAGGACGCATCCACCCTCCACAGAGAAGGAGAGAGTCTTGGCGATGCGGGCGGGAATCACGCCCACGGCCTGGGCTGCCAGCTCCACTGTGGCGCTGGAGACGGGAAATTCCAGAATATCCTGCTCCCGGCCCAAGGTGCGGAAGTAGGTACGTACCGCTTCAATTGACATGGAAACTTCATCCTCTCGGGAAAATTGCCGCTTTCGCCGCACCGGCGGAAAGCAGCGCTGACAGATAGTATTTTACACCGGTACAGGCCGCCGCGCAAGCGCCAGATAAAAAAGGAAAACGGCCGCCTGCTGGGTGGTCGTTTTCCTTTTTTCGGGGAGGATATCTGCCTAAAAAAGTCCCCAGAAGTTTCCGGTGGTGGTCTTAAGCCGAATCCACTCGCTGTCGTACAGGTCCAGAATGTTCTGAGGCAGGCCGGCGTAGCTCTCGCACTTGGCCATGATGTCGGCGTCAGGATAAGCGTAGGGGTCGTCGGCGATCTCCGGGTCCAGCGCTTCCCGGACAGAGAGCAGGGGAGAGGAGTACCAGATGGCCTCGCAATTCTTCAGTCCAGCCTGGGTGGAGCACATATAGTTGATGAAGGCTTCGGCATTGGCCTTGTTGGGGGCGTCCTTCAGGATGCACATGGCGTCCACATAAATATTGGTGCCCTCCTCGGGGATATAGAAGCCCAAATCCGGGTTATTCTCATACATGGTGAGGTAGTCGCCATAGTAATAGGTGCCCACATAGGCGTTGGCGCCCTCCAGCTTCTGAAAGATGTCATCCATCACATAGGCCTGGACAATGGGCCACTGTTCCACCAACAGGTCCACGGCCTGGCGGACCTGGGCCTCATCGGTGGTGTTGTAGGAGTAGCCCAGACGCTTGAGCGCAATGCCGATGGCGTCCCGGGAGTTGTCAATCATGAGGATGTCGCCCGCGTACTTCTCGTTCCAAAGCAGGCTCCAGCTGCCCAAATCAGCCTCATCCACTGCCTTGGCGTTGTAAATGACCCCCATCAGGCCCCACATGTAAGGGACGGAGTAGAGGTTCTCCGGGTCATAGGCGGGATTCTTCAGCGCCGGGTCAATGTCGGCAAAGTTGGGGATGTTGTCAAAGTTGAGGGGCGCCAGCAGGTCCTCCGCAATGAGGCGTGCCACCATGTAGTCGGAGGGAATGACCACGTCATAGTTAGCGCCGCCGCCGGCAATCTTGGAGTACATGGTCTCGTTGCTGTCGTACATCTGGTAGTTGACCTTGATGCCGGTGGCGGCCTCAAAGTCATCCAGCACGGATTCATCAATATACTCGCCCCAGTTGTACACGTTGACCACATTAGAGCTGGTGTCGCCGCCAAGGGAGTCCCGGCTGTGGACGCAGCCGGTGAGCAGCCCGGCGGTGAGGGACAGAACCAGGACCATAACAAGCAGTTTTTTCACGTTGGGTCCATTCTCCTTTCCGCGCGGGGCTCAGCGCTCACTGGGCTCGCGGCCCACATTTTCCGTTGTAATATCCATGATGCTCTCAGGAGCGATAGTCGGAGCGCCCAAGGCCTTTCTCCGCTTGGCCTCCTTGGCATCCTGATGTCCCTGGCGCAGGTTGATGACAACCAGCAGCACCAGTACCGCCACGAACATCAGGGTGGACAGGGCGTTGATTTCCGGACTCACCCTGCGGCGGACCATGGAGTACACCACCATGGACAGGGTGGACTCCTGACTGCCGGCGGTAAAGTAGCTGATGACAAAGTCATCAATGCTCATGGTAAAGGCAATGAGAGCGCCGTTGACCACGCCGGGCATGATCTCGGGCAGCACTACCTTGCGGAAGGCGTACAGGCTGGTGGCGCCAAGGTCCTGAGCGGCCTCGGCGATGTTGGGGTCCAGCTGCCGCAGCTTGGGCATCACGGATAGAATGACATAGGGGATGTCGAAAGTGATGTGGGCGATAAGCAGGGTGCCGAAGCCCAGGTTAAAGTCCAGATCAAACCACAGATTGGCGTCAATGACCCATTCCAGATTGTTGAGCCAGCCGGACAGAGAGGCCAGAGCTTGGCCGGCAAAGACGAAGAGGAGCATCATGGATACACCGGTGATGATGTCCGCATTGGTCAGGGGAATATTGTTGATGCCCAAAAGAATGCCCCGAGGGCGCCGCTTCATGTTATAGAAGCCGATGGCCGCAGCCGTACCCACCACAGTGGCAATGAGGGTGGCCAGGAAAGAGACCAGCAGAGTAGTCCGCAGGGCGCTGAGCACCGTGTCGTTCTGAAAGAGCTGGACGTACCAGTCCAGAGTGAAGCCGCCCCACACGGCATTGCTCTTGGAGTCGTTGAAAGAGAACACAATGAGCACGAAGATGGGGGCGTAGAGAAAGAGAAAGACCAGCAGGATAAAAAGCCGGGAGAGAGGTCCGTTTCGCTTCACAGCAGCACCGCCTCCCCCTCGCCCTCGCCGAAGCGGTTCATAACGCCCATACAGATCAGGACAATCACCATCATCACCAGGGAGATGGCGCTGCCCAGATGGGGGTTGTAGGCTGAGCCCAGGAACTGCATCTCAATCAGGTCGCCCAGCAGCAGGGTCTTGCCGCCGCCCAGCAGACGGGAGATGACAAAGGTGGACACCGACGGGATGAATACCATTGTAATGCCGGAGAGCACCCCGGGAAGGGACAGGGGAAAGGTAATCCGGCGGAACACCGTCGCGCTGTCAGCGCCCAGATCCTGAGCAGCTTCAATAACTCTGGGGTCAATCTTCTCAATGACGGAGAAGATTGGCAGTACCATGAAGGGCAGGAAGTTGTACACCATACCCAGCACCACTGCGCCGGAGGTGTTGATGATGTCCAGCTTGGGCAGGCCGATGGCGGAGAGCAGGTTGTTGAAGAAGCCGTTGCGTTCCAGCAGAAACACCCAGGAGTAGGTCCGCAGGAGGAAGTTCATCCACATGGGCAGCATGATGAGCAGCATGGCCATGCCACGCAGCCGGCCCCGTTCCCGGGCCAGAAAATAGGCCAGAGGATACCCGATGAGGATGCACACAATGGTGGCCACAAAGGCCAGCAGGAAGGACCGGCCGAACACGCCGGCGTACTGGCCCAGGGTGGTAAAGTGGTCCAGGGTGACGCTCCAGTCCCGGTTGGTGAAGGCGTACACCACCACCACAACCAGGGGGGCCACCACAAAAACGGCCATCCAGACCACATAGGGGATGGCGATGCCCTTACTCTTCATCGCTGCCCTCCGGAGTATCCTCATTGAGCTCGTCGTACTCCTCGCTGTAAGAGCTGTAATCCCCGAACATGCCGGAGTAGCGGCTCTTCTTCATGACGTGGAAGCCGTCTGGATCAATCTTTACGCCGATGCGGGAGCCCACAGGGGAGAAGTCGGTGGTCTGAATCAGCCACTTGAAGCCCCGGAAGTCCACGATGATGTCGTAGTGCATACCCTTGAAGGTGACCTCGGTGACAGTACCGGTGAGCTGGCCCTGCTCCACGGGGACGATGTCGATGTCCTCCGGACGGATGACTACGTCCACCGGCTCGTTGGGGGAAAAGCCGCTGTCCAGGCAGGGGAACTTCTTGCCGTACATGCCCACAATCTTATCCTCGTACATGATGCCGTCGATGATATTGCTCTCACCGATGAAGTCGGCCACAAAGGCGTTCTTGGGCTCGTTGTAGATGTCCTCGGGGGTGCCGATCTGCTGGATGTTGCCCTTGTCCATGACCACCACCGTGTCCGACATGGTGAGGGCTTCCTCCTGGTCGTGGGTGACATAGATAAAGGTAATGCCCACCTGCTGCTGAATTCGCTTGAGCTCAATCTGCATATCCTTGCGCAGCTTCAGATCCAGAGCGCCCAGAGGCTCGTCCAGCAGCAGCACCTGGGGCCGGTTGACAATGGCACGGGCGATGGCCACACGCTGCTGCTGTCCGCCGGACAGGGAATTGACCGACCGTTTGCCGTATCCGGCCAGGTTCACCAGAGCCAGGGCTTCCTCCACCCGGGTGCGGATCTCCGGCTCGGGCACCTTGGCGATGCGCAGGCCAAAGGCCACGTTTTCGAAGATGTTCATGTGGGTGAACAGGGCGTACTTCTGGAAGACGGTGTTGACCTTCCGCTTGTGAGGCGGCACATCGTTGATGCGCAGGCCGTCAAAGAACACGTCTCCCGAGGTGGGCTTCTGAAAGCCGCCGATGATACGCAGGGTCGTGGTCTTGCCGCAGCCGGAGGGACCCAGCAGCGTGAGGAACTCCTTGTCATTGATATAAAGGTTAAGGTGGTCCAGAATGATGTCGTCGTCATACTTCACGACGCAGTCCGACAGGCGGATTAACTCCTTGGACATGTATCCTCCCCCATTTCTCTCTAATTTAGCGGAAACCGCAAAAAAAGACGCACCCCACACGGTTGGACCGGGCACGTCCTTTCAGACGTGATAATCATATATTCTCCCCATGGGAAAGTCAATAAAAAACCGCAAAGTTTTACAGGATTCTCACCCGGAAAATGGAGAAAAAGCGCGCCCGGCGGAAAAAGACGGAGAAGAGCTCCGCCTAATTCCGCCAGGCGCACGGAAAAACGGTTAAAATCGGGAAAAACAGGAAATTGTCCCGTCACAGTCCGGGAAAGTATTCATCCACAAAATCCACGTGCTCCACCGTGAAGGTTCTGCCCTTCAGGTGGTTGAGGATGCCCGCGTCGGTGGGGAAGGAGAAGGTCAGCTTGTAGGAGTAGAGGGCCTGGCCGTTGGTGCGGCCGAAGCGGCGGTTGTCCCGCTCACGGCCGTACTTGCCGTCGCCCAGCAGGGGATGCCCGGCGTCGGCGAACTGGGCGCGGATCTGGTGGGTGCGGCCGGTGAGCAGCTCACACTCCACCAGAGACAGGCCGTTGCCCACCTTCAGGGTCTTGTACACGGTGAGGGCGGTTCTGCCGTCGGGCACCGGGTGGTGGTACACCGTCACCTGCTTCTTGACCTCGTCCTTTACCAGAAAGCCCTCCAGCCTGCCCTCAGGCGGGTTCATCTTGCCCAGGACCACCGCAAGGTAGAACTTGTCGATCTCCCGGTCCTTGATCTTCTGGTTCATAATCCGCAAGGTTTCGGCGTTCTTGGCGGCGATGACAATGCCGCCGGTGTTGCGGTCAATCCGATTGCAAAGGGCAGGGGCAAAGGAGTTCTCCTTATAAGGGCTCCACTCTTTCTTTTGATAGAGGTAGGCCTGGATGTGGGTGATGAGGGTGTTGACCCGCTCCGTCTCGTCGGGGTGGACCACGATGCCGGGCTGCTTGTCCACCAGTAGCAGGTTCTCGTCCTCATAGACAATGTTCAGCCGGGGCTTGAACACAGAGAGAAAGGCATTTTCCAAAGTGGGGGTATCAAAAAACTCGTCATTGATGTATAATTGGAGAAAGTCCCCCTCCTGGAGGCGGTAGTCCCGGGCGGAGCCCTTGCCGTTGACCTTGACCCGCTTGAGCCGGATGTACTTCTGGGCCAGGGGAGCGGGGAGGAGGGGGAGCGTCTTGCCCAGCCAGCGGTCCAGCCGCTGTCCTGCGTCGTTCTTTTTTATGGTAAATTCCTTCATAAATCATCTTCTCCGGTGTGGCCGACCAAAAACACGGCCTGTTTTTGTGCCTGCAAAGGGTGAAAAACGGGGAAATCAGAACACCTTTACAGCTGCTCGGGTTATTCTATCACATTTTAAGAAAAATTTGAAGAAAGTATTTGACAATAGCCGAGGTTTTTATTATAATACCATCTGTGTCATTGTGCGAGGTGTACCATGCGTTTAAATCTGCGTAAGATTATCCCGGCGCCCGGCGCAAGCATTCCGTTCGACTTCCAGATGGACCTGTCCGACCTGGAGTGGAACGGGGAGCGGCCCGCGGCACATCCCATTCATGTCAGCGGTACCGTCCGGAATATGGCCGGCGCTCTTCTTCTGGAAGGGGAGGCGGACACGGTTCTGGAGCTGCGGTGCGACCGCTGTCTGAAACCCTTTTCCCGCAAGACACGGATTCCTCTGGAGGCGCTTCTGGCCACTGAGCTGGCAGATGAGGAGAACGAGGAGGACATTGTCCTGCTGGACGGGGACGAGGTGGATGTGGACGAGATTGCGCGGACAGCGTTCATTCTCGCCATGGATACCAAGCATCTCTGCTCAGAGGATTGCAAAGGCCTTTGCGCCAAATGCGGCGCGAACCTCAACAACGGCCCCTGCGGGTGCAAGCCCGAGGTTGACCCGCGTCTGGCCAAGCTGGCCCAGCTTCTGGACCAGTCTGAGTAAGTAATTCATGCCCGCCCGGGCATTAGCCTAAGGAGGTGTCACCATGGCGGTTCCTAAGAGTAAAGTATCCAAGCAGCGTCGGAATAAGCGTCGCAGCTCCGTTTGGAAGCTGGAGACCCCCAATACCACGACCTGCCCCAAGTGCGGCGCGTTTCGTCTGCCTCACCGGATGTGCAAGTCCTGCCTGACCTACAATGGTCATGAGATGGGCAAGGCGCAGGCCGAGGCTGCGAAGTAAAACCGAACAGCAGAAAAAGAAGAGGGGGAAACCCCTCTTTCTTTTTGCATAGAAATCGGGTACAATAAAAACAGTATGTCTCCGGAGCTCCGGAGGCGGAATATATGCAGGAAGAGAGCAACGACATGAGCCTTACCGTAATTCGCTCCGTGGACGCGGGCAGCCCGGCCCGGGACGCGGGCATCCGCCCCGGGGAGACACTGACCAAGGTCAACGGGCACCCCATCGTGGATGTGATGGACTACAAGTACTACACCTATGACGCCCGGCTGGAGCTCACCCTCACTGAACCCGGCGGCAGCACCCGGACCGTGCGGGTACGCAAGGAGGAGGGGGAGGATCTGGGCCTCAACTTCGAGACCTATCTGATGGACAGGGCCCGCTCCTGCGCCAACAACTGCATCTTCTGCTTTGTGGACCAGATGCCGCCGGGCATGCGGGAGACTCTCTATTTTAAGGATGACGACGCCCGGCTCTCCTTCCTGATGGGCAACTACATTACCCTGACCAACCTGTCGGAGCGGGAGCAGCAGCGGATTATGGATCTGCACATCTCGCCGATCAACATCTCGGTCCACGCCACCGACCCGGTCCTGCGCACTGAGATGCTGAAGAACCGTAATGCGGGGAAGTGCCTGGACCAGATGAAGCGGTTTGCCCAGGCGGACATCACCATGAACTGCCAGATTGTCTCCTGTCCCGGCGTCAACGACGGTCCGGCCCTGGAGCGCACCCTCACCGACCTGGCCGGGCTCTACCCCCGGGTGAACAGCATCTCGGTGGTGCCCGTGGGGCTGACCAAATTCCGGGCGGGGCTGTGCCATCTGGACGGCTATACGGCAGAGACCGCCGGGGTGGTGCTGGACCAGGTGGAAGCCTTCGCCAAGCGGTGCATGGACAAGCTGGGCACATCCCTGGTCTGGTGCTCAGACGAGTTCTACCTGAAGGCGGGCCGCCCTTTGCCTGAGGACGAGTACTATGAGGACTATACCCAGCTGGAGAACGGCGTGGGCATGCTCCGCCTGCTGGAGGTGGAGTTCCGGGGTGCCATGTTTGCGCTGGAGGGGAACGAGAACCCGCCGCCCTTTGCAGTGGCCACCGGCGTATCCGCCGCGCCCCACATCGCCGCTCTGTTGGAGAAGCTCCGGACACGCTGTCCCGGTGTTCGGGGCACGGTATACCCAGTGGTGAACCGCTTCTTCGGAGAGACCATCAACGTGGCCGGACTGGTTACCGGCCGTGATCTGATAGACCAGCTGAAGGGAAAGGAGCTGGGGGAGCGGCTGCTCATCCCGGCCAATATGCTCCGCTCCGGCGAGCGGGTGTTCCTGGATGACGTGACGGTGGCCCAGGTCGAGGAGGCGCTGGGTGTGCCCGTTGTCCCGGTGGAGCAGGACGGCGGCGCCCTGCTGGACGCCATGCTGGGGCAGGACAGCCCGGAACCCCGGTCCGGTCCCGCCCTGGGCGGCGGCGAGGAATTCTACTGCTATAACCCCGGCGCCGGAAGATAAACCGATTGATTGACAGGGAAGATGACTTTACAGCCATTGTCCCTGAGAGAGGTGTGATATTTGATGAAGCCCCTGGTAGCAATTGTGGGCCGGCCCAACGTGGGCAAGTCCATGCTTTTCAACCGACTGGTAGGTCAGCGGCTGTCCATTGTGGAGGACACCCCGGGCGTCACCAGAGACCGTATCTATGCCGAATGCGAGTGGCGGAACCGGAAGTTCGACATTGTGGACACCGGCGGTATTGAGCCCAATACCGACAGCGAAATCCTCAGCTTTATGCGGGAGCAGGCTGAGATCGCCATCCGCAACGCCGACGTGACCGTTTTTGTCTGCGACATCAAGAGCGGCCTCACCGCCTCCGACCAGGAGGTGGCCAATATGCTGCTCCGGTCTGGTAAGCCCGTGGTGCTGGCGGTCAATAAGATGGACCAGGTAGGCATGACCAACCCGGATATTTACGAGTTTTACAATCTGGGGCTGGGCGATCCCATTGCGGTCTCCGCCGTTCACGGCCATGGTACCGGCGACCTGCTGGATGCCTGCTTCCAGTACTTTCCCCCGGAGGACCAGGCGGAGGAGCAGGACGACGTAATCAAGGTAGCCGTTATCGGCAAGCCCAACGTGGGCAAGTCCTCCCTTATCAACCGGATTCTGGGGGAGGAGCGGGTGATTGTCTCCAATATGGCGGGCACCACCCGGGACGCCATTGACAGCTATTACGAGAACGACAAGGGTAAGTATATCCTTATCGACACGGCAGGTATGCGCAAGAAGTCCAAGGTGGACGACCGGATCGAGAAGTTCTCGGTGCTGCGGGCCACTATGGCCATTGAGCGGTGCGACGTGTGCCTGATTATGATCGACGCTCAGGAAGGCGTTACCGAGCAGGACACCAAGGTGGCAGGCCTGGCCCATGAGGCGGGCAAGGCCTGCATCATCGTGGTCAACAAGTGGGACGCCATCGAGAAGGACGACAAGACCATGGACAAGATGCGGCAGGATGTCCGCCGCGACCTGGCCTATATGACCTATGCGCCCATTCTCTTCATCTCTGCAAAGACCGGCCAGCGGGTGGAGCGGCTTTTTGAACTCATTAACTACGTCAACGACCAGGCCTCCCTGCGGATTACCACCGGCATGCTGAATACCGTCCTGGCCGACGCCACCGCCCGTGTCCAGCCGCCCACGGACAAGGGCCGCCGGCTGAAGATCTACTATATGACCCAGGTGGGCATCAAACCGCCCCACTTTGTGGTTTTCTGCAATGACGCTCAGCTGTTCCACTTCTCCTATCAGCGCTATATCGAGAACCAGATTCGAAATACCTTTGGCCTGGAGGGCACCCCTGTGGTGCTGACAGTGCGCCAAAAAGGCGACAAGGAGGATTGACCATGGATCCGACAACAGTTCCCGCGGGGATTGCCCCCAGCCTGTCCGCCGTTCTGGCCGCCGGGGTGCAGGCAGTGCTCCTGCCCGCTGTCCTGGTAGCGGTAGCCGCCTACTTCTGCGGCTGCTTCAACGGCGCGGTCATCGTGTCCAAGTATATCCTGCGGGATGACGTCCGCACGCATGGCAGCGGCAATGCGGGTCTGACTAATTTCTATCGTACCTTCGGCGGACCGCTGACACTGGTGGTGATTCTCACCGATGTGCTCAAGGCCATTGTGGCCGTGTGGGTGGGCATCCTGGCCGCCAAGCATTTTATCGCGGATGATGCGCTGATTATCGCCTTGGGGAAATACTGGGCGGGCACTTTCTGCCTCCTGGGACACATGTTCCCCTGCATGTTCCGCTTCAAGGGCGGAAAGGGCATCCTCTCCGGCGGCACCATCGCCATCATGATCGATTGGCGGGTGGCCCTGGTGGTGTGGGGCGGCTTTCTGGTGCTGGCCATTATCACCAAGTGGGTGTCCCTGGGCTCCTGCTGGGCAGGCCTGTCCTTCCCCTTTGTAAGCTGGTTTGTGTACCAGGATCTGATTATTCTGCTGCTGGCAATCGTATGCGGCGGTCTGATCCTCTGGAAGCATCGGGGAAACATCAAGCGTATCCTCAAAGGTGAAGAGTCCAAGTTCAGCTTTCACCATAAAAAATAGCGCTCTGCGCTATTTTTGTGCGCAGATAGGCGCAATACGTCTGTGCGCTGAAATGTCAAGTCTATGGCGCGGCGGAAACAATAAGCCTGAAAGCGCCCGCCGCATGGAATTGGCGGGACGCCCATATAGGAGGTCAATGAGATGAAAATTGCGGTTCTTGGTTCCGGCGGCTGGGGCACAGCTCTGGCTATGGTGCTGCTGGAGAATGGCCATGACGTTACCCTCTGGTCCTACAATGAGTCCGAGTCCAAGGTACTGCGGGAGACGGGGGAGAACCCCATGCTCAAAGGGGTGGCGCTGCCCAAGTCCCTGAAGCTCACCAGCGATATGGCCTGCGTCAAGGGCTGTGGCGCGGTGGTTCTGGCCACGCCCTCCTTTGCCGTCCGTGAGACGGCCCGTAAGCTATCGGCTCTGCTTGACCCGGAGACCATCCTGATCTCCGTCTCCAAGGGCATTGAGAAGGATACCTCTCTCACGCTGACCCAGGTCATTAAGTCCGAGGTAGGGGAGAACTTCAAGATTGTCGCCCTGTCCGGACCTTCCCACGCAGAAGAGGTGGGCCGTCACGTCCCCACTACTGTGGTGGCTGCCTCCCGGGACCAGGCGGCAGCTGAACTGGTGCAGGATCTGTTCATGAATCCCCGCTTCCGGGTGTATGCCTCCGACGATGTGGTGGGCGTGGAGCTGGCCGCGGCGCTAAAGAACGTTATCGCCCTCTCCGCCGGCGTGTGCGACGGCATGGGCTTCGGTGACAACACCAAGGCCGCTTTGATGACCCGGGGCCTGACTGAAATTGCCCGCCTGGGCGAGGCGCTGGGGGGGCGAAAGGAGACCTTTGCCGGCCTGGCCGGTGTGGGAGACCTGATTGTTACCTGTACCTCCATGCACTCCCGCAACCGCCGCTGCGGCATTCTCATCGGTAAGGGTACCCCTGTGCCCGAGGCGGTGAAGGAGATTGGCGCTGTGGTAGAGGGGTACTACGCCGCCGCTACCGCCAAGGCCCTGGCGGATAAGACCGGGGTCGAGATGCCGATTACCGAGGCCGCCTATCAGGTGCTCTACCATGGCAAAGACCCCAGAGTGGTGATCACCGAGCTGATGACCCGGGCAAAAAAGCATGAGATTGAGGAGAGCTGGGTGTAAAGCTATTTTACCTTTCAGGGCAGCGGGTGTGCTGGAAAACCGACGCACCCGCTGCCCTGCGCTTTACTGCTGCTCCGGCTGGCTCCGTCCCACGGCGATCAGAGCCAGATTATCGCCGAGAGCGGTAAAAAATGCAGCAGTCAGCGCCAGATCCTCATCAGACAGGGCGCGAGACAGCTGAACAGAGACCAGAGAGGCCAAAACGGGCAGCAGTTCGCCGGAAGTTCCCTGTTGTTTTGACAAGCTGGCGCCTCCTCCCTGATTCCATTCTACGCCGGAGGACGAAAAAGGAACCCAAAAATGGGTGGGGTATCTGTTAAAATTGACAGATGTCCCACCCATTTTAATATTGGAAATGCTGACAAGTAAAATAACTTGTCAGCATTCTTTTTTAGCCCGTCCCGGATCTGACCTTTTTTGAAAAGGCGGATCGATATAATAATGTCTGCTGAGCGACTGGCAGAGGGGGAGAGAACATGACGGTTGTATACATAGACTCCCTGTTCCTCCTGAATTTCGTTGTCAACTACCTGCTGCTGCTGGCAGCGGCCCGGCTGTCTGGAGCGATCATCCGCCGCCCGGCCCTGGCAGCTGGAGCGGCGCTGGGCGGGGGATATGCCGCGGCGGTCTTTTTGCCCGGCATGGGGTTCCTGCTTCACCCCTTATGCAAGCTGGGCGCGGCGGTGCTTATGCTGCTGTGTGCCTTTGGAAACAGCAGGCGTCTGCTGAGAACCGGGCTGATTTTCTTTGCAGTGGCGGCGGCTTTCGGCGGCGGGATTTTTGCGATTGAACTGCTGGGAGGAAAAGGGCTGAGCCTGAAAAACGGCATCTTCTACTCCGCTATGGATTTAAAACTGCTCCTTTTGTCGGCCGCCGGATGTTACGTGGTCATTAGCGCGGTGCTCCGGCGGACAGGAAGCCACAGCGCGGCCTGTCGAGAACTGCGGCCTGCGGTGGTCACCCTGGGAGAGAAAAAGGCCACGCTGACGGCGCTGGTAGACACGGGCAACACCCTCACGGATCCAGTTACCAACCAGCCTGTCATGGTGGCGGAGGGGGAACGGCTGGCTGCTCTTTTTCCGGAGGACCTTGAACCGGCGGCTTTGTCTGACCCCGTGTCTGCCCTGGAGCATATGTCGGCCGGTCCCCTCCGGAACCGGTGCCGCCTGCTGCCGTATCAAGCGGTTGGAGTGGCATGCGGCATGCTTCTGGCCGTTCGTATGGATCGCGTCCAGGTGGGAGCAGAGGACTACGGGAGCATTCTGGTGGCGCTGTCGCCCAACCGGCTGTCAGATGGCGGGGGATACAGCGCGTTGATTGGGGCCTGACGGCCCAAAACAGAGAGGGAGGATGAGTATGACAGGATGGAAGCTGTGCTGGTATGTCAAAATCCAGCGCATCCTGGCCCGGCTGGGAGTGAAGCTGCCGGGAAAGATTATGTATATCGGCGGGAGCGACACTCTGCCGCCGCCTCTCTCCAAGGTGGAAGAGGCAGAACTCATCGCACGGCTGGACAGAGGAGAGGAGGCGGTCAAATCCCAGCTCATCGAACGAAACCTGCGCCTGGTGGTATATATTGCCCGCCGGTTTGAAAACACTGGTGTAGGCATTGAGGACCTGATCTCCATCGGCACCATCGGGCTCATCAAGGCCATCAACACCTACAAGCCCGCCAAGAACATCAAGCTGGCCACCTATGCCTCCCGGTGCATTGAAAATGAAATCCTGATGCACCTGCGCAAAACCTCCGGTCTCAGAAGCGAGGTGTCCTTTGATGAGCCGCTGAATACCGACTGGGATGGCAACGAACTGCTGCTCTCCGACATTCTGGGCACGGAGAACGACGTGGTGATGAAGCCTATTGAGGATGACGTCGACCGGCAGCTGTTGTCAGAGGCCATGGAGAAACTGGACGGTCGGGAGAAGCAGATTATCACCATGCGCTTCGGGCTGGACGGCAGGCCGGAGCGCACCCAAAAGGAAGTGGCCGATCTGCTGGGCATCTCCCAGTCCTATATCTCAAGGTTGGAGAAACGGATTATCTCCCGGCTGAAAAAGGAAATTCTGAAAATGCTGTAACAGCCCGGGACCCTGCATTTTAGCAGGGTCCCGGGCTGCTGTAAGGACGATTAGCAGGAGCCGGAGTAGAAGTCGCACCAGGGGCGCAGAGTACAGTTGGCGCACTCGGGCCCGCGGGCCATACAGACCGCCCGGCCATGGAGTACCAGCCGGTGACAGAAGTCGTTGGACTCCTCCGGCGGCAGAATTTTCCGCAGCTGGGTCTCTACTTTGGCCGGGTCCTTGGTGCCGTCAGTCAGGCCCAGACGGCCGGAGATGCGGATACAATGGGTGTCCGCCACAACCACGCCGGGCTTGTGGTACACGTCGCCCAGAATCAGGTTGGCGGTCTTGCGGCCCACGCCGGGCAGGCGGAGCAGGTCCTCCATGGTGTCAGGCACCACGCCGCCGTACTCGTCCAGCAGCATCCGGGAGGCGGCCACAATGTCCCGGGCCTTGGCCCGGAAGAAGCCGGTGGAGTGAATCAGCTCCTCCACCTCGCTGATGTCCGCGTTGGCCAGGGCCTCCAGGGTGGGGAAACGGCCGTAAAGTCCGGGAGTCACTTTGTTGACCCGTTCATCGGTGCACTGAGCGGCCAGCCGGGTGGCAAAGAGAAGCTCATGGGGCTTCTGGTAATCCAAAGAGCAGATGGCATCGGGATAGAGCTTTTTCAGTTCCTCCACGATGGTTAGAACATCCTGTTCAGACTTCATTACTTTATCACCTCAAAGACATTTTAAATTGATTTGTGCGCCGGAAAAAGAAGATTGTAATTGCAGCGGAGATTCGATATAATATCCCATATGGGATTTGGACAGATGTCCTCTGCGGCGCGCCGCGGCTGGTGTCTGTCGTCCTCCGTACCGCCCGCAGGCGAAGGAGGTGCATCTCGATTCAACGAAAAAACAGGGGGAGATCGTCATGGTAAAGGATATCATGGAATTTCTGGCCGCGCAAGACCCGGAAGTGGGGGCCGCCGTCCGCTCCGAGTATGACCGCCAGAGGAGAAATATTGAGCTCATCGCCTCGGAGAATTTTGTGAGTGAGGCGGTGCTGGCCGCTGCGGCCACGGTGCTCACCAACAAGTACGCCGAGGGCTATCCCGGCAAGCGGTACTATGGCGGCTGCCAGTGTGTGGACGTGGTGGAGAATATCGCCCGGGATCGGGCCTGCAAGCTCTTCGGCGCGGAGCACGCCAACGTCCAGCCTCACAGCGGCGCCAATGCCAATTACGCAGTTTACCAGGCTCTGTGCAATCTGGGCGACACGGTTCTGGGCATGGACCTGTCCAATGGCGGCCACCTGACCCATGGCTCTCCCGTCAACTTCTCCGGCAAGAATTATAATATTGTGGCCTACGGCATCAATGACCAGGGCTATATCGACTATGACCAGGTCCGGGACATGGCCAAGAAGCACAGGCCCAAGATGATTCTGGCCGGCGCCTCCGCCTATCCCCGCTTTATCGACTACAAGATCTTCGCCGACATTGCCCACGAGGTGGGAGCTTATCTCTTTGTGGACATGGCCCACGTGGCTGGCCTTATCGCTGTTGGCCTCCATCCCAACCCGGTGCCCTATGCCGACGTGGTGTCCACCACCACCCACAAGACCCTCCGGGGTCCCCGGGGCGGCATGATCCTCTGCAAGGAGGAGTTGGCCAAGAAGATTGATTCCGCCATCTTCCCCGGCAGCCAGGGCGGTCCCCTGGAGCACATCATTGCTGCCAAGGCGGTGGCCCTGGGCGAAGCCATGAAGCCCGAGTTCAAGACCTACCAGGAGCAGGTGCTCCGCAATGCCAAGGCCATGGCCGCGTCCCTGATGGAGTCCGGCTTTGACCTGGTCTCCGGCGGTACGGACAACCACATGATGCTGGTGGATCTGCGCAAGGCGGGCGTCACCGGCAAGGAGTTGGAGCACCGGCTGGACGAGGTGAACATCACCGTCAACAAGAATGCCATCCCCAACGACCCGGAGAAGCCCTTTGTCACCAGCGGCATCCGGGTGGGTGTGCCCGCCGCCACCACCAGGGGGTTCGACGAGGAGGATATGAAGGTAGTGGGCCGTCTGATCTGGCAGGCTGCCACCGACTTTGAGGCCCAGGCCGACGCCATCCGTGCCAAGGTGGCCGAGCTGACTGCCAAGCACCCCCTGTACGACTAAGAACGGAGAATAGAGCCGCCCGGAGATACTCCGGGCGGCTTCCTTTTGCTTAAAGAACCACTGGGTCTGCCAGTGGATAAAGAGCTTATAGCTATGGACAAAAAAAGGACTCCCCGATA
>NZ_CALXGI010000059.1 GCF_944387805.1 uncultured Pseudoflavonifractor sp. | reverse complement strand
GTGTAGTAGATGGGCATGAACACCAGGTCGGCGCCGGCGTCCTTGGCTGCGGTCAGCTGCACGTTGAAGTCGGTGTTGGTGTCGTCGGGGAAGGTCTGGACGGTGACAATTTCCAGGCCAATCTCGTCAGCGGTGGACTGGAAGGCGGTGTAGATGCCGGTGGAGTAGGCGTCGCCGTTGTTGTAGATAACAGCCACCTTGGTGCCCAGGTTGTTATCCTTGATATAGTTGGCGGCGGTGATGCCCTGGTTGGGGTCGGTGAAGCAGACCTGGAACACGTTGTCCTTGCCCTCAGTCACGTCGGTGGAGGAGGCGGAGGGGGTCAGCTGGAAATAGCGGGCGGCGTAGGTCTCGGCGGCCACGGCCACGCAGGGGTTGGTGGTGGTGCAGCCGTAGATAATCTGGGCGCCGTCGCCGATCACCTTATTGTAGGCGTTAATCGCCTTCTCAGTGTCGCCCTCGTCGTCCTGGAAGTCCAGGGAGAACTGCAGGCCGCCCAAGGCGTTAATCTCCTGGATGGCCACCTCGGCACCCTGCTTGGTAGCCACGCCGTACACGGCGGAGGAGCCGGTCAGGGGGCCGATGCCGCCGATCTTGATGGCGCCGCCCGTGGTATTGCCGGTACCGCCGGTCTCAGTACCGGTGCTGGCGCTGGGCGCGGGGGTGTTGTCACCGGTGGTATCGCCGCCGGTGGCGGCGTCATTCCCGCAGCCTGCGAGCATGGAGATGCACAGCGCGAAGGCCGTTACAAGGGAGAGAACACGAAACTTCTTCATTTCACTTACCTCCTTTAAGGTTGTTGACAATTATAATCTTCGTCCCCTGAATTGTCAACCTCATTCTTGCACAACAGGAGGTCTATCTCTCCCCTCTGCTCTGGGCGCTTTGTACCAATCCCGCCTTTTCTCCACTGTGACCAGGCGTTTTTTTCGTCAGATAATCAGCCCGCCGTTGGGGCAGATTACCTGTCCGGTGATAAAATCCGCCCCTTCCGACGCCAAAAACAGCACGCTTTCCGCCACATCTTCCGCCCGCCCAATGCGCTCCATGGGGGTCTCCTGCCGAAGGGCCTCCAAGTCCTCTGCGGTAAGATTTTGGTTCATTTCCGTGTCGATTACCCCCGGCGCCACGCAGTTTACCGTGATTCCGGAGGGGCCCAGCTCCTTGGCCAGGGCTTTTGTCAGGCCGATGACCCCCGCCTTGGAGGCGGAGTAGGCCGCCTCGCAGGAGGCGCCTACCTGGCCCCACATGGAGGAAATGGTGATAATTTTGCCCGTTTTACGGTGAATCATATGGGGCATTACCGTTTTGCAGCAATAAAATACACCGTCAAGGTTGACCGCCATCAGCTGCCGCCAGTCTGCCGGGGTCATATCCCCCAGCAGGCCCACCCAGCTCCTGCCGGCATTGCATACCAGAATGTCAAGTTGACAAAATTTATCCAACACATTGTCAACCATTTTCTGAACCTGTTCTGGGTCCGCCACGTCGGCGCGCACCGCCACGGCAGTGTGTCCCGCCGCCCGCAGCTCCTCCACCAGGGCCAGGGCTCTGTCCCCGCTGCGGCAGTAGTTCACTGCCACGGCGTATCCCGCCCGGGCCAGCCGCCGGGCCGTGGCCGCGCCGATGCCCCGGGACGCGCCGGTAATCAGCGCCGTCTTCTGTTCCATGTCTCTCTCCCTCCTACTCCCTGTTTCTCCAGGTCTCCCTGTGCAGCCAGCGGACGCACAGGGGCAGCCAGGTGGCCGCCTGCCGGTCCTGCCAGTCCGGGTCTCCTCCTGATTCGGCGGTAGCAGTGCCCATGGCGTGGGGACCGTGCCCATAGTAGTGGAGCTCCAGAGGCACGCCCTGCCGCCGCAGGGCCCAGGCGTAGAGCAGGGTGTTCTCCGGCGGAACAGTGCGATCGGTGCCCGTGGTCCATATAAAGGTGGGCGGGTTGCCCGCCGTAACGCTATTCTCCAGGGACAGCCGTTCCAGCTCGGGAGGCAGCTTCTCCCAGCCAGTCAGCCTTTGGGTACAGTCTCCGAGGCCCCACTCCCCCGCCGAAATCACCGGATAGCTGAGAATGGCCGCGTCGGGACGCACCTCCTCCGGCGTCAGCCCCAGTTTCTCACCGATGACGGGGTCGGCCCACAGATTGGCCAGACAGCCCGCCAGGTGTCCGCCGGCGGAAAAACCGCACACTGCAATGCGGTCGGGCCGGATGCCGTACGCAGCCCCGTTCCGGCGGAGAAAGGCCAGAGCCGCTGCGGCCTCCAGGAACGCCTGGGGCCACCGGTCAGGCTCTACGCTGTACCGCAGCACAAACGCCTGTACCCCGCCGTGGAGAAAATCCAGCGCCACCGGCTCGGCCTCACTATCGGCGGTAATCTGATAACCACCGCCGGGCAGAATCAGCACGCCCCAGCGATCACCCCAGGGCGCGGCGCCGGTTTTTTCTCTGGCGTAAGCGGTCAGGGAGATTTCCGTTTCTCCTTTTGGCAGGTTGGGACAGATCTCCTCCCGTCTGAATCGCTTGTATAACATGATTTGTTCCTCCTTCCGCCCCAGGCGGCCTTCCATTCTCCCCAAGTATAACAGGATTTTCCCCTGATGCCTACCCTCCCTTTCCCACGCCCGTACAGCGCTCCTATTTTTTCTTTCTGTTTTTCAAAAAAGCTATTGACAAATGACACCTTCATGGATATAATAGATTTTGCTCTCTGGACGATTAGCTCAGCTGGTACGAGCATCCGCTTGACGTGCGGGAGGTCACAGGTTCGAATCCTGTATCGTCCACCATAGTACAAAGCCCTGAAGCCGTAAGGTTTCAGGGCTTTTGTCATTTTCACGGACAGAACTGCGCCCGTTCGGCGGACTATTCAAATTAAGCGGAACAATATACGCAGCTTGGAACACAAAACACCCCAGCGCCATGCTTGAAGCAGGCGCTGGGGTGTTTTTCATTTTACCTCCTGCCGGATGTGGGACAGCTCCTTTTCGATGCTGTCTAGCCTCTCCCGCAGCTGCTGGCGGTCATTGTCTGCCGCCCGGTATTCCCCGTCATCAAAGAGAATCATGGTGTCTGTCCGGCAGAGCAGATAGTCCAGCGACACCCCATAGAGACAGGCCAGCCTCACAAGCACTTCCTCGGGCGGCTCGCTCTTCCCGATTTCGTAGCCGGACAGGGTAATCACATTGACGCCAATCCGCTCGGCCACGTCCTTCTGGCGGTACTTCGCCGCTTCCCGCAGCTGGCTGAGCCGTTTCCCTACCGCCTCTTTTCGTTCCTTCCTGGCGGCTGCAAGGCTTGCCGCTGCATCCAGCTCTTCCTTGGCATTGGCCAGCACCTCATTTATGGCTTCCCGCGGGGTCTTGCTCTTGTCGCTGCCAATGGCCAAACCCTTTTCATACTGCTCCTTGGCATATTCTCTCCGCGTTCCCATACGGCTCCCCTCCGTTTCTGTGAAAGCATCATATCATACATCTGTTTTTGATACAAGACGCAAAAATCCTCTTTTTCTGATTTTTCTCTTGACACATTCTAAATTAGATAGTATTATCATTTTAGTATCTGTTTTTGATAGTAGCGGTGTAGCAATTGACCCACCAGCCCCCGCGAGGAGATGCCAGAGCCGCCGAAGGCGGCGGCTGGCATCCACAACCGCCCCGCAGAGGCTCCCGTCTACTGCCAGGCCCCCGAGCGGCGTTGCAGAGACCCGGTCAGCGCAGCCCGGCCAGCCTTGAACAACCGGTACGCAGAGACCCCCGTCCCGCAGAGGCCCCGGTAGAAGGGCAGGCCCCCAGCCCGCACCCAAAAGGCTGCCGGACACGCACCGGGCAGAGGATACTTGATATACCAACAAATCGGTGTCAGGAGGGATTTCCATGTGGCATGCGGCAGAATCTGATATCAGCTCCAACGCACGATTAAAGTGCTATCCAGTCTGCAATATCTTGCAGGTAGCCAATGCCCCTATCTTCCGTGAATCGGGTTGGGAGAGTGAAAAACGCTTCTATCATGTTCCTTCAAAGGGGCATGCCAAGAATCAGGCGCGCTCCATGGAGGTCAGCAGGGCCAGAGCCAGAGCGGCGGTGCGGGATATCGCCCTATGCAACCTCTTCACCCACTTCTTTACCTGGACACTGGACGCCAAGCTGATAGACCGCTATGACGATGAGGCGGTCAAAAAGAAGCTGGAGAACACCCTCCGCAACCTGGTCAGCCGGAAAGGCTTTCTCTATGTCTGCATCCCGGAACGGCACAAGGACGGTGCCCTCCACTTTCACGGCCTCTGTATCCCCGGCACAGTCCGTCTAATACGGGCCGTCAGCCCCAGAAGTAACCCTCTATCAACGAATCGGGGGCAGCCCATTTACAATATGGCCGACTGGCCCTGGGGCTTCTCCCACTGCATCCCTCTGGACAATGACTATGAGAGGGCGGTGAATTACCTTTTGAAGTACATAGCCAAAGGCGGAGAGAAGATTTTCGGCAAGTGGTATCTCTCAGCCCGGAGCCTGCGGAAAAAGCCGGATATCTGCCTTCTGGAGCGGATGGACTACGATTCTTTTCTCTCCACAAATCCCGACGCCGCCACCGTCCGGCTCTACCGCGATATCTGCATGGGCATAAAGCGGCTGGACAAAAGCGGGACGCCGCTTGCCGAGGGGGTGTATGCGTGAGCACAGACAGAGGCATCTTAACTCTGGGGGACTGGCTTCCGGTCTGGCTTGCCTCCTATAAAAAGGGCACCATGAAAGAGACCTCTTTCCACCAGCTCGAACTTCTCTCCCGTCTCATTCCGGCGCACATTATGGCTTGTCCGCTGCCGGATATCCGTCCATTAGACTTACAGGCGTTTTTCAACGCCTTTGCCGGGACAGCCTCCAAGTCCTATATGGACAAGATGCGCTTCATGTTGAACGCTCTGTTCACGGAGGCCATAGACAATGACCTGTGCGGCAAAAATCCCATGCGCAAGGTCAAAATCCCACGTGTACAGGAGCAAACCCGGGAGTCCTTCACCTTTGAAGAGGTAAAAATCATTCTCTCCTACGCCATGGGGTATTCCAATGCCCGGATTGCTGCGGCTATCATTACCCTTCTGCTCACAGGGCTGCGCCGGGGTGAGCTGCTGGGCCTCAAATGGTCTGACCTGACCAACAACACGCTGACCGTAAACCGGGCCGTATACCTGGAACACGGCAGCCCCAGGGTGGAGGAACACCGCGCAAAAACCTTGGCCAGCCTGAGAACCATTCCCCTTCTGCCTGAGGTCTCTTACAAGCTGCATACGCTCCCCAGAGTGGGGGAATTTATCTTCTGCACCAGAAACGGCACGCTGATACACCCCCGGAATTTTTCCAGAGACTACAACACGTTTTTCCGCCACCTATGGGAAGATGAACCGGACGTCCGCCGTCTCTCTCCCCACTGCTGCCGCCATACATTTGCCACCCTTTCCCTGGCCTCCGGCGCGGATATCCGGACTGTACAGGCGATGTTGGGACATACTGATATTAAGACCACCTCCCGTTATACACATCCGGACCTTGCCATGATGGCACAGTATGTGTATAATCTACGGGACCGGCTAAACAGTTAAATATTCACGTGTCTCGTATTGTTTGGACTGACCCTGTCGCTTGACGTGCGGGAGGTCACAGGTTCGAATCCTGTATCGTCCACCACAGCGCAAAGCCCTGAAACCGTAAGGTTTCAGGGCTTTTGTCATTTTCACGTACAAAGCTCTGCCTTGCGGGCTGCTTTCTTCGTTTCGCTGGAATAATTTGAGTCAACGCTATACTTGGGGCTCATTCTGGTTCATTCACCCCGTATTGCTTGTCCTCTGGTTCACAGCCTCCCTGTACATAACAAGAAAAAAACAGTTAAGAGGCACCCAGTTTGACTGAGTGCCTCTTAACAAAGAGAGGGTTCATAACAGGAGCCGTCTTACCGTTCTAAATAGAATCGAGAATTGAAGAATATCGGTATGCCGGCATCCAAGCTGCCCTCCGCGCAGGTCAGGTCACGATGCTTTTTTCTTTTTGCGCATGGTTCTGACGAGCATGAAGATGGAACCCGCAGCCAGCAGGCCAAATACCACATCGCAAACAATGATGGCAACCTGCCACCAGGTAGTGAGCTCGACAACCTGCATATTGACGCTGATGCCGTTCATCGCATTGGAATTGGCCACGGTATAGAGGATGCGCTTGGTAGCGTCCCGCATGGCATTCACCACAGTGGGGTCATCTTTGTACTGAACCAGCTTTTCCGTCCACTTGGCGCCATCGTTGCAGTCCCAGGCATCGCCGCCGGCCAGCAGGCCGTTGAGCACATCCATGTAGTTGTTATTGTTGGAGAAGTCGGTGAGGACAAAGCCGGGCATCCCCCATTCGCCCCGCAGGATGCCGGTGAGCAAACCGTAGTCACCGCCCGCCCAGACGCAGCCAATGCGGTTGAAGCTGGTCATAACACAGTACGCTCCGGACTCTACCACGGGATACTCAAAAGCCTGGAGATACAGCTCTCTGGCGGCCTGCTCATTGGTCCATACACAGATACCGTCGCGGGCGGTCTCCTGATCATTCAGCGCAAAATGCTTCATGTAGACGTACACGCCCTTGGACTGGATCCCCGCCACTTCGGCGGCGCAGGTCTTGCCGGAGATAAAGGGGTCCTCAGAGTAGTACTCAAAGTTGCGGCCGGAGTAAGGGGTCCGATGGATATTGACGCCGGGGCCGTAAATTCCGGAGTAAGCCTTGCCGTTTGCCAGCAGGCAGTCATTGCCCATGCTGCGCCCCACTGCCTCGGCAATAGCGGGATCAAAGGTGGAGGCCAGCAGGTCTTCGGAGGTATAGCTGGTGGAGGAACCACCGCCGGTCAGAGTGGCAGTGATGCCCTGGGGGCCATTTTCATCTTTGGTCGCCGGTTTTGAGATGGAGGACACCGGCGAGGTGCAGTGATAAGCCTGTCCAATGAGTTTGGCCATTTCGTTAAAGGACACCTGATCCAGCAGGTCATCCCAGGAATAAGACGCATCCTCGAGCTGGATGCTTCCATCCAGAGGCACACCGATAAACTGAGCGAGGCTGAGATTTCCCTCTTTGCCCATGACAGGCATTGTTCCAGAGGTATTCTTCTCGTACAGCGCGTTCATCTCTGCCACCATATCAGCGGAAGCCGCCATCTGGTGGGCAGCCTGATAGCTGTCGGCAGTAATGACGGCCCTGGGCATGGTACCCTCCCAGTCGGAACGGGTCAGATAGACAATGCCGCCGCTGTTGTCACCCTCCCGGCGGTTAAGGTCGCCGTGATCCAGCTGGTTGACGATGGCGGCGCCGGTAGCGGGAGAAGCAGAGAAAATCTCCGTGTCCAGGCTCTCCACGGTGTACCGGGCGGTGAGCGCAGCATTTCCGTCGGCAGTCATACCGTCCGCCGCAGTGCGGCCTTTGGCGGCCAGGATGTTATTGAGGGCCTCATGAGCGCCGTTGCCAACAGCAAAATAGTAGTCTCCGGCGTCCAGAATATAGGTGCCGGCACCGTTTGCGTCATAGCTGCGCAGCTCGCTCTTGGGTACGGTGACAGAGACGGTGGCGCTCTCCCCCGCCTTCAGATTCACTTTCTGATACCCCACCAGCTCTACGGCAGCCTTCTCGATGCCATACTGCCGGTCATAGTCGGTATAGGGAGACTGCATGAAGATCTCCACCACCTCGGCGCCGTCCACGCTGCCGGTGTTGGTCACATCCACGCTGAATACAAACTCGTCGCCCTCTTCACTCATGGCCAGATCGCCATAGGCGAAGGTAGTATAGCTCAGGCCATAGCCGAACGGGTAGGCCACGGTAGAAGCGTAGTCGAAGCTGCCGGCGTTCCCCTGTCCCAGCACTACATCTTCATATCTGGTCTCATAGTAGCGGTAACCGACATAAATCCCCTCCTGATAGGCGACATAGTAGAGGTTATTCTCCGCAAAGCTCAGCCCCATGGCCTCTCCGTTGGTGAAGGCAGTGGCGTGAGCATTCTGAATTGCAGGGGAAGTCAGGTTGTCGTAGCAGTAGGTGTCCACCAGCTTGCCCGAGGGGTTCACAGCGCCGGTGAGCAGGTCGCCGATGGCGTTGATGCCGCTCTGGCCCACTTCGCCCACCCACAGGCAGGCGTCCACGCCGTAGTCCACGCCGCAAATCTCAGGATTCAGGAAGTCCAGCTCCATGGCGTTTGCAGTGTTGAGCAGCACCACAATGCGCTGGAGTTCGCCGGCGGCCTTCAGGTCGGCCAGTTTTTTCAGCAGATCCTGCTCTTCTTTGCTCAGCTCCAGAATATTGCCATTGCCGTCGCCGGCGCCGTACCAGGGCAGGTCGGAACCCTCACCGCACACCCGGGAGATGACAAAGATTGCCGCGTCGCCGTACTCCTTGACAGAGTTCCATTCGGCGTCTGAATATGCACTGAGCGGGGCTTCGTTGACGGTATACTCGGCATTATCAAAGATATAGTTGTTCAGGCTGCCGCTGGCGAGGGTACGGCCGTAGTCTTTGCCGGCCCCCTCGGTATAAAAGGACCACATAGTGGGGTTGACAGACATCCCGTCTTCCTCCAGCGCCTCCTTCAGCGTCTTTGCCCCTGCGGTGTTCATGCCGCCGGAGCCAGTGCCGCCGTAGACAAACTGGGCGGAGTTTACGCTGGCCAGCGTGACCTTGGCCCCAGCAGGCAGCGGCAGGGCATTCTCCCGGTTGAGAAGCAGTACCGAGCCGTTGGCCACCACGCTCTCCACCACTTTGGCGCCCTCTTCCTCCTGCTGGGTGCTGGTATAATCGGCAGTAAAATAGTCCTTTCCGGGCTCACCAATGGTCTTGGTCCCCTCTACGCCAAGCACCATATTGATGATCGAGGCGTAGTTATTGGCAATGGGACCGGCCACCATCATGAAGGCAAAGAGCACTGTAAACACAATGCTCAGTACCGTCCAGAGAACATTTCCCTTATTTTTTTGTTTTCTCACGGTTTTTCCTCCTTTATAAATCGGCGGTTGCTGCATAGGGCAGCAACCGCCGGCTGTAAAGTACGGATCTTCTGAACAGAAAGTGGAGTTAGCCGGCAGCGGTGACCAGCTTCAGCTCGGGCAGCTCCAGGATACGGTAGCCCAGAGAGGGGTCCTCTGTATCCAGAGAGGGGTCCTCCACAGTGACCGTGATGGTCTCGGCGTACTCGGTCAGGAACGCCTCGGCGTCCATGGCGTTGTTCTCGGGATCCAGCAGGGTGGTCATGTCAGCGGTCCAGTTGTCGGTGTCGATGACGCAGTGGCCGGAGATAGCAGAGCGGCCAAATCCCTTCTCGTGCTGTTCGAAGTAGATGTGGGTGGCCGGGGCCAGCGTCACATCCCGGTGCGTCTCCCAGCCGTCCGCGGCAGCGGCCGTGGTGTAGGTGCCGGTGTAGATGACGGTGCGCAGGCCCTTGGAGCCGGGGTCGGTAGTGCCAAAGATATAGTTCTGATAGGTCAGCTCATAGGTCTCGTCTGCGTTGAGCTTCAGGGTATAGACCACGCTGGAGTACCAGCCGATGCCGTCGAGATAGGCCGCAGTACCGCCGGTGTAAATCTTGGACGGGCCGCTCTCAGACTTACCGCAGGCGCTGAGAGAGGTGCAGAGCAGGACGAGAGCGAGGGAAAGCGAGAGCAGTTTTGCAATCTTTTTCACAGTTGTTTCCTCCATTTCTTCTCTTCCGGGACCATTGGCCCCAATTCACAGTGCGAGCATATCAGGCGGGGCTGCTTTCGTAAATATATACCGCAAAAGCGGTTGCTTTTACATCAAAATCCGTCACATTATATGGACACTTCAGTCTGTATGGGCCTTGAGGTACTCCACGGCGTACTCGGTGGCCTCCCGGGCCAGCTTGCCCTGGAAGCCGTGCTCGCCGTATTTGATGACCTTCAGCTCGGCGTTCTCATAGACCTCCGCCGCCCGCTCAGAGTAGCTCAGATCCACCATGGTATCCTTGTCCCCGTGACAGATGAGCACATCGCCGGTGTACTTTCCGATCTCATCATAGATATCGAAGCTCATGGCGTCACGGGAGTAAATCGCGCCTACTGTGACGCCCATCATCTCCTCGGTTTCCGGAATATCGTCTACCGAACTGTGATTCTTCCAGCAGTTCTCCTGGAGGACAAAAGCGGGATAGAAAAGGATGAGTCCTTTCACCTCATCGGGCCGCTGAGCGGCGGTATAGGCCGAGACAAATCCCCCTTGACTCAGTCCGAACAGAAAGACCTGGCTGCCATCGATATAGTCCAGTTCCTTCAGGCTGTCCATTACGTTCATCAGATCCTGGGCCTCGGTGAGGACGCTCATGTCGGTGACTTCGCCCTCAGACTTGCTGCTGGGACTGCCGCCGCAGAAGTCAAAGACATATGCGGCGTAGCCTTCCTTTGCAAAGGACTCGGCATAGCCCTCATTGAGCATCGAAGAGCTGTTGAACCCGTGACTGAGAATCACCAGGGGGTAGCTGTCCTTTTCTTCCCCCGGCAGGTACATCTTGCCGTAGACCTTCTTCCCTTCGCTCTCCAGCCACAGTTCCTCGCTGCGGACCGGCGGAGTGGACTCCGCAGGACTGGGAGTCGGCGCGGCGCTGGCAGTTCCTTCTCCGCATCCAGCCAGAAGACCGGCAGAGAGCACGAGCATCATAAGCAATGCAAGGACTTTCTTCATCTGTTCCTTCCTCCTTTTTTGAGCCCGCCTGACAATCGGGTTGACACAGAAGTAACAAAAAAAGCGGTTCCCGTAAATGGGAACCGCAAAAACAGGCCTTTCTGCATCAAAATCCGTCCTATATCAGAGATCAACCAGCAGAATATCCAGATAGAACATTCCATCCTCCGCCTTAATCGCGACGCTTCCGCCATACTTCTCTGCCGTATGCGCTATGCTCTTCATGCCGAAGCCGTGATAGCGGGCATCCCGCTGGCTTTTGGGCAGTCCTTCCTCTATGGTTACTTCCCCGGTATAGGGGTTCTCAGAGTGAATTGTTATCTCTCCCCCCGGCGAGGAAGATATCGTCAGAAGAATAAACCGTTCTTCTTCAGGGAGTTTGCTCACGGCGTCTATGGCATTGTTGAGCGTATTATTCACAATGGAATAGAGATCCAATTCCTCAATATTCCTGAGTTCTGCGCCCTTGAGAAGGGTCGTCAGCTCAATTCCCCGCTGATTGCATAACGCCCGCTTTTCCGCAATGACAATGTCCAACACTTCATTGCCTGTATCCAGGAACGTATCATACTGCTCTACCTTTGCTTTGAGCTTAGCAATTTCTCCATCAGACACCTTCCCGCTATAGCTTTCTAAGAGTCCTTTGAGATCATGATACTTTTCGTTGATGATCTCCACCGAATCACGGGACTGCCGGAACTGGGTATACTGCTCCCGGACAAGCTGCCGCATATTGTCCACTTGCTGTCCCAGCCGTTCCCGCTCCATTACGCCAAACTGGACCAGCAGAATCAGTACGTCACAGATAATCTGGTAGATACTCTCCGCCGTCATGGCCATCCGGTTGCGTCCCAGATTGTCATAAGTAAGCCGCGCCATTCCGACGCACATCAAAAACGCCGTCACCGTGAAAATCGTTCTGCCGGGACTGCCAAAAATGGACCGCTGGCTATGGACAAAGGGCCGCATGACGATAAACAGCAACAGAAAGAGCAGTCCATAACTGATGAGGTCGGCCACCAGGACGCCCAGCTCGCTTGCACACAGCGCATTAAAGGCGGGAATCCCCCGATAAAGAGTCTTGAGAGAACCGCCGATATCCTGCGCAACGGAGCCGGCAGCGGCAACGAACAGCGCTGTCCAAACATTTTCTTGAAATGAAAACCAGCAGATAAAAATCAAAACTATGTACACTGCCACACTTACAAATGCCCGCCACCCGCCGGCAGCCAGTTCGGCGCGTTCCGGGAAGGCCATTGAGATGACGATGTAGAACAGGAGCATCCCGACAGCCGTGGCTCCCAAAAAGCGCGGCCAGAAGTTCTTTCTCTTCTGAAGTCCGCCGGCGAAAGGCAGCACGCCCATAACGCCTTGGAACAGCATCATCGAGGTTCGCCAGTCAATATACCACTGCGGCATCAGGAGGTTCCCCCTCTGTACTGGGCCAAGGCCGTCAGAAAGTCCCGCCGTCTGGCACGGGAAATTGGAATCACCTTGCCGTTCACCAGAGCGGTATCCTTCTGTACTCCCTGAACAAATTTGAGATTCACAAGAAAGCTGGTGTCACAGCGGACAAAGTGGGCCTCTCTCAGCTGTTCCTCGAACTTCCCCAATGTTCCCCACTGTTTGATTGTCTGTCCGTTTACATGGACATAAATATCGTGGCCCGAGCTCTCAATATAAGTCACAGTGTCTGCCGGAACCCGGTAAGTGGTCTCCTTGCTGCGCAGCTCCAGGATGGTTTTACAGTCCCGGTAGGAAAGTATCCGTCGAATCCGGTTCAATTTTGCCGAAAAAGAGGCATATTTGATTGGCTTAAGGATGTAGTCAAAGGCGTCTACCGAATAGCCGTCGATGGCATATTGAGCCAGGCTCGTAATAAAGACGATCATGACATTTTCGTCGCTTTTCCGAATTTCCCGCGCTACATCGATCCCGAGCATATCAGGGACCCGGATATCAAGGAAGATCAAATCGGCACCGCAGTTGTACTCACTCAGCAGGCTCAGCCCTCTGTCATAGACATTCAGCACATATTGAAAATCCGGGTGCTCCTCCCGGTAGCGCGCCAAGTATGCCGTCAGGATATCCAAATGTTTCTGCTCGTCCTCCAAAATCAATATCTTGAGCATGTCCCCTATCTTCCCTCTCTTTACCGCTTTGTTCTAACATTATAACACCCACTTCTTCAAAATAGCAACAAAAATCCCCCTCTGCACCCCCTTCCTATTGTCAATTTTGATGTAGAACCTACCAGTTTTGCTGTTAATATTTACGTGCAGAAGAAAAACTTGTACAACAAACGTGGATGCCGGCTTACCCTTGAAGATGAAATAAAGGAGAAATCGCCGTGAACATGCAAAAGCTTCTGTGTCCCATTCTGTCCCTGCTTTTCCTGCTTACTGCCTGCCAGAGCCAAGCCTCTGCCCCGTCTCCCTCTCCGTCTCCCTCTGCCGACTCCAGCAGCAAGTGGTTCACCGAGCCGCGGGAGCTGGACTCCGGGGACGCCTATCAGTCCAGTGAATACTATCTCTGCAACGAGGTGACAGGCCGGCATATCTATTCTGTGGAGACCCGTCCCACCGGTCTGGCCGAAGGGGAGAAGGTCCCCGTGGTAATTTATACCCACGGTCAGAGCGGTTACGCCACCAATTTCAGCGCTATCTACACCCGCCTGGCCGAGCAGAAGATCGCGGCCTTCTCCTTTGAGTGCTGCGGCGGCAACCGCAGCGGCGCCAAAAGCGAGGGCGCCAAGCTTTTCCCCGCCCATTACACCTCACGCATGACTGACTTGGAGACCGTGCTGGCCAAGGTCAAGACGCTGGATTATGTGGATACCGATCGAATTTTCCTCTTTGGCGAGAGCTATGGCGGCATTGTGTCCTCCTTTGTGGCCATTGATCACAATGAGATTCCCGGCCTTATTCTTCTATCTACCGGTGTGGACGACTCTCTTCTGGGCCGGGAGGACGGGGACGAGACCTACCTTGCCGAGTACGACGTGGAGGACCCGTACGAGGCCATCAAAGCCTACAAAGGAGACGTAATCTGCTTCAACGGTCAAGAGGACTTTGCCCACGATTTTGGCAAAAACCAGATTGAAATTTACAACCAGCGTGAGTCCGGCAGTGCCGTATTCTACTCGTTGGAAAACTCTGGCCACAGCTTCTCCGCCCTCTCCCCTGAGGCCCAGGAATTTCTCATCCAAACCATGGCTGAGTTTGTTCTGGCACGATAAAAATCACACAGGAGGGTTCGAACTATGAAGCGTATCTCAATTCTCTGTCTTTTGACTGCGCTCTGCCTGTCCCTTACTGCCTGCGCTCCCGGCGTTGGCTCACAGGCCGCCCAGCCCTCTCCCATCAGGGAAATCGACGTGACTACCTACTACAAAAACCACAACTTTCCCGAGGAAAAGCTCAGCGACACGGAGAAGGAAATTACCGCGCCTGCCGGCTCCGTACTGGATGAGGAGCTCACATTTATTGAGTATACCGCCATGGATGCCCCCTGCGACAAGCCCGGAACCTTTGAGCGGGTGGACTATACCACGGATGTCTACGAAGACGGCGTAACCTACGAGAAATATGTGAACGTTTATCTTCCCTATGGCTATGACCCGGACGATACCGCCACCAGGTACAACGTTCTCTATTTCCAGCATGGCAACAAGGGATCTGTCAATGAATTTTTGGAGGAGCAATATCAGAACCGCTTCGACAACCTATTCGCCTCCGGCAAGGTAGATCCGCTCATTCTCGTCTTTACTACATACTATCTGGTGGACGACGATGAAGCTGCGGAGATCCGCAAAACCGAGGCCGACGCTCCCGCCGGGGACGGCAACTATGCGGGCGTTCCGGCCAACTTTTGGCGAGAGGTTGTAGAAGACATCATTCCCGCAGTAGAAAGCAAATATAATACTTACACAGAGCGCTTTGACGAGGCCGGGCTTATTGCCTCCCGCAGCCATCGCGGCTTCTCCGGCTATTCCAGAGGCGCCTGCTGCACCTGGTATATGTTCCATTCCGCCCTTCCCTACTTCAAGTGGTGGTCCCCCATGAGCGCCACCTGTGTGGCGGGTAAACTCATTTCAGAAAACCCGACAGACGAGGAGGCCTATGCTTATCTGAAAGAGGCTATCGACGCGAACCCTGACCTGGACTTTTTTATCTTTGCTGCCAGCGGCGGTCCCAACGACTACGGGCCCAGGGATCAGATTGCCTATTTCATGAAGCAGGATGCCTTCTCCTTCGGCACGGATACCAGCACCAATAATTTCTATTACATCCTCTCCAATTTCTCACACAGCGACTTCTTTTTGTCCTATTACTACTATAATACGCTCCAAGTCCTGTTCCATTGATTGAATGTATTCGCAAGCTATTACCGGAAAATCCGCCGCCGTATTATTCAGCCGAGCAGTTTCAGCCGGCGCATGGAAATCAGAGATGGTTTTGGTTATAGAACAGGGATGCAGCCTCAGAGGCTGCATCCCTGTTCTGTTTTTAGGAAACATTCCGTGTACAATTGCGCTTCTCTATGTTAAACTAATTCCAGCTTATATGGTTTCACCCGGGGTATCGTTATGATTTCGTTCTGTATCTGTCGGGATTCTGTATGAATGTCTTATTCTTAAACCATGATAAAAGCATTGCACTTTATGTAATATAAGTTACCTTTTCTGCAAGGAGGTTCTCTATGCATCAGGAGGAATTGGCTCAAATCCTCTCCTTTTATCAGAGCCGGGGCGCGGCCCGCGATCAGAATGAGCTGGTGTCGCTGCTGCGGGAAACCCAGGCGTTATACGGCGGCGTCATTCCCCAGGGCGCCCTGGAGGAGATTACCCGGGCGCTTGGCTTTCGGGATTCCTTTCTCCCCGCGGTGCTCAGGCGCTACCCCTCCATCAAAACCGAGGCGGTGCGGCACAGCCTGACCGTGTGCCAGGGCCCCTCCTGCGGGCGGCGGCGGGAGCTGTTGGATTTTCTGGCCAAGGAGTACGGCGCAGTGCCCGGCGGCGTGGCCAGCGCGGGCTTCCGGCTTCAAACCGGCGGCTGCATGAAAAACTGCGGCAAGGGCCCCTGCGTCCGGTGGGACGGCGTCGTCCACACCGGCGTAACTCCGGAAGCCCTCCGGGCCCTCATTGAGGAAAAATAGGCGCACCGGCCCCCGGCATGCCCAGCGGCAGGCCGGGGTCCGGTTTCCCGGGCGGACTGCCGTTTTCCCGTTTCCGGTTAAATTTTGCACGAAAATTTCTGCATAACCTCCTCCTATTCCCGTTCTTTGTTGACACTGGGGCGGAAATAGGATAAAGTAATGTCTGCTGAATTTGTGACGCTCTCTATTTCCTTGACAGGGAGGATTTCCCGCCATGTTTGACGGCGTTTTGTTTGACCTGGACGGCACACTCTGGAACGCCACCGTGCGCATCTGCGAGGGGTGGAATGTCGTGCTGCGCCGCCACCCCGGGATTACCCGTCCGCCGGTAACTGTGCCCGAGGTGGAGGCTACCATGGGCCTGCTTCTGCCCGATATTGCCCGCAAAATCCTCCCTGACGAGAGCGAGGAGACCCGCGCCCTGCTGCTCCAGGAGCATGAGGAGGCCGAGTGCGCCCTGCTGCGCGCCTATGGCGGCGCACTCTACCCTGCTGTGGAGGAAACTCTGGCCGCCCTCTCTGCCCGGGCAAAGCTCTTTGTGGTGAGCAACTGCCAGGACGGATATATCCAGACCTTCTACGCCGCCCACAAGCTGGACCGCTATTTCACCGGCTTTGAGTGCGCCGGCCGCACGGGGCAGCCCAAGAGCCACAACATCGCCCTGGTGGTCCGGCGGTACGGCCTGGCGCGCCCGGTCTACGTGGGGGACACCCTGCTGGACTGCGTCTCCGCCCGGGAGGCCGGCGTTCCCTTCCTCCACGCGGCCTACGGCTTCGGCGGCCCCATCGAGGGCGTGCCCGCCGTCCATGCCTTTGCCGACATTCCCGCCGCGCTGGCGGCCATGTGTCCCCCTTAACGGCGTTTCTCCCCTATGTGCTGTGATAAAACGATAAAGAGGTTTGCATATATGTCGAAATACGAAGCTGAAATTTCCCGCCGCCGCACCTTTGCCATCATCTCCCACCCTGACGCCGGCAAAACCACCCTGACCGAAAAGTTCCTCCTGTACGGAGGCGCCATCGCCCAGGCCGGCGTGGTCAAGGGCAAGAAGAACAGCCGGGCCGCCACCTCCGACTGGATGGAGATTGAGAAGCAGCGCGGCATCTCCGTCACCTCCTCGGTGATGCAGTTCCAGTACGAGGGCTTCTGCATCAATATTCTGGATACCCCCGGCCACCAGGACTTCTCCGAGGACACCTACCGCACCCTGATGGCCGCCGACAGCGCCGTCATGGTCATCGACGCCGCCAAGGGCGTGGAGGCCCAGACCCGCAAGCTGTTCAAGGTGTGCGCCATGCGGGACATCCCCATCTTCACCTTCATCAACAAGATGGACCGGGAGGCCCGGGACTCCTTCGAGCTGCTGGAGGAGCTGGAGAAGGAGCTGGGCATCGAGACCTACCCGGTGAACTGGCCCATCGGCTGCGGCAAGGAGTTCCAGGGCGTGTACGACCGGGGCTCCAAAAAGATCATCCACTTTACCTCCAACGGCGGCGCCAAGGCGGCCACCGCCACCGAGGTGGAGCTGGGCGATCCCAACCTGGACGGCCTGATCGGGGAGCGGCTGCACCGGCAGCTCACCGACGAGATCGAGCTGCTGGACGGCGCCGCCGCCGAGTTCGATCTGGATCGGGTGCGCCACGGCAAGCTGTCCCCGGTGTTCTTCGGCTCCGCCCTCACCAACTTCGGCGTGGAGCCCTTCCTGGAGGAGTTTCTGCGCATGACCACCGCCCCCCTGCCCCGGAAGGCGGGGGACGAGGTCATCGACTCCTTCGACCCGGACTTCTCCGCC
>NZ_CALXGI010000058.1 GCF_944387805.1 uncultured Pseudoflavonifractor sp. | reverse complement strand
CACTGCCGCCGAGGCGGATGAAGATGTGAAGAGCGTGCTGGCTCTCCTGGAGAGCGAACTGGGCGCCGTCCTGCGCTAAGGATTCCATTTGGCTGCCCGCGGGACCTGCGGCTTTCCCCTGTGGAACTGATAGTGGCGGAAGAATCCCGCCTGCTCTCCTAAAAAGCGAACCGCTTGTCTTTCTGCGCCATTCTTTCCTTCTCCGGGCGAGGATTAAATCTTTTATTAATTTTCCGATCCCCCCCTTTACACCTCAAGGGATTTCGGGTAGAATAAGAAATAGTTACAGGCTGTCAACAGCCTTGGGAGGTGTACCCGTTTATGGAGATAGACTATACAAGAAAATTTAGTCTCAACTATGACAAGGACCAGGAGATTAAGGATATTCTCACGTCTGTCTACAACTCTCTTCAGGAGAAGGGCTACAACCCCATCAATCAGATTGTGGGTTATATTCTCTCTGAAGACCCCACTTATATCACCAATTATAACAACGCCCGCGCGTTGATTCGCCGTCTCGACCGGGACGAGCTGCTTCAGGAACTGGTGAAAAAGTATCTGGCAGACTAATGGTTTGTGTCAAAAAAAGCGGAAGGCTTGCAGCCTTCCGCTTTTCCCTTTTATACCTCTTCTTTTTTCTCTTTGCCCTTGAATATCCACAATCTTAGTGATATTATGTATAAATAAAATACGAATTCTTCCCCATATATAACTGAGAGGTACGCTTATGACTGTCCTGTCTGGAAATGCCAAGGGCATCCATACTGACATGAAACGCATCCGCCAGGACCTGACGGAGGAATCGCTGGCCCCCGGGGCTTACTGCCAGGATTATGACAACTTCCGGCGGATTTTTCGCTTTGTAGAGCGGGGCCTGCGCCGCAACGGCTCCAGCGCCTATATCATTCTTTTAACTCTGACCGATAAAAACGGAGATTTTATCCCGCTGGAAAACAGGAAGCAGTACATGGAGCTGCTGCGCCAGGTCATCCAGCGCTCTGTGCGGGCAGGCGATGTTTTCACGCAGTACAGCAGCTGCCAATTTCTGCTCATGGTCCTGGACGCCTCCTGTGAAAACGCCCTCCAGATTGGCCAGCGGATTCAGAAGGAATTTCAGGCCCTCACCCCTGATGGCTCCGCCATCTGCCTGGAGCACGATGTCTCTCCCCTCCGCCCCGCAGGAGAAAAAACGGAAGCTCCTGAATAAGCCGCCTTCCCCTCTCTATATCCCGTCACAGCAGCATTGAGAAAGCCAGCGCTTCAAAGCGCTGGCTTTTTTCTCCGCATCCCCATTTTTCGCCTTGCAGCGCGCTTTTTTAGCGTATTCGGGCCCTTCATCCGCAATGATAAGAGGCGCGGAGCAGGTACTCCGCGCCTCTTTGCCAATTTACACGTTCCCGCCAAACTCGGAGAAGAACTTGTTGTGGACGGCCTGAACCGCCCGGTCGGCGTCGTCCGCATCCACCAGGACGGACACCTTGATCTCGCTGGTGGAGATCATGTTGATGTTAATGCCCGCATTGTACAGCGCCTCAAACATGAGGGAGGCTACGCCGGGGTTATTGATCATGCCAGCGCCCACAATGGACACCTTGGCAATGTTGTCGCTGACGTCGATATGGTCAAAGCCCAAGTAGGCCTTGTTCTCCTCCAGCAGACGCTTCGCCTCGTCCTTGTCGCTTTTGTGGACGGTAAAGCTGATGTCTTTGGTGTCGCCCCGGCCGATGGACTGGAGAATGATATCCACGTTGATCTTGGCCTTAGCCAGCAGAGAGAAAATCTTGAAGGCAATGCCCGGAGTATCGGACAGGCCCACCAGAGCCAGCCGGGCTACATCCTTGTCTTTGGCTACACCGCTCACATGCGTCTTTTCCACGTTCTTCACGACCTCCTTGACTTTGGTCCCGGGGTTGCCCGAGAAGCTGGAGAGCACCTCCAGGTTGACATTGTACCGCTTTGCCATTTCGACGGACCGGTTGTGGAGTACCTGAGCGCCCAGGGTGGCCAGCTCCAACATCTCGTCGAAGGTAATCTCGTCCAGTTTTTTCGCGCCCTCCACATGGCGGGGGTCGGCGGTATAGACGCCGTCCACATCGGTGTAGATCTGGCACAGATCCGCATGCAGGCTGGCCGCCAGCGCCACAGCGGAGGTATCCGACCCGCCCCGGCCCAGGGTGGTGATGTCGTCATACTTGTTGATGCCCTGGAAGCCGGTGACAATCACAATGCACTTCTTGTCCAGTTCGGCCAGAATCCGCTCCGGCGCCACACGCTTGATGCGGGCGTTGGAGTAGGACGAGTTGGTGCGCACACCGGCCTGCCAGCCGGTGAGAGAGATGACCGGATAACCCATGGCCTCAATGGCCATAGCGCACAGCGCACAGGAGATCTGTTCGCCGGTGGACAGGAGCATATCCATCTCACGCTTGGAGCCGTTGGGATTGATCTCCGCGGCCTTGGCAATCAGATCGTCGGTTGTGTCGCCCTGGGCGGACAGCACCGCCACCACGCTATGTCCGCGGCGGTAGGTCTCGGTGATGATGCGGGCTACATTGCGGATTTTATCCGCGTCCGCCACCGAGCTTCCGCCAAATTTCTGTACAATGAGTCCCATTTCTATGTACCCCCAATGAGTGTGTTTCTCGGCGGCATGCCGGAAACGCCGGCCTGGCCCCGGCCCCTCCGGACCGGTCCAGGCCCTGTTCCGCCTGCCCTATTCTATGCCGCCGGACAGCCGCTGTCAATCCAGAACACGGAAGAGAGAGAGCTGCTCCATACCCGCCAGCTTGCTCTCCACCTGGCTCCGGGTCATAGGTCCGGTGAGGAAGGCGGTCTCATGCTCCGGGGCGCCAGCCCGGGCCAGGAAATTCACCTCTCCAAAGGCGGTGCGAACCGCATCCGCATCCGCAGCGGTGCGGACATACCAGGAACTCTCCAGGCCATCCACGGGGGCCACCACATCGTCCCCTCCGGGTCCCCAGGCCATGTACTTCATGGATTTGATGTGCCGGGCGGCGTCCATCACGTCGGCCACCACTGCGCTGGCGGTGGGCAGCTTACCGGCGCCGCGGCCGTAGAACATCACGTCGCCCACCGCGTCACCCCGGACTGTAATGGCGTTGAACACGTCCTCCACTCCGCTCAGAGGGTCATCTCCGCTGACCAGATGGGGCGCCACATAGGCGCACACCCGGCCGTCCGGCTGGCGGATGGCGCGGCCCAGCAGTTTGATCTTCCGCCCGCAGGCGTCGGCATACGCCACATCGGCCAGGGTCACCTTGGTGATGCCCTCAGTAGGTACCTGGCTGGGGTAGATATGCCGGCCAAAGGCCAGGGCGCCCAGGATACAGATTTTCCGGCAGGCGTCCTCCCCCTCAATGTCGGCAGTGGGGTCCTTCTCAGCGTAGCCGTTCTGCTGGGCTTCCGCCAGCGCCGCCTCAAAGGACAGCCCTGCCTTAATCATGCGGGTGAGAATGTAGTTGGTGGTGCCGTTGAGGATGCCGCAGATCTCCTCAATCTCGTTGGCCGCCAGGCAGCGGCTCAGAGGACGGATAATGGGGATGCCGCCGCCTACGCTGGCCTCAAAGAGGTAGCTCACGCCATGCTCCTTGGCCAGGCTCAGCAGTTCGTAGCCGCAGGTGGCCACCAGCTCCTTATTGGAGGTCACCACACTCTTGCCCGCCCTCAGGGCCCGCTCGGTGAACTCCCGGGCAATCTTGGCGCCGCCGATGGTCTCCACCACGATGTTGACCTCGGGGTCGTTCTCAATTACGCTGAAATCGTGGACAATTTTGTCTCCAAAGGGGCTGTCCGGAAAGTCACGCACATCCAGAATGTATTTCAGACAGACGGAATTGTGGACCTTCTCATCAATATGGGTGTGGTTTTTGGTCAGCACCTCGGCCACGCCGGAGCCCACCGTGCCAAAGCCCAGAATCGCTACATTTACTGTCATACCATTCTTCCTCTCTGTATCGCTGTAATGGGCCATGCGGATTCCTTATCCCGCCAGGATTTCGCACCGGATAACCCCCTCCTGGGCGGCCACCCGGTTCATCAGATCCTCTACCGGCTCCTCCAGTCCAGAGGTCTCCGCGCCGATGGTCACCGCCGCGCAGCCGCTCACCGGGATGCCCTGGTTAATGGTAAGAATATTCCCACCCGTCCGGGCAAAGATATTCAAGACCGCAGAGAGTACCCCCGGCTCATCCTTCATCATGATTTGGAAGGTGACAATCCGTCCGTTGAGCATGTCGTTGAAGGGCCGGACCGCATCCTTATATTTATAAAAGGCACTGCGGCTGATGCCCGCCACCTTAGTGGCCCGGTTGACGGTGTCCGCCTCGCCGGTCTCCAGCATCCGCTTGGCTTCCGCCACCTTGAGGAACACCTCGGGCAGCGCCTCGGCATCTATAATGAAGTATTTGGGTTTCTTCGCCATTCTATGCAGCCTCCCGGCTCCTTGTCTTTGCAACAAGGTCATTTGTCTGTGTATGAACTTCATTCTAGCATAGTAGGAGGCTGGACGCAAGTACAAACGCAGAGCACAATCTCACAGATTTCCGGCTGAATATCCCTCATATTCCGTCATTTTTCACAGGAGGTCCTGTCCGTGACTGAAAAACGCCTTGTCCATGTCCTGCTGACCCTTCTCTGTGCGGCTCTGGCCGCTGCCGGGGTATGGCTGGCCCTCACTGTGCTGCTGCCCTGGGTGCTTCCCTTTCTGCTGGCCCTGGGACTGGCCTGGCTGATGGAGCCCGCTGTGAAGATGCTGATGAACCGGTTTCGGCTCAGGCGGGGACTAGCCGCCGCTCTTACCACTGCGGGACTGGCTCTCCTGCTCTGCGGAGTTCTGGGCCTCATTCTGTGGCGGACGGGATATGAGCTGGCCCTCCTGCTGGGCCGCCTTCCCGTGCTGCTCGCCGGTCTGCCCTCCCTGGGCAATCAGGTGGGAGACTGGGCCTACCGCTTCATTGTGGCGCTCCCCGTCCAGCTCCAGGACTTCGCCCAGGACGCCCTGGACGGCTTTATCCGTCAGGGTATCTCCCTGCCCGCCAAGCTCTATGATTTTCTGGCCGGGATTGCCGCCGGGGCAGCGGCTGCTGTCCCCGACGCCGCCCTTTTTCTCTTCACCACCGCCCTGGCCGCCTACTTCTCCAGCGCCGCCCGGCCACAGGTGCTTGCCTTTCTCTCCCGGCAGACGCCGGCTTCCTGGCAGAGCAGGCTCAGGCGCGCTGTCCCCGTGCTCAAGGATGCCCTGGGAGGCTGGCTGCGGGCCCAGGGCCTGCTGATGCTCATTACCTTTGGCGAGCTGACAGCAGGCTTTCTCCTCTTGCAGGTGGATCTGGCCCTGCTGCTGGCCGCTCTGGTGGCTCTGGTGGACGCACTGCCTGTCTTTGGTACAGGGACAGTGCTTCTTCCCTGGGCCCTGCTCTCCCTGCTGTCCGGAAACTGGAAGCTGGCTCTGGGACTGGCCGTGCTGTACGGTCTTGTGTCCGCCGTACGCAGTCTTCTGGAACCCAGACTGGTGGGGCAGAAGGCGGGCCTGCCGCCCCTTGCCGCCCTCTTCGCCATGTATGTGGGCTTTCGTGTCTTCGGCGTGTGGGGCATGATCTTTTTCCCGTTAGCTGCCATTTTTCTCAAACGGCTTCACGACTGCGGGATTTTCCATCTCTGGCGGGACAGCGCTTAAAACAGGCTCAACTGGCCGTCCCCGCTCCGGGCGGGCCGTGCTGCCCGCTCCGTCTCCACGGCCTCCGGCGGAATGTCCGCCAGGAAGGGGGACGGCTCCGGTCCGGCGACCAGAATGAGCTCCTCCATGGCCCGGGTCATGCCCACATAGAACAGCCGCCGCTCCTCCGCCGGGTCGGAGGCCCTGCGGCGGGACTGGTAGGGCAGCAGCCCCTTCTCCACCCCGCAGAGGAACACCACCGGGAACTCCAGGCCCTTGGCGGCGTGGAGGGTGGTCAGCGTCACATAGCCCGCCCGGTACCCCTGCCCCGCGCTGCGCAGCAGGTCGGCCTCCCGGCCCACGGCCAGGCTGAGGAGGAAGTCCTCCATCCGGCGGTAAAACACCGCCATGTTCATCAGCTGTTCCAGGGGCTTTGTTCCCGCCTGGCCCACCGCCCGTCCATAGGCCTCCAGCAGACGGATCGGCTTGTCCCGGCCCATCAGAGGCGCCAGCTGCTCCATCAGCGCCCGCCAGCGGGACAGGCTGTCCACACCAGAACCTGCCGCCTCGGCGGCTCTGGCCCGCTCCACAGCGCTGCCTGTCTCCCGGTTCCAGACCCCCGCTGCGGCGTGAGCTGCCTCCAGCGGGCAGTCAAAGCCCAGCAGCAGGGCCAGAGACGGATCCTCCCGCTCCGGCCAGGCCAGGGCGCGGAAAAAGGCCAGCGCTCCCCGGACCGTCCGATGGGTCAGAAAGCCGCCTCGTCCAGTAACTGCACAGGGAATGCCCTCTTTCCGCAGGCACTCCTCCAGCAGCTCCAGCTGACGACGGGTGCGGCAGCACACTGCAAAATCGGAGAAGGTGCGGACAGCCTCTCCGCCGGCGGACACCATGTCCATGCCGCCCACCTGGCGCCCAATCTCCCTGGCCACAAAAATCCCCTGGGACAGGGGGCTCTCCGCCGTCACCAGCCGCACTCTGCCGCCGGGGCCCGGGACGCTGCGAAGTCCCCTGGGTCCGCCCCCGTTTTTCTCAATGACCGGCAGGGCGCAGCGAAGGATCTCCGCCCGGGAGCGGTAGTTCTCCGTCAGACGGACAGTGCGCACCTCCGGCCAGTCCTCCGCCAGACGCTTCCAGCTCGCCCCATCCCCGCCCCGGAAGCCGTAGATGGCCTGGTCCGGGTCTCCGATGACAAACAAGCTCTCCCCCGCCCGGTTCCAGGCCCGCAGCAGCCGGTACTGGATAGGGTCGCAGTCCTGGAACTCGTCCACCAGCAGGTAGGTGAAGGGCCGCAGATCCTTGTCTGGCGCATGCTCCGCCCGGGCCAGCTCGGAGAGCAGCAGGTCGTCGAAGTCCATAGCCCCGCGCTCTTTCAGGAGCGCCTGATAGGCCTCGCAGGCCTTCCGCTCCTCACTGTTCAGCGCTATCGGCAGGCCGTTTTTCTCCATGGACACCGCCCGAAGCAGTTCTTCAGGGGACATGGCCTCTCCCGCCGCCTCTTCTGCCAGAGCCAGCGCCTCGGACTGATCCAGCAGGCACACGCCGGGCTGATTTTTCAGGCTGATGGCGTGGAAGGTGCCCACCGTCAGGCCGCGCATGGCCCGCCTGCCACCCAGCACATGCTCCAGCCGCTGCCGCAGCTCCTCGGCGGCCCGGTTGGTGAAAGTAACCGCCGTAATCTGTCCGGCGCTCACCCCCTGGTCCTCTATCAGATGGGCAATCCGGTAGGCCAGGGTGCGGGTCTTGCCCGTGCCCGGCCCGGCGGACACTGCCACCGCCCGGCTTTCCGCCTCCACAGCGGCCCGCTGGGCCTCATTAAGCCCGGCGGCCGCCTTGTGCTTCTGCTCTGCCGTCCCCGCTGTCTTTTTGACCGGCAGGGATTTGGGCGCTTTCTCGCTCTTCTGTGCAGGTACAGCCGCGCCGAACAGGCATTCCTGCCCGCTGAGGGCCTCCCGCTCTGCGCTGGTCAGCAGGCCGATTTTGCCGTACACTCCGTCGTATCCCGCCGTCCGCTCCACCTGGCCGCTGCGCAGGCGTCGGATACCCTCGGCCACGCAGGGCCCGGCGGTACGCTCAATATCCTCGACGGGGATGTCCCGCAAAATGCGGAACTCAGGGCCCAGCCGGGACAACATGTGCATATAGAGAGCGGCGTTCTTTTTGCTCTCCGGGCTGCCCCCCAGGGAGGCGGCGATGACCTCAGGCAGAGGCACCAGGCTCTGAAACTCTTTGGCCCCCTGGGGACGGAAGCCCTCAGGCCGGTCGGCCAGCTCCTCCACCCGGTGAAGCACCCCAATGGTCAGCTTCTTCCCGCACACCGGGCACTTGCCCCCTGCCGCCACCGTCTCCACCGGCGTCATGCACCGGCCGCAGGGGCGGTGGCCGTCCAGATGATATTTCCCCTCTTCGGGAAAAAATTCCAGGGTGCCCAGCAGGCCCTCGCCGGTGCACAGGGCACGGCGCAGGCTGTCATAGTCAGGATTGATGTCAAGTAAATCTGCTTCACGGCCCAGTTTGGCCGGGGAGTGGGCGTCCGAGTGGGACACCAGCTGATAGCCATCCAGCGCGGAGAGCCTCCAGTTCATGGGTGGGTCGGAGGAGAGTCCAGTCTCTAAGGCGTGAATCTCCCCGGTCAAATCCCCAAAGCAGTCCTCCAGACGGTCAAAGCCGGAAAAGGCCCCAAAGACGGAGAAATGGGGCGTCCAGATATGGGCGGGGATGAACACCGCCTCAGGACAGGCCTCCAGTGTAATCTCCAGCAGGTCCCGGCAGTCCAGGCCCAGGATGGGCCGTCCGTCGGAGCGGATGTTGCCGATGGCCTCCAGCCGGCGGGAAAGCTCCTCTGCCGCCTCCAGGCCGGGCAGGAGGATGAGGCTGTGGACCTTCCGCACTCTGCCGTCCTTCTTGTAGATGGTGCTGATCTCCCCGGTGACCACAAAGCGGGGCGTGCCTGCACCGGGAATCTCCTCAGGCTGGCAGTACTCTTTTTTCAAGACATACAGTCCGTTCCCGTCCCGCTCCAGCTTGTCCGCCAGCTCCGCCCGCCAGGCCGGGTGGGTGAAGTCGCCGGTCCCCACCAGTCCAATGCCCTTCCGCCTGGCCCACAGGTCCAGGTATTCGGGCACACACTGGGCGCTGGTGGCGCGGGAGTATTTTGAGTGAATATGCAGGTCTGCAATCATGCCGCCCCTCCTATCCGCCATTCTCCGGCACAAAAATGCCCCCGGCCACCTGATGGCCGGGGGCAAAACCGTTCTGCTTAATCCTCCGGAAGCTTCCCGGCAATATGCTCCTTAATCTTCTGGAATGTCTCGTCCGACACGTCGTGCTCAATGCGGCAGGCGTCCTCCGCCGCCGTCTCCGGCGAGACTCCCAGGGCCACCAGCCATTTGCTCAGCAGCCGGTGGCGCTCATAAATGCGGGAGGCAATCTCCATGCCTGCGTCGGTCAGGTTGATGAGGCCCTCCTTGTCCATGGTGATATAGCCGTTCTCCCGCAGCAGGCTCATGGCCCGGCTGATGCTGGGCTTGGAGAAATCCATCTTGCGGGCAATATCAACGGAGCGCACCGCGCCTTTTTCTTCCTTGAGCATCAGGATGGTCTCCAGATAATTCTCTGCGGATTCCTGAATCTTCATGACACACCTCCGGTTTTTCTCTCCGTTGGAAGCCGCCGCCCGGCGGCGCAATGCACACCGGACGCCTTACCGCCCCCTCGCTCATCCAGTTTTATCAATTTTAGCATAGCATGCCCTGAAAGGCAAGGAGCGAATTCCCGCCGGGTCGGCTCAGAATAAACGCCCCCCGGTTTTAAGCCGGGAGGCGTTCCGCATAGCCGCGTGCTTATCTCTTATGCCGCCGGGATATAGGGCGCCTCAGACGGCGTTTCGCCGGGCGTAGGACTGACGCTGGGGTCAGGCGTGGGCGTGGGCGTCACCACGCTCCCTCCATCCTCCGGCGGCGTGGTCTCGCCAGGCTCAGCGGGCTGCTCCCAGGGGTCGTTTCCGGGAGGCGTGCCGCCCGGCGTGGGCCAGGTGCTGTTGTCCTCAATGTCAAAGCCGGGCCACTGCTCCTGGGTGGGCCAGGTGGCCGGGTTGAGGAAGTCAAAGGTCTCCGGGTCGTAAGTCTCCGGCTCCGTGGTCTCTACCACAGGCCAAGTGGATTCGTCCTCCGGGTCAAAACCGGGCCACTGGGCCTGAGTAGGCCAGGTAGTCTTGTCCTCGATGTTGAAGGTAGCCGGGTCGTAGGGCAGCACTTCATTGTGGACAGTGCAATAGGCCGCGGTCCCCGCCTGAAGCAGGTAGTCCTTGGTAAAGATGTCGTCGGCAATGCTGTAATTGCTGCCCACCCGCTCCCGGACAAAGTCCAGCACGGACACAGTAGACTTTCTGGCTTCGGGGCAGTTGTCTCCGGCGATATGATACATGCCGGTGGGGTTGCCGTTGCCGTCCAGGAAAGGATCGTCCAGACACACAGTCACCAGGCCGCCCTCAGGGAATGGCGTGGTATTGTGGACGGTGCAGTACTCCGTAGGCGCGTCGCCCGCAAAGTAGTACTCCTTTACCGTCTGGAGACCACGGGGATCCAGCGCGCAGGCGTCGGTGGCAATCATGCCGCTCTCCGTGCAGATTGTCACCTCGGTCAGGCCATCGGGCTGGGGGAAATCCTTGTTCTCCAGCCCGGCATGAATCTGGCTCATAACCTTGGTCCACATCTGGGCAGAGGGATTGCCGTTGGAGGTGATACGCTCCTGCTGGTCATAACCGCACCAGACGGCGGCGGTATAGTAGGGTGTGTAGCCCACAAACCAGCGGTCCCGGTTGGAGTTGGTGGAACCGGTCTTGCCGGCCACGGTCATATTCTCCAGGACGGCCTCATAGCCGGTGGCAATATTGCCGCTCACCCGGTCATAGCTCACCACGCCCTTGAGCATGGAGTTGATATACCAGGCAGTGGTGTCTTTCACGGCGGTGACAGGCACCCGCTCCTCATTGGTGTCCAGCAGCACGTTGCCATTGGAGTCCAGCACCCGGTAGTAGGTGCGGCTCTCCAGATAAGTGCCGCCCCGGGGGAACACAGAGTAGGCGGTGGCCATCTCACGGACAGACACGCCGTTGGTCAGGCCGCCCATGGACAGCGGCGCCAGGGCCACGTCGGTCAGGGTGCGCCCCCCCACCTCCTTCTGGTACACCAGGCCGTCGTCGCTGTTGGTAAAGCCCAGCTTGGTGGTCAGGAAGTCAAAGGACGCCTGGGGCGTCAGCAGGGCCAGAGTCTTGATGGCCACGGCGTTGGAAGAGATCTTGATGGCGTCCCGGACGGTCATACGCCCCAGGTACCTGTTATAGGAGTTGCTGGGGTAGGGGCTCCCTCCCTCCAGCTGATAGGGACTGTCGTCAAAGACGGTGCCCGGAGTGATGAGACCCATATCCAGAGCGGGGGCGTACACCGACAGAGGCTTGAAGGAGGAACCGGGGGCCCGCTTGCTGTCAGTGGCCCGGCTCCAGATACGGCTGCCCTCCTTCTCTCCCATGCCGCCGGACAACGCCACAATGTTGCCCTCCGGGTCCACGATGACAATGGCGGACTGGAGCTGCTGGCCGGAGGAGGAGATGTAGGGCAGGTTGTCCATGTTCTCATAGACCGAATCCACAATGTTCTGGATGTCCATGTCCAGGCAGGTCTCAATGGTCAGGCCGCCGTAGTAGATCATATTCAGCGCAGTGGTCTCGGAGTAGTCGTACTTCTCCATCAGGTCGGCCACCACGTCTGCAATCACCTGGTCCTCATACCAGGTGTAGGCGGTCTCGTCCCGCTCCTCGTCCTCGCCCCGGACGAAGTTCAGCCCTGCGTCCAGCTCGGCCTTGGCCTGGTCGTACTCCTCCTGGGAGATCATCCCCAGTTCCAGCATCCGGCTGATGACCAGATTGGCGCGGTAGGTGTTGTTCTCCTTGTTGAGGTAGGGGTTATACATAGAGGGGTTGTTGGTGATGCTGATCAGGCTGGCGCACTCAGCCAGGGAGAGTTGAGACACGTCCTTGCCGAAATAGGTATAGGCTGCGGTATACACGCCGTTGCAGTGCTCGCCCAGGTAGATATAGTTGAGATAAGCCTCCAGGATCTGGTTCTTGGAGTACTTCTTCTCAAACTCCAGGGCCCGGAAAATCTCCAGAATCTTCCGCTGAACCGTGACCTCCTTCTCGGTGGTCAGGTTTTTGATAAGCTGCTGGGTGATGGTGGAGCCGCCCTGGACGTCGCCTCCGGTGAACATGGTCAGCACGCCCTTGGCTGTGCGAATCCAGTCCACGCCGTGGTGTTCCCGGAATCGGTGGTCCTCGATGGCGATGGTGGCGTTAATCAGATTCTGAGGAATGTCCTCATACTCCACCCAGACCCGGTTGCCGTCGGAGCCGTAGATGGTGCGCAGCTCCTGAAGGGTGCCGCTGCTGTCGGTGTAGTACATGGTGCTGGAGAGAGACATATCCACAATAAAGTCGCCCAGATTCAGGTCTGTCTGGGGAATGATCACCTGCTGAATATAAATTGCCGCAAAGCAGGCCAGGAAGGCGCAGGTGGTGATGCCGACCAGTACAAGCGTGCCCAGTACTTTGCCGATGGTGGCAAAGACATGGCCCACCGTACTGCCCTTTCTTCTGCGTTTTCTGCGCCGGGGCGCCGGGGTCTGACCCGGGCTGCCGCTCCAGGTCTCGTTGGTATTGGCCAAAATAACACCTCCGTAAGCTATGGTGCTCTATCAATCTGTTCTCTGTCTCCACGCGCTGTCGGCTGCACCCGCCAGTCCGCGCCAAATCCTCCAAAAGCAGCTCATTTTATCCTTTTTCGAAGGATTGTGCGGCAGATGCTGCACAAATAAACCGCAAAACGGTTTATTCAACAGCCCTTATTATAAACATAAATCGCTCTCTTGTCCACCCTAATGATTTACATTTCGCCTCCAGTGTAAACGGAAGATAAAATTTGGCTCGTCCCTCTATTGCTTTTTTTCTTCATTCAGGTTACAATACCATTGTAACATCGGAAAGGAAACGGTGCAGACTATGAGCGAAGAGTACGGCCCGGATTTCATCACCGTCACGGATGAGGACGGCAACGAGTTTGAGCTGGAGCATTTGGACACCCTGGAGTATAATGGCGAGACCTACATGGCCTTCTTCCCCGCTGTCGAGGACGGCAAGGATGTGGAAGAGGTGGACCTGGACGAGGAGTACGGCCTCATCATTATGAAGGTGGTGGAGGTAGACGGCGAGGAACAGCTCTCCACCCTGGACAGCGACGAGGAGCTGGAGCTGGTCTACCAGCAGTTTATGGAACAGCTGTTTGCAGACGAGGAGGACGGCCAGTAAGGCCTTCCTTTTCTCTCCCTGCTCGGTGCGTGATGGGCTTTATTTAAACCCACATTTCTGAAACGGGATGCCACACTCATGGTGCGGATCGCAGGCCTCCCGACTCCCGAGGTCGGAAGTTGGAAGCGGAGAAACATCATGGAGGCAACCCACCTGCCATTTCGTGCAGGTTTTAAATGGGTCCACACGGCCAGAGCGGGGAGCTAAAAGAATTAAAATCGCCTGCCGGCATGGCGCCGGCAGGCGATTTTTGCTTACATATGAAACCTGCGCCGGACCTCCTCCCGCAGGGAGGGCACCCGGCGGACAATCACCAGGGGAATCATCAGGGCCACGCACACCGTCACCACAATCAGGGACCAGCCCGGCTGCCAGCTGCCTGTGAGAAAACGGTCCACAAACAGCTCCACGCCCAGCAGAAACAGGCCAATGGCCCCGATAATCAATGTGGTAGTAGTCAGGATGGACCGCCTGCCACCCCGGAAAATCAGTGCCAGCCCCAGCACAATCGCCCCGCCCAGCAGAATAATGGGCAGCGCCAGGTGCCAATACCAGTTTCCGCCGCCCAGGTCCAGAGAGATGAGAAACACATACAGGGCCACAGCCAAAACATCCAGCACCAGACGCAGGCATACCGGCAGCCGCCGCAGCAGCAAGGGCGGCACAAACCAAATCCACAGCATGACCGCCGCGCCGATGACATACAGCGACCAAGCCCGTTCCGCCCGCAGGAACAGGTTCAGCACGCCGCAGCACACCGCCACTGACACCAGCATGGCGCTGATCAGAAGGGCCAGTTCCCCCCGGGCTACCGGAGGCACCTCCCCTTTCTCCGTGGGAAAGGGCTTGGGACCCCACATATCCACCGGCTTGTTGGGATTGAGCACCGGCGTATGGCACAGCGGACAGGACTGGGCCGTATCGTCCAGCTCTACGCCGCAGTTGACGCAATATGACATATCCTTTCACCTCTGAGGCGGCCCTCCGGCCGTCATTTTGTTCGGTTGCTCTCCACCCGGACGGGAATCCCTTCCTTTACCAGGTGGGTGAAAAACCGGCGTTCTGTCTCGCTTGACACCCCAGTGCCTGCAAAGGTTATCTCCATTACATTTCCATAGCTGATGGAGGCGCAGTGAGGCGAGGGCCGGGTAGCCTGGCCCAGGATAACCTCCATCCGCTGGATGTGGGGCGCCATCTCAGGGGGCACCTTGAACTGCCCCGGATTGGTGTAGGTGGCCGAGTATGGCCGGGCCGCCACCAGCCGGTAGGACAGGGACATAACCGGATTCTTCAGCACCACCGGGATGAGCTGGAGAAACCGGTTGGCAGTAAAGCGCACATTGCCGGTAAACACCGCCCGCATCTCCTGCCGGTTGACGCTCAGGCGCATAAAGTGGTGTACCCGGTCCACAATTTCCTGGAAGGTATACTCCCCCAGAGCGGGGTCAATACAGGGCCGCACCGTAAGGATAAAGTTCCGCAGGGTCTTGGATGGGAACCAGCCCCGCAGGTTGATGGGGATGGCCAGGGCCACCGGGCGGGGCCGGTGTGGCCGCTGGGCCGCCTGGTTCTCCATGATGGCCTGCATCAGCACTGCCGCCAGGTATTCCGTAATGGAGGCGCCGTATCGTTTGGCCACCTCCTTGAGCTTGTCCACCGGCATAAAGCCCATGGTCACATTCAGCGTGTAAAAGGGTTCTGCTTCACTGGTGTTGGGGTAGGCCGTCTTCTGCCAGCCGCCCCGGAGCACCTTCTTTCCCGCGTAGCGGGAATAGGCATCCTCCATCTCCTCCCTGGCCGGAGGCTCATGGATGTTCAGCACGCCGCCGCCCTCGGGGATATCCACTCCCGTCTCCCGCAGGTACACCGCCAGCAGCGTGCGGAAAAAGGTCAGCGCGCCGCTGCCGTCTGACAGGGCGTGAAAAACCTCCAGAGAGATGCGGCGCCGGTAGTAGTAAAACCGCACCAGCCAGCCGTTGTCCTCCTTGAACCGCACCGGCTGGCAGGGGTTGGCGATATCCGGCCGGACAAAGGGGCCCGGAGCGTCGTTGGGCTCCAGGTAGTACCAGAACAGGCCCTGCTTAATCCGCACCCGGAAGCCGGGAAACCGGGGCATTACCTGGTCCACCGCCCGCTGGAGCGCGGCCGGGTCCACCTCCTCCGTCATCACCGCTGAGAACCGGTAGATGGCCGAATATTTCTCTTTCTGAATGGAGGCGTAGAGCACGCCCGCATTGTCCAGAGGATACCAGTCCGGCTTTTTCTTCTTATGCTTGGGCATCTTCTCACCCTCTTCTCCCGGCCCCAGGACCGCTTTCGCACCCCATATTGTAGCATGGTTGGCGCAAAACTACAACCTGCCCATCTGCCGCAAATTCTGCCTCTTTTCTTTTCCAGCCAGGCATAGTATGATATAATCTATCTTCAAACGCTCTGTATCCCGGATTTACAGGCATTTTTCCCGTTTTATCCCCCAACTTCCCAAGGAGGTCCCCATGGAACACACACCTGAAAAACGCCGGATGAAGCTCATCCGCCCAGCCGCGCGCAGGGACACCGCCGAGGACCGGCGGCTGGCCCCCATGATGCGCGCCCTCAAGGCCATCCACTCTGCCACCTCTCCCGAGTCCACAGCCCCGGAGGACTTGGAGCGCCAACGGGCGGCCCAGGAGCTGCTGGGCCGCTTGGCCGCCCCCATGCTGGGCATGAAGTGGGAGTCCTTCACCCTGGAGGGCATGAACGCCGCCTGGGTCCGGCCCGAGCGGGGTCACGACCGGCGGCGGGCGGTGCTCTACTGCCACGGCGGCGGCTACACCAGCGGCAATCTGGGCTACTCCCGCCCCCTGGCTGCCAAGCTGGCCAACGTCACCGGCTGGGAGGTGATGGCCTTTGAGTACCGCCTGGCCCCTGAGCACCCCTTCCCCGCCGCCGCGGACGACGCCATGAAGGCCTGGGACTACCTGATGTACCAGGGCTACGGCGCACGGGACATTGTAGTGGCCGGAGACTCTGCCGGCGGCAATATGGCCCTGGTGCTCTGCCACCGGCTCAAGGCCATGGGCCGCCGGCTGCCTGCCCGGCTCATCCTCATGTCTCCCTGGACCGACATGACCGCCAGCGGCCGGTCCTACACCGAGCGGGCCGCTCTGGACCCCACCATTAGCCTTGAGTACATCAAGGCCGTCCGCTCCGCCTACGCCCGGGGCCACGATCTGGCCGACCCGCTTCTCTCTCCGCTTTTCGGCGATTTTTCCGGCTTCCCGCCCACTCTGATTCAGGCCGGCAGCAACGAACTGCTCCTCTCTGACTCTATCCGCCTGCGGGACCGGATGAACGCTGCCCAGGTGCCCTGCCGCCTGGAGGTATGGAACAACATGTGGCATGTATTCCAGATGTTCCCCACCCGCAAGTCCAGTCTGGCCATGGAGAGCATCGGCCGCTTCCTGCTGGAGCAGTTCTAAGTCCAAACAGCAAACGCCGCGCTCTGTACTCGGTACGAAGCGCGGCGTTTACTTTTATTTCTTTCTATTCAAGCTGAGCCCGGCGGCGGCCGCCCCTCACCAGGGACAGAAGCACGCCAACGACAACCCCTGCCGCCGCAGGCGTTGCCCAGCCCAGTCCCAGGGACGCCAGAGGCGCTTTGGTCAGCAGTTCGGCTGCCCCGGCCGGCAGCAGGGACGCTCCCCGCAGGGCGGAGAGCACACTGGACACGCCGGTGAAGAGTATGGTTACAGGGTACACATACCGCAGGCCTCCCAGCCATTTCTGGCAAAAGGACAGGAGAATAAGTACGATTGCCACCGGGTAGATGGCGTTGAGCACGGGTACTGACACCTTGAGAATCATGTTCAGGCCCGCGTTGGACACCGCCATGCTCACCACGGCGAAAAATACCGTCCACCACCGGTAGGAGATTTTGGGGAACAGCCCGCAGAAGTACTCGCTGCAGCAGCTGATAAGGCCCACGCAGGTGTTGAAGCAGGCAATGACAAACACAGCCGCCAGAATGGCGCTGCCCCAGGGGCCGAATACAGCGGGCACCATCTTGGTCAGGGTCTGAGCGCCATTCTCCGTGCCCGGGAAAGCGCCCCCTGCCATGGCGCCGATGTGGGCCAGCATAGCGTAAATCACCAGCAGCATGATTCCGGCAATCCATCCTGCCCGGATGGTCGTGCGCACCACGCCCTTTTCGCTCTCCACCCCCCGCGCCCTGATGTTCAAAGCAATGATGATGCCGAAGTTGAGGGCGGCGATGGTATCCATGGTCTGGTAGCCGTCCACAAAACCCTGAACGGCCGCGTTTCCGGTGTAGCTGCCGCTGGGAGCAGCGTAGCCCCCCACCGGCTTGACCAGGCAGCCCACAAAGAGCACCACAATCAGGGCGATGAGGATGGGACAGAGAACTTTCCCCAGCCGGTCGGTGAGCCGCTCAGGCTTTAATGCCAGAGCCAGAGCAGCGGCAAAGAACAGCAGGGAGTAAATCAGCTGGAGCAGTTCAGTGGGCGCCCCCTCCCCCAGGAAGGGGGTGACCGCCATCTCAAAAGAGGTGCTGGCTGTTCTTGGAATGGCCAGGCAGGGGCCGATGGACAGATAAATCAAAAAGGTGAACACTGCCGCAAACCAGGGGCTCACCCGGCCCGCCAGCGCATCCAGCCCGCCGGAGCGGGCCACCGCCACCACCCCCAGAATCGGAAACCCCACCGCCGACACGGCCAGTCCCGCAAAAGCAATCCAGGTGCCGGTTCCCGCCTGAGCGCCGGTAAACGGCGGGAATATCAGGTTCCCCGCCCCGAAAAACATGGAGAACAGGGTGAACCCCACCAGCAGCAGTTCTCTCCCCTTCAGTTCCTTCATAACTTACCTCCCGTTTCCTGCCGGTACTCTTCCGGTTTTCTTTTTTCCGGTCGAAGTCACAACCTCCGGCTAAGCCGGAGGCTTGATTAAGCCCTATAAGGGCATAATACAGACAATACCCCTAAAGGGG
>NZ_CALXGI010000057.1 GCF_944387805.1 uncultured Pseudoflavonifractor sp. | reverse complement strand
GAACGTGAATTTCGGCATCATCCCGCCCCTGGGCTATAAGGTGAAGGGCAAGCGGAACAAGAACGCCGAGCTGTCCAAGCGGGCGCTGGAGAAGCTGGCGGAGCTGGACACGGAGTAAGGGGATTATACTCCCGCTTCCAGCACTAGCCGCATGGCCAGACGGAAGCCGTGGCGGAAGCAGACCAGCCGTTCGTGGTAGGCGGCTTCGGCCTCCAGGTCGTTGAGACGGTCGAGAAATTCCAGCCCGAGAGCGGTATGGATGCGGCTGTAACAGGCGTTAAGGGCCTGCTCCCGCGCGCCTGCGTCGGGCGAATGGCTGAAATCCAGTCTGCCACGCTCCAGCTCTGCTTCAAAGAGCTCTTCCAGTAAATCAGTCATAAAGAATACCTCGCAGAAATTCACTAATTAGATGAAAATAGGATATCATCTAATTAGTGAAAAATCAAGGAGAATTTTATGACCACAAAAGAAATTTTTTCTCAGAGGATGCGGGAGCTGCGCAAGCAGACCGGCCAGCCCCAGAAGGTGCTGGCGGAGCTGCTGGATGTCAGCGTCAACCAAATCAGCGAGATGGAAAAGGGGACACGGATGACAACGCTGGAAAAGCTGGCGGTTATTTGCCAGCATTATAATGTCTCCGCCGACTATCTGCTGGGCCTGACCGACGAGCGGCGGACTCTGCGTGAGGACAGATAAAGAAAACAGTTTTGGGAGGAATCAAAATGAAAATCATCGTAGATGCCATGGGCGGCGATAACGCCCCTGCTTCCAACGTCAGAGGCGCCCTGCGGGCGGTGAAGGAGCTGGGAGCCGAGGTGATTCTGGTGGGCCGTGGTGAGGACATCCTGGCCGTTCTGGCCGAGGACGGCATCAAGGACCTGCCCGCCGGCATTGAAATCGCCCATGCCTCCGAGGTGGTGGAGATCTGCGATAACCCCGCCACCGCCTTCAAGGAGAAGAAGGACTCCTCCCTCACTGTGGGCCTGAACCTGCTCAAGGAGGGGAAGGGGGACGCCTTTGTCTCCGCCGGCAGCACCGGCGCCCTGCTCTCTGCGGCCACCCTGCTGGTCAAGCGGGTGAAGGGCATCCGCCGTGCGGCCATGTGCCCCGTGGTGCCCACGGCCAAAGGCGGCGCCCTGCTCATCGACTGCGGCGCCACCGCCGAGTGCACCCCCGAGTACCTGCTCCAGTTCGCCTTCATGGGCTCCTACTACGCCGAGCGGGTTATGGGCCGTCCCGAGCCCCGTGTGGGCCTGCTGAACATCGGCGCCGAGGAGTCCAAGGGCACCGACCTCCAGCGGGAGACCTGGAAGCTGCTGAAGAAGGCGGACGCCGAGGGCCGCATCCACTTTGCCGGCAATGTGGAGGGCAAGGAGGCCGTGCTGGGCGCGGTGGACGTCATCGTCACCGACGGCTACTCGGGCAATATCTTCCTCAAAACCATGGAGGGCGCCGGCAGCTTCCTGGCCGGCGAGCTGAAGAAGATGTTCATGAAGAATATCACCACCAAGCTGGCTGCCCTGCTGGTGAAGGATGGCATCAGGGACTTCAAGCGGATGATGGACTCCCGGGAGGTGGGCGGCACCGCTCTGGTGGGCATCTCCAAGCCGGTCATCAAGGCCCACGGTTCCTCTGACGCCTATGCCATCCGCAACGCCATCCGCCAGGCCATGCAGTTTGCCTCCTCGGGCATCATCGACGACATCACCGAGAATGTGGAGCACATGCGCCTGCCCGTTATGCACAAGCCCGCCGCCGAGTGAGGCGCGCGACACTTGTCCGATTTCCAACAGGCAAAAATGGGAAGAATGTTTTGGAATCTCGCTTCAGGTATAAAAATTTTCAAATGCTATTGACACGCTGGCGGAATATGCCTATTATTTTAGTGCAAGAGATGCCGCAAGCGGCAATTAATAACTGGGAGTAGATAGCTATGATTTTCGACAAGCTGACCGAACTGCTGGCTGAACAGTTCAGCGTAGAGCCTGAGAGCATTACCATGGACACTTCCTTTGAGGACGATCTGGGTGCCGACTCTGTGGACATCGTGGAGCTTTCCATGGGTCTGGAGGAGGAGTTCGGCATCGAGGAGATGAGTGAGGAGGACGTGGCCGCCATCAAGACGGTGGGCGATCTGGTGCACTATCTCCAGGGCAAGGTCGAGGAATAAAGCACAACGAGCTCAAAGCCCCGCCGGGTGCGGGGCTTTGATTTTTACTGGGAGGGAAACACATGGAGAAGCTGGAGGAGAAGCTGGGCTATACCTTTCAGAACCGGGCCCTGCTGGAGAACGCGCTGACTCACAGCTCTTACGCCAATGAGAACAAGCACACCGGCGCCCAGAGCAACGAGCGGCTGGAATTTCTGGGGGACTCGGTGCTGGGTATGGTGACGGCCGACTACCTCTACCGGGCCCATCCGGATCTGCCGGAGGGCGACCTGACCCGCACCCGGGCGGCCCTGGTGTGTGAGGGCAGCCTGGTGGAGGTGGCCCAACAGCTGGAGCTGGGAGCCTACCTGAAGCTGGGCAAGGGCGAGGACGCCGGCGGAGGGCGGGAGCGCCCGTCTATCGTGGCGGACGCGGTGGAGGCCGTACTGGCGGCGGTCTATCTGGACGGCGGAATCGGCTCCGCCCGGAAGATCATCCAGCGCTTCATTCTGGACCGGGAAGAGGAGAAGAGCGGCAGCCGGGACTACAAGACCGCCCTCCAGGAGCTGGTCCAGCGGGAGAGCGGCCAGGTGCTGGCCTACCGTCTGGTGGGTTCCACCGGCCCGGATCACGCCAAGCGCTTCCAGGTGGAGGTGGAGCTCAACGGCGCCCCTGTGGGGGCCGGAGAGGGCCGCAGCAAGAAGGAAGCCGAGCAGATGGCGGCCAAGGCGGCCATCGCCAAGCTGAAGGGCTGAATACAGCACAGCGGGCGCGCCGGAATATCCGGTGCGCCCGCTGTTTTTATGCCGGCCGGTCTTACTTCCGCTTCCGGCCCATGATATAGCCGCTGAGGGCCGCCACAATGGGGACAGTCAGGATAATGCCCATGGATCCGGCAATTCCCTGTAACAGCTCCAGGCTCAGCAGGTCGCTGTTGAGCAGCTGCAGGAGGGGATAATCATAGACCTGAAAGAGAAGCAGTGTGTTCAGGGAGGAGCCGGCAAAGGCCAGGATCAGAGTGTTGGCCATGGTACCCATGGCGTCCCGGCCGATGTTCATGCCGGAGCGGAACAGACCCAGGGGAGAGAGCTCCGGATTGTGGGTGTGCAGCTCGTGGAGGGAGGAGGCGATGGCCATGGCCACATCCATTACCGCCCCCATGGAGGAGATAAGAATGCCGCACACCAGCAGGCCGCTGATTTGCAGCCCTCCATCGGCGGCCTGGAGCACCAGAGCCTCGGCGTTGTCCGTGTTGAAGCCGTTGAGAGGTGTCAAAGTGCCCACAACAGCCGCCGAGATACCGGCCACTGCCACGCCGCCCACACAGCCCAGGGTGGCGCACAGTGTCTTGAGGGTAGGGCCGTCCAGCAGCAGCAGAGACGCGGCGGTGGTGAGGGCAATGATGGCCACCGTGGCGGGGATGGGGGAGATGCCCCGGAGCATCATGGGGAGCAGCAGGAACCAGATGCAGGCCAGGGTAAAGAGCAGGCCCAGCAGGGCTTTAACGCCCTTTCGGCCGCCCACCAGAATCATGACAAGGGCAAAGACCAGGACAAACATACCTACAACCTGCCAGCGATCGTAGTTAAAGATGCTGACCACATAGAGGTCGCCATTGTCGTCATAGTCCAGCCGGACGATGAGGCGGGTGTTCTCCCTGGCGTCCAGGTTGGTGTAGGCGTTGAGATAGTTGTAGGTCTCCAGAAACTCGCCCTTATGCTCGCCGGAGCAGATCTCCAGCTCCAGCAGCTGGGTGCCCAGCCTGCGGCCTTCGGTCCAGTCGTCCGGCTCGGCGTTGTCCATCAGCACATCGTTGACCCGGGCTACGGCAAAGACCATCTGGCTGACGCTGGTGGGGATATCGTCTGCTCGGGGGGTGTTGAGATAGATTCCAAAGCCCGCCAGCAGAGCGAGCATCAGGAGAGAGACTGCGATGGACGCAATTTTCCCCCGGGTGAGCTGGGGCAGTTGGAGCTTCCTGGGCGCATTGTCCTGTCTTTTCATAGAATCCCTGCCTTGTCATCAGTGTGTGGGAAAAGGTCATCGGGGCCGCCCGTGCGGGCGGCCCCGAAGGCTGTCATGCTGGTGCTTTACTTGAGCAGCGAGAGGATGAAGCGCTGGACCATGACGGAGAGCTCGCCGCGGGTGAGGGATGCGCCGGGGGCGGCCAGCCCGTCAGGCCTGCCGGTGATGATGCCGCCGTTCTGGCAGTAGAGGAAGGCCTCCATGGCATCCTCAGGGATAGCGGCAGCGTCGGTAAAGCCGCTGAGGGAGCCGGAGGTATCCCGCTGGGCATTCAATACGCCGGCCATAGCGTACAGAGCCTTGGCCACATCGGCGCGGGTTGCGGTCTGCTCACCGTCAAAGCCGTCGGCGACGATGGCGTTGGAGAGAGCCCACTGGGCGGCCTCAGCATACCACTGGGTACCCGTCTGACCCTCCACGGCGGGACAGCCGGCCAGACGCCACAGGACCGTGACCAGCTCACCGCCGGTGACAGTACCGTTGGGGGCAAAGTAGCCGCCGCCGGTGCCCAGGAGAAGCTCGCGGGCGCTGACAAAGGCCACAGCGGGGGAGTACCACAGGGAGGGGGCCACGTCCACAAAGGTCTTGGGGTTGTTGATCAGCTGGAGCTTGCTGGAGTCCATGAGGGAGAGAATCTTGCCGTTCTCCACGATTGCGATGGGGACAATGGTGTAGTGCCCGTCCTTGTCCACCTGGACGGCGATGGTGTAATCGCCGGCGTCAGTGGGCGGCACGGGGGTGAGAGGCACGCCCTCCTCGTCAATGATGACCACGTCGTCATCCTGAGTGGGCGGGGTGTAGGGCGGGTAGTACTCCACATGCTCGGGCGGGATGTCCACCACATCGGCGCCGCACACAATTTCCGCCCGGTCGCGGACGCGGATGCGGGCGGCGGGGCCGTCAAAGCTGCTGTCGTAGGAGGACAGGCCGGTGACGGTAATCTCATGGCCCACCGCCAGGTTTTCGATGTCCTTGTTCTGGGTAATGTAGCCGTCGATGAACACCCGGGCGTCGTAGCCGGAGCTGTCCCGGACCATGATGGTCTGGATGGAGCCCTCGGCCTCGGCGAAGCTGACCACCACGCCCTTAATCTGGACCAGGCTGCCCAGGTACTTGGACTCAGCCGCCTCCTGGGTGGTGATGAGCTTGGGCTCAAGGGGATCGCCCTCACCGATTTTCTCAATGGAGGTCACAGCGATCTGGCGCTCTCCCTGATAGGAGGAGGTGGTGCCGGTGATGCGCACCTTGTCGCCGATCTTGTAGTTGCCGGCCACGGGGAAGGCGTTGATGCCGGCGGTGTCGTCCTGAACATAGATGCAGTCGAAGAAGGCGGTGTCCTTGTCATAGCCGGAGGCGTTGGAGGTGACCACGCCCTCGATGACGTACTTGATGCCCTCCAGAGGCTGGGCCTGCACGTCGGCGATATCAGTGATGGTCAGGGGGTTGAGATAGGCTACCAGGTTCTCGCAGATGTTGTAGTTGGAGTAGTTCTTCTCAGCGCCGGAGTCGCCGACGGTGGCCTGGACCTCAAAGTTGGACATGAAGGCCGCGCCGGAGACCACGATGAGACCCTTGCCCTCCAGCTGCTCGGTGGCCAGCACCATCAGGCGATCGTCGCCCCCGGCCACGGGGTACTTGGGCATGGAACCGCCGCCCAAATCGTCGTTGTCGCTGTCCTTGGAGTAGGTGGTGGCGTGGCCGTAGACCACGGGGGAGACGGTGTCGGGGATGGTGGAGGTGGGGTTGCCCTCAGCGTCCACCACGTAGATGGAGGCGCCGCCGTACTGGCTGAAGAGCTGGGAGTACAGGTTGTTGTTGGGGTTCTCGGGGTCAAAGTCCACACCCTTCATCAGGAAGTGGTCCAGATTGTAGGTAGACAGGTAGAGCCGCTGGCTCTGGCCGCCGTTGAGGGTGTCGTCATTGGTGGCGTCGTCCCCGATGCGCAGGGAGGAGCCCAGGGCCTCCAGAACCTTGTTCTGCTGGGCGGCCATGTGGTCGGCAGCATCAAAGGTGGCATAGCTCTCGTAGTAGTCGGACCAGCCGGCCAGGACCAGGGTGCCGCCGGCGGCGTTAAAGGACGTCAGGGCCGCGATCTCCGCGTCAGAGTAGCAGGCATAGGGGTCGCGCAGAGCTGTGCCGTCCCGGCGGGAGGGCGCGGTGAGGATGATGGCCTTGTACTTGTTGTCCTTGTTCTCACAGGCGGCAATCAGGTCCTCGCTGGTGTTCAGCTGCACTGTGCGCACCGAGTAGCCGGCGGCCAGGTTGCCGAAGTTGCCCATGGAGTCCTTGTAGTTGCCGTTGACGTACTCGTTGTAGTGGGAGGCGTCGATGCCGATGTACACCAGCTGGCTGGCGTCCAGAATGTCCAGGGTCACAGACTTGGAGTAGGTGTACTCAATATCACCCTTCACCAGAACCACGGTAACGGTGATGGGCATCACCCAGGCCATATCGGGGATGTAGCTCCAGTTCACGGCCAGGGTGCCGGAGGCGGGGAGATCATAGCCGGTGGTGTCGGTGCCCAGAATCTGGTCGCCGTTGGAGTAGGTGATGGATTTGACGGTAGCGGCGTCCGCCTCGCTGTTGAAGAGGGTGGTGGTGAGGGTGAGGGCCTCGCCGGTAACGGGGGTGGAGGTGCCGCACTCCACAGAGGAGATGCCCAGCTTCACCACTTCGCCGATCCACACGGGGGCGGTGACGGCCAGGTCGCCGTCGCCCTGGGTGACGCGGATGAAGTAGTAGCTGTAGTCGGCGGGGATGGTGCACTCCAGTTCGCCGGAGGCCAGCTCAGCGGGATCATCCCAGGTATGGGCCACGGCGCCGGAGTTGACCACCACTTCCACCTTGGAGATGGAGTCGGAGACGTCGGGGTCATGCACACTGACGTTGATGGTGACATTCTCGGGAACTTCGGAGATAATGGAGCCCAGCATCTGGCCGTTGAGGGTGTAGTTAATCTCCAGGTTCTTGTCCTCGGTGGCGTAGACGCGGTAGTTCCGGATGGCCTCATAGATGCCGTCCTGGGAGAAGTCGTCGGTCAGGACTACGTCACGGGCGTCGTTGGCGTTGCCCCACATACCCTTGTGGTTGTCCTGGTTGTTGGTGGGAGCCAGGTGCCAGCCCTTGTCCAGGGCCATGACGTACTGATCGTAGCTGGGGTAGTAGCCGCCGGAGCCAATGGCGCCCTCGCCGTTGCCCACCTCCACCAGATACATCCGGGTGTCAATGATGGGGTCATAGTAGGCAAAGTCGCTGAAGTTGCCGAAGGTGGTGCCGGGGTGGTTGAACTGGCTGATGGAATCGGCCAGGTTCTCGTTGCTCAGCAGGGCATAATAGGCCTTCATGCCCGCGTCGCCGGTCTTGTTGTTCAGGGTGGTGTTGTTGCGGGAGACGATGCCGGGGGTGTTGAAGGTGTTGATGTGGCCGGGGCCGCCGGACCAGGTCATTTCGAAGCCGGCCAGGGCCACAATCTCACCGGCATGCGCGGCGTTGAACGCGGCAATTTTACCGGTGTAGGTGTCCCATTTTTCCTTGCTCTCGGCTGTCATCTTACTGGTGTCATAGAGGGCCTCTTCAGGGTTGGCAGCGCTGCCGGAGCCGTCAAAGTAGTTGGAGTGGTCGGTGAAGGCCACGAAGTCCACGTTGGCGCTCTCGGGCAGGCTGGCCACATAGTTCAGACCCTCCTGGAGGGTGCCCGCGCCGTCGGAGTACTCCTTGGTGTGGGAGTGGAGCTGGCCGAAGTAGAGCTGGAACTGAGCCGTGCCGATGGTAAAGGTCCAGGTGCGGGAGACGGTCTTGCCGTCGGCCCGGGTGACGGCGGCGGTGACGGTGACCTTGCCGTCGGCCATGGCCTCGGCGGGCTTGTAAGAGGCCTTGCCGTCCTTCACGGTGGGGGTAACATCCTTGTCGTTCACCTTCAGGGAGACAGTGGGTTCCTCGCCCGCATTGCCGAAGGTGAAGCCGATTTCGGGCTGCTTCTCATCGCCGGTCTGGGTGTTGGCGGCGGGGAACACCTCAAGGATATAGGGCTCGTCCTTGACGTCAAGGGTGGTGGTGCCGGTAAAGGCCACGTCCTTGTTGTCCGTTCCGCTGATAGTGATCACCAGATCGCCGGCGGCCATGGCGGAGCCGGGAATGGTGAAGGAGTAGGTGCCGTTGTCATTGGTCAGCTCGGCAGTGGTGTCGCCGTACTGGGCGGAGATGTCCTTGATGCCGAAGACGGCATCCACGGTAAAGGTGACGGTGTAGTCCTGGCCCACGTAGGCGTCGGACAGGAGACCGAAGGTGACGGTGGGCATGTTGACCACGTCATCGGTAACGGTCACGCCCTCAGCCACAGGATAGAAGTGGAAGGTGTAGATGTCCTTATCGCTGTCGCTGTACAGGCTGTATGTCTTGTAGGAACCGCTGAAGTACTCCAGATACTGGGAGTACTTGCCGTTAAACTTGGCGGTGCGGCTCTCCAGGTTGAAGCCGCCGTTGAAGGCGGTCAGCTTCCAGTCGGCATCATCGGTAGCCTCGGCGGAGTAGAAGGCGTTGTTGCCGGTGCCGTTGGAGCAGAGGTAGCCGTCGGCGGTCTTAAAGCGGAACCACTCGCCGTTGACCTCCACGGTAAAGATCCGGGCGCCGTTGGCGGGGGTGGCCGCGCCGCCGGCCACGGTGGCTTCGGCATTGTTGATGGAGGGGCTGGTCTCGTTGCCGTCGCCGCCGGCCAGCACGCCCTGGGCGCCTACGTTGTAGAGCACCACCCGGTCGCCGGCCTCAGGCAGGTTATCACCGGGCTGGGGAATGTCAGTGACCTTGTAGAAGGAGAGAGCGAACAGGTCCTCCTTGCCGGAGTCGATATAGTAGTAGGCGCTCCAGGTGCCGTGGTCGTCCTGGTACTCCATATAGGCGTTGCGGACAGGGTTCTTGACGTACCAGAGGCCGTTGCCCGCGTCCACCAGTTCCCACTTGTCGTTCTTCTCACCAAGGGGCATGCTGGTATAGCCGTCGCCCATGGCGATGTTCTGGCCGTTATAGGAGAAGGACCAGGTGCCGTCGCCGTTGTCGGTGACGGTCCACACGTCAGAGACGGAGAAACCGGACACGGTGCCGTCGGAGCCCACTGTCACATCGGTGCCGTTGTTGTAGAAACTGCTGTAAGTGGCGGACAGGGCCTTGCCATAGGCGGGGTTATAGATGACCACCTGATCGCCGTTGGCGATGGGGCCGGCGGGGGTGCCGTCCAGGTCAATCTCGCTGGCAAGGGTGTTGCGCAACTGGAATTTGTCATTGAATATGCCCACTGCGCAGGTGATTGTGATGATATCGCCGATGGCCACAGGCCAGGTGCCATCGTCATTCTTGGACACCACGGCTTTGTAGAGCTGGATGGTGTTGCCATTGCTGTCCTTCACAGTGATGTTGGGATTAGAATACTTACCGTTGTTGTCATATACCTCGGTGACCTCCACGTTACGAAGGGTCACATAGGTGCAGATGTCGGCGGTGGTAAGGTCCCCGATGGTTTTGAGAGCCGGGGTCAGGGTCAGCCCGGAGGACTTCACATAGGTGGCGCTGTCTAGCTCAGGCAGACCGCTGTATGTGGCGCGCTTACCGGTAGCGATGACGGTGTCGCCCAGGGCGATATCGTCAAAGTTGGCGCTCATGCGGGCGCAGATGCCGCCGGTGCTGTCCTGAAGATAGACATTTCTGCCGTCCAGCAGGGTGACGACACCCTTGACCGTCAGGTTCTCGGTACCGTCCGCAGCGGCCAGGGCGTCCGCGATGGAGATGGTCTCGGGCTCCTCGGGGTCGGGAGGCGTCACTTCGCCGCCGCCCTCACCCTCCAGCTTGTAGAGGGTGACAGGTTGCTGTGATGCAAAGGTTCCAGATTTATAATAGCGGAAACGCATTTGGTTTGAATTTGCATTGAAACGCATATATGGTCCGGATGATAGACGGATATTAATACCATCATCAGCTAGTTCCAATGAAATCGGATAGTTTGCCGCAGTATCCCTATTAACTGTAGTTGAGAGGGCATTTGAATCGTTGGAGTTATATAGGTATCGGCCGCTGGCAGACTGAAGGACGTATCCGCCTTCAACTGCTTCGATAGTAACATAATTGGAAGAAGATGTGGTTATCCTGTTGCCTTCAATGGAAGCCTCAACATAATTAGATACGGAATCAAGATCTGTTAGACTTCCGTCAAACACATATGCACTAGTTTCACTGTTTTCATAGACAAGGAGGTACTGGCCAGTCCAGTCGTCTAGGTTGGTTGTTACCTTTGTGTACACCGCATCCTCACCGGCAGCGGAAGCGGCAGCGGGGAAGAAGGTGAACAACATTGCGAGGGATAGGAGCAGCGCGAGGTTTTTGCGGAGCAGTCGTTTCATGATCTCCATCCTTTCTCTCGTCTGCACCGCGGTGCAGACGGTGACGGGGCGCGCCCCGTCACCCAATATGTGTTATTGACTATAACCGAAATTATGTCACCTCCTCTGAACGGTTACAAATAGAACGGACAACTACTCTTACAAATTTATTCTACATGCAAAGTCGGTTACATTCAACTAGAAAATATGTTATTTTGCATAATTGGAAGTGAAAAAATACATGTAAAATTAGTGTAAAGTGGACATATGTACAAAAGAAAGCACCAAATACAGCGGATTCTCCGCCCGTCCAGAGCGGCGGAGACAGGAAACATTTGTAATGGGGGCCGCTTTTGGAACGCGGAAAGGGTGCATGACTGCCGATAAGAGGAAAGAAATGTGCAGCGAAACCGGCAGGCGGGCCTGCCTGTTGATGAAAAATTTCTTTGAAGCTCTGCGTTTGAAAAATCTCCATGATAAATTCATAATTCCGTGCTATCCTCAAATCAGGTGATGCTGCATGAAACACATTTTAATTATAGAGGACGAACCGGATATTCAGGAGCTGCTGCGCACCTACCTGGAGGACGCCGGATATAGAACCGCTGCGGCCGGGGACGGCTTGACGGCCCTGGCCCTGTTCAGCGGCCAGCCCTTTGACCTGGTTTTGCTGGACCTGATGCTTCCCAAGATAGACGGCTTCGGCGTCTGCGCGCTGATCCGCCAGCAGTCCCAGGTGCCCATTCTCATGCTCACGGCCCTGGATGGGGAAGAGCAGCAGTTAAAAGGCTTTGGTATGGACATTGACGACTATGTGACCAAGCCCTTTTCCATGCCGGTGCTGCTGGAGAAAATACGGGTAATCCTCCGCCGCCGTGGAGGAGCGGGAGAGGACAGCCGCCTTCAGTACCGGGATCTGTCCCTGGATTTGGACACCCGGGAGGCGCTGCTGGACGGCAGCCCGCTGGAACTGACCGCCCGGGAGTTTGAGCTGCTCCACACTTTCCTGAATGCGCCGGGGCGGGTGTTTACCCGGGAGATGCTGCTGGCCAAACTATGGGGCTACGACTTCTACGGGGACGAACGTGTGGTGGACAGCCACGTCAAGAATCTCCGCCATAAACTGGGGCGGAATTATATCGAGACAGTAAGGGGGGTGGGCTATCGTGCTGCGAAAGAAAATCGCTGAGAGCCTGACCGCCCGCATATTCCTGAGCACAGCCGGGATGCTGCTCTTTGCCGGCGCCATTACCTTCGGCTTTATCGCCTGGGCTACCCCAAGCACTTATACCGCTGTGGTAAACGACGACCTTACCGCCCAGGTGGATAATCTGGTAGAACGGTTAGCGGACACTGCACAGGAGGACTGCGGCGCTCTGCTGGATGAGTTTGTACTGACCTCCGGGGCCAATGCCGTGCTGGTGGGGCCGGACGGGCGTCTGGTGGACACGGGGGCAAAGCTGATGGTTCAGGCTGTATATAATAAGGATGAAGTCATGGTCGTCACGACCTCGGAACAGGAGGCGGCGGTCAGCTGTCGCAGCCAGGATGTTTTGGAAGGCGACGCGGTGGCGATCACCATGTCGGAGCAGGCCACCATCGCCGCTGAGGTGACCTTTGCCGGCGGAGGGGAGAGCTACACCCTCTATGTCACGCCCCGGATTGAGGTGGAGAACCAGGCGGTGCGGGCGCTGGTTCAGATGGCCCCCTGGCTTTTGCTGGTGCTGCTGGTGTTCTCTCTGCTGTGCGCCTTCGTTTACTCCCGGTACATTACCCGTCCCATCGTGCGCATGAGCGGGATTGCCGGGAAGATGGCGGAGCTGGACTTTCACTGGGCATGCGGAGAGAAGCGGCGGGACGAGATTGGAAAACTGGGCCGCAGCCTGGATCAGCTTGCCCGGCGGCTGGATACCGCCCTCACCGATTTGGAGAGCGCCAATCAGGCCCTCCGGGGGGAGGTAGAGCAGGAGCGGGAGCTGGATCGCCAGCGGATGGCCTTCTTCAACGCGGCCTCTCATGAACTGAAAACCCCGGTGACCATTTTGAAGGGGCAGCTCGCCGGAATGCTGGAGGGGATGGGCGTTTACCAGGACCGGGACAAGTACCTGCTGCGCTCCCTCCAGGTAACGGGGCGGATGGAAAACCTGGTGCGGGAGATGCTGGAAATTTCCCGTATGGAGAGCGGCTCTGTTGTCGTGAAGCAGGAGCCGGTGGAGCTGTCGGCTCTGGTGGAACACCAGCTGACCCTGGATGCGCCCCTTCTGGAACAGCGGGACCAGCGGCTTGTCCAGGAACTGACGCCGGGAATTGCCGCCGCCGGGGATGCTTCTCTGCTGGGCAGGGTAGTGGGCAATCTGCTCTCCAATGCGTCCCTCTACTCCCCGGAGGGGGCGGAGGTGCGGGTGTGGTGCGGCCTGCTGGACGGCTGTCCGGCTCTGACGGTGGAGAACACCGGATCCCATATCTCCCAAGACGCTCTGCCCCATCTGTTTGAGGCCTTCTACCGGGAGGAAACCTCCCGGAGCCGGGCCACCGGCGGAAGCGGCCTGGGGCTGTACCTGGTGAAAATGATTTTAGCCCGGCATGGGGCGGAATGTACCATTGAGAATACGGCAGACGGGGTGCGGGCTGAAATTATCTTTCCCGCCTGTGAACCGGCCCAGAATGATTGACGGCAGGAGCGTTTCGCTCCTGCCGCTATTTTTTGAGCCAGATAAGGCCCTGAACCGGACTGCATGGAAATTTCCATACAAATCACAAATTTCCTCCATCTTCCCTCCATATTGCCCCGGTATTCTTTCCTCATCCCAAGCAGAAAGGAATCAGACCATATGGAAATCAAAATTCAAAATGTCGGTATGACCTACCCCAGCGGGAAGCAGGCCCTGAAGGGCCTGAACCTGGAGTTAAAATCCCCCAGCCTCATCGGCCTGCTGGGTCCCAACGGGGCGGGCAAGTCCACCCTGATGAAGCTGCTGGTGGCGGCCCTGATGCCTACGGAGGGGCGCATCCTGGCGGACGGGGCGCCGCTGGAGAAGGCGGAGCGGCAGCTGAAGGCCAGCCTTGGCTATCTGCCCCAGGACTTCGGCCTCTTTGACGAGCTGACTGTCACCCAGTTTTTAGACTACATGGCCGCCCTTAAGGGGATTAAAAATCCAAAATCCGCAATCCAGAAAACCATTCAGGCGGTCAATCTGGAGGAAAAGGCAAAGTCCAAAATCCGCACCCTCTCCGGCGGCCAGCGCCAGCGGGTGGGCATCGCCCAGGCGCTGCTGGGGGACCCGCCCTTCCTGATTTTTGACGAGCCCACCGTGGGACTGGACCCGGAGGAGCGCATCCACTTCCGCAACCTGTTCTCCCGCACAGCCCAGGAGCGGCTGGTGCTGCTCTCCACCCACATCATCGAGGATGTGCAGTCGGTGTGCGATCAGCTCGTCGTCATCCATCATGGAACCATCCTGTTCACCGGCACGCCGGAGCAGTTGATAGAGTCGGCTGCCGGCCATGTGGGCGTCTTTTGGGAGCGGGACGAGAAGCAGGAGCAGGGGCTGCACATCACCGCCCGGGTGAACACCAGCCAGGGCATCCGCTGCCGGGCGGTGGCAGACAAGCTGCCGCCCTATGCCCAGGCGGAGGAGCCGACGCTGGAGGACGCGTACCTCTATCTCATCTCCCGGGAGGCGGTATAATGAAGGCGATGCGGCTCTTTCCTCTGGAACTGAGGCGGCTGCTGCAAAGCCGCCTGACCTGGCTGATGATGGCGCTGACAGTCGCCTCCCCGGTGTTGGGTCTGGTGCTCTACAAGCCCGCCGACTCTACCACCATGCTCTCCATGTATCTGGCCAATCCGGCTCTTGCCGGCGGCGCAGCCGGGGCCATCCTCTTCGGCCTGCTGGCCATCTTTGAGCTGGACCGGGCCTGCCGCAGCCGGGTGGACATCCTCACCGACGCGGTGGTGTCCCCGCTGACCACCGCCCTGACCCGCCTGCTGGCCCTGCTGACCGCGGCGGTGCTGACGGCGGGCCTCACCATGCTGGTCTGGCTGCCCATCAGTGCGGGGCTGATCGGCTCTGTGTTCACCGGCGCGGACTATGTGCTGGCCTATCTGCTGCTCATGGGGCTGGCCCTGCCCCTGGGCGTCCTGGCGGCGGCTGCCGCGTACCAGTTTACCCGCCGGGCGGACCTGTCCATCGTCCTGTTTATCGCCTTCTGCGCCCTGAGCCTGACGGTGTGGGTGGGCGACTGGCAGCTGTGCTGGCTCAACCCCTGCGTGTGGGCCCTGTCCGACGACTTCTCCAACTCCCGGATTTTCCGGTCCGTGGCCTGGATGCGCCTGACCTGGCTCTCGGCTCTGGCCGGGGTGTGGACGCTCTCCTATCTCTGCATCCGGCAGTACGGCAAGGGCATGCTTGGCTCCCTGGCCCGGAGCGCCCGGCGGATTTACCGTCCGGCCATCGCCCTGGCCCTGCTGGCCTGCTCCGGCGCCGCCTATGCTGCCCAGCCCTTTATCGACCGCAGCAACCCGGACCTGACGGTCATGTCCTTCTATGAGATCCCCTACGCCGAGGGCGTCACCTTTGTTCGCCGCACCGCCCAGGTGTTCCCGGACACCAATGCCGGTACCGTAACGGGCCGGGCCTCCTATCAGTTCCAGAACACCTCTGGCCAGGAGCAGAGCATCTCCTTCGGCATCACCCCGGGCTACATCATCTCCAATGTGAAAGCTAACGGCACGGATGTGCCCTTTACGGTGAGCGGCTACCAGGAGTACAACGAGGCCCGTCTGGAGGTCACCATTCCCGCCCAGGAGGATGTGGAACTGACCATGGAGTACAGCGGGTTCCCCCAGGAGAGCCTGCCCACCATGCAGGGCGGCAAGGAACTGAGCAGCGAATACCTCTGTCTGGAGAACGCGGCCCTCTCGCCCCGGGTGATGAATGTGCTGCCCGGAGAGGCGGGCTATCCCGCCGAAATCGAGATCACCCTGCCTGAAGCCATGATTGCCATTCCCTTTGGTTCCAGCCGGGCGGAGGTCATCGCAGAAAACGCCGACGGCACCAGAACCTGGCGCTATGAGACCAACAGCGCCGGCGGTATTCTGTATGCCGGCGACTATATCTGTGAGCAGATTGAGGCCGGGGGCATGACCATCGAATTCTACTACGGCCGCAAGCACCAGGCCGTCATGGAGGAGGCCGGCGCGGTGGACGCGGTGAAGGCCGTGGTGGACTACTGCACCGAGCACTACGGGAAACTGTCTTACGGCGCCGGAGATACCCTGAAACTGATTCAGAGCCGGGTGGCCGGCGGCGGCTACGCCGCCAATGGGGCCAGCCTGCTGGACGAGGCGGACTTCACCATCGCCAACCTGAAAGATACCAGCAAGGGGGCTGTCCCCGGTGAGATCTTCATCCATGAGCTGGTCCATCAGTGGTGGGGCCTGGGGAACATGTTCGACGACTCGGACGGCTCCCCGTGGTCCTCCGAGGGCCTGACGGTCTACACCACCTACCGCATTGTCAAGGAGCTTTACGGAGCGGATTATGCGCAGAAATACTATGTGGACCAGTGGCAGCAGGTGGTGGACGACTACTATCTGAACTTCTATGTCCGGCATCCGGAGTATCTTGAGATGCTGCCCGAGGCGGAGCGGCTGAACATTGCGGGCAGCCTGTCCGGTGTGCGCCGCTACAACGAGATGCCCCTGAAAATCCTGAAGGCGGAGCAGCTGGTGGGCGGCGAGGAGGCCATGGATCAGATTCTCCATGACCTGTTCAACCGGGAGCTGGACCCCATGTACCCCTATCTGACCTACCAGGAATTTTTGGACGCCTGCCATCTGACGGAGGAGGATTTGAACCTTGGGTAAGATTTTTCGATACGAGTGCCGCAGGCTGCTGTGGAACAAGTTTTTTATCGGGCTGGCGGTTGTGCTGCTTCTCTACGGGGCGCTGGTGCTCCATGCCGTAACCATCCTGGGGGTGGCCCATACCGCCCCCTTCTCCCCTTGGAGCTTTGGGGACTACCTCTCCCGGATGCTGCCTCTGCTGTGGATCGGAATGCTGTTCTTTCTGACCTTCTACACCTCGCCCAAAGCACGGCGGGCGGCGGCCCTCACCGACGCCGCGCCGATGCCGCCCAGGCGTTACGCCCTGGCCCGGTGTGCCGCGGCCCTGACGGGGGGCGCGCTGCTGAGTCTGCTGTGCATGGTGGAGGCGGCAGTGTTCTATGTCCGCATGTTTGGCTGGTGCGGCTGGGGGAGCCTGCTGCTCCCGGCTCTGGCGACCCTTCTGCCCGCCCTTGTTTTCGCACTGGGGAGCGGCTGGCTGCTAGGCCAAATCCGGCCCTGGCTGGTGTATGTGTGGATGGCGGTGCCCTTTCTGCTGGCGGCCCTGCCGCTGCCTGAGGCTTTGGGACTGTGGAACGGCAGCTTCTTCACCGCCTGCCCGCTGGCCCTGGAGACGCTGGACCCGGCCTTTGTTTTGCCGGTGGCCGCAGCCGCTGCCCAGGCTGTCCTGCTGGCAGCAGGGGCGGCATTGCTGGCGTGGGGAAACAGGCTCCGCAATATAACAAAAAAATAGAGCGCAGAGAGGCGGCGCCGGTACCGGCGCCGCCTCTCTTCTTTGCCGTCCAAATTCCTCTGGCTGTGCCGGGGGATATTAAGAAAGGGAGAATCACGCTCCCACTTGTGTTCTTCTGCGGTTTGAAATATAATGGTCGAGTTGACTGGATAAAAGAGGATAAAATAAGATGCACCTAAGCCTGACAAAAACGCCGCAGAATTGAGGTGTGACCATGCAGATGAAAATCATGGTTATCGAGGACGACTTGGCGCTCAGCGCCGGCCTCTGCTTTGAACTGGACAGCAGTGGATATCTCACTGTCGCCGCCTATAACTGCCAAAAAGCCCGGCAGCTGCTCTCCGGCGCTCACTTTGACCTGGCCTTGCTGGATGTGAACCTGCCGGACGGAAACGGCTTCGACCTGTGCCGGGAGATCAAGGCCCGGCGCCCGGAGCTGCCGGTGATTTTTCTTACCGCCAACGATTTGGAGACGGATGTGCTCAATGGATTTGACATGGGGGCTGAGGACTATGTGACCAAGCCTTTCAACATGCAGATCCTGCTGCGCCGGGTGGAGGTGGCCCTGCGCCGGGCGGGTGGCACCCAGCCAGCCGCCGCAGACAAATGGAGCGACGGCTGGCTGACGCTGGATTTTTCCGCCCTCACGGCCCAGCGGGGGGAGGAGAAGTTAGCCATCACCCCCAATGAGTACAAACTCCTCAAGTATCTGACGGAGCACACCGGTCAGATTCTGACCCGTCAGCAGCTGCTGGAACGGCTGTGGGACAGCGGCGGCAATTTTATCGACGACCATACGCTGACCGTCACCATGAACCGGCTCCGGGCCAAAATTGAGGATGACGCCCATACCTATATTAAAACCGTGCGGGGCATGGGCTACATCTGGACAGACCTGCTAACAAAAGTCAAGTAGAAATTTCAGGTTTTGGAGGCAGCGAAAAAGGCAACACAAAATCAAGCCGCTG
>NZ_CALXGI010000056.1 GCF_944387805.1 uncultured Pseudoflavonifractor sp. | reverse complement strand
AACTTGCCCGCAAACCCGCATGGTTACTGGCTTTTCGGCAGTTTGGACTTCCAAAGTGGAAACATGATTTCGAGTCAAGCTCGTTACGACCACTTCGATACGTCTCCATAGAAATATTCAGTTTCAGGCGCAGGCAGCCTAATTGGGCGTCTGTCCCTTAGAAGCGCCGCATCCCACCAAATTCCAGGCGCCGAAAGTGCGGAGAGCAGAAACCAAATGCCGGCACAGTCCTCTGCGCCTGACGAGAGCTTTTTATACGATACCTCATTTTTATTTTTTTGTCAATGGTCTGCAAGAAATCTCTTCGTCCTTTGGGCCGCCTTTCTCTGCCTTCAGGAGCTGGCCCCGCTCCCGCAAGCCGGCAGGATATGCGCCGAAGACGGCGGCTCCCTTCTCAAATTCCGTATGTGCCTCTGCTTTTCCTTGACAGCCCCATACTTTTCCTTTTATAATGGCCCCATCCATCCCCCCATTTCCCCTCTGCATCTTACTTTTTATGGAGGTTTTTATGAAACGCAAAACTGCTGCCGCTCTGGCTGCTGCACTGGGGCTGTCGCTTCTGCTCTCCGCCTGCGCCCAGCCGGAAAGCGCCCCCTCGCTCACCCCCTCCACTGACACCGCTCAGCCCTCTGCCAGTACCGGCGCCCAGTCTGGGGGCGGCATCCTCTCCGCATTTTCTGCCGAGGACCTGGAGGGCAACGCTCTGGATCAGAGTGTCCTGGAGGGCCATACCCTCACTATGGTCAACGTGTGGGCCACCTTCTGCACTCCCTGCATCAGCGAGATGCCCGAACTGGGAGAGCTGGCGGAGGAATATGCCGATAAGGGCGTCCAGATTGTGGGCCTTATCTCCGACGTGCTGGACAGCGACGGCTCTGTCAGCGAGACCCAGCTGGACACCGCCCGGGAGATTGTCTCCTCCACCGGCGCCAACTATACCCACATCGTTCCTTCTGCCGACCTCTATGGCCTTCTCTACCAGATCACCTCTGTCCCCACCACTTTTTTTGTGGATGAGACTGGCGCACAGGTGGGATACGCCTATCTGGGCGCCCGGGACAAGGACGAGTGGAAGGCCATTCTGGACGAGATGCTGGCGGAGGCGGACGCATGAGCTTTTTGAAACAAAACCGGGCTGCGCTGCTCCTTCTTCTGGCTGGAATTGCCTGCGTCGCCATTGGCGTGTGGCGGGGCGAGGCGGAGACGGTGTTCCGCAAGGCGGTCAACATCTGTATGGAGTGCATCGGCCTTGGGTAAGCGGCTGTCCTTTTTCCGGCGGCACCTCCGCACCTGGGTCCAGATCTGTTTTGCCGCCCTGTCGAACGGTTACGCCGCCGGTTTCGCCAGAGGCTCTATCTACAAGGGCAGCGCCAAGCTGCTGTGTGTCCCCGGTCTCAACTGCTACTCCTGCCCGGGCGCCCTGGGTTCCTGCCCCATCGGCTCCTTCCAGGCCGTTATCTCCAGCCGGAACTACCAGTTCACCTTCTACGTGACCGGCTTTCTCCTCTTCTTTGGCGCGCTGTTTGGCCGGTTTGTATGCGGCTGGCTTTGTCCCTTTGGGCTGGTCCAGGATCTGCTGCACAAAATCCCCTTTGTCAAAAAACTGCGTAAGCTTCCCGGCGACCGTTGGCTCCGTTTTTTGAAGTATGTCATCCTGGTGGGCTTTGTAATTGTCCTCCCCCTTACGGTACTGGACATTGTAGGCCAGGGCCAGCCCTGGTTCTGCAAATATATCTGTCCCTCAGGCACCCTCTTCGCCGGAATTCCCCTGGTAGCCTCCAACCCTGCACTTCAGTCCGCCCTGGGCTGGCTGTTTAACTGGAAGATGGCCGTCCTGGTGGCGCTTTTGCTGCTGTCCGTGGTGGTCTACCGCCCCTTCTGCCGCTATCTCTGCCCTCTGGGAGCTGTCTACAGTCTCTTTAATCCGGTAGCCCTGTACCGCTTCCGGATTGACGCTCAGAAATGTACCCAGTGCGGCGCCTGCCAGCGAGCCTGCCCCATGGACATTCCAGTGCAGTCTGCCCCCAACAGCCCGGAGTGCATCCGCTGCGGCAAGTGCAGGGCCGCCTGCCCCCACGGCGCCATCTGCTCCACTCTCCAGCGTGCCCACAGGGCTGACGGCAAAACAATCTGAGCCCGCATTTTTAATGGCCTTCCGCCGTACCGGCTGGTGCGGCGGAAGGCCATTTTTCTCACCCCCTTTCCACGCGGCGGCTCTGCCCCCATCCGGCCCGCTGCTCTCCCGACGGCTGGGGAATTTTCTCTTGTCCTGTCCGCTTTTTCAGGGTATAATGATAGAGTATGCCGTGTCATCTGTTCAGTCAGCAAAGGGAGTGAGTGCCATGGCCCGATATGGGTTTATTCATGACAAGCTGGAAATTAAATTTCTGGTGCTTTATATCATGTCCCGTGCCGCCGCTCCTCTGGACTTCTCCACTCTGACAGACCTGACGCTGGTTGACGAGGGTGTGGACTATTTCGACTTTGCCGAGGCTGTGGCGGAGCTGGTAGAGAGCGGTCACCTGGAACTGAATGAGGATGGCCGCTATGTGATCACCGAAAAGGGAAAGAAAAACGGTACTGTCTGCGAGAGCAGCCTCCCCTACTCGGTGAAGAGCAAGTGTTCCCGCCGTCTGGTAAAGCTCAACGCCGAGCTGCGGCGGGACGCCCAGGTCCGGGCCCAAATTCTCCCCCGTGAGGCGGACGGCACCTGTACCCTCCGCCTCTCTCTGGACGACGGTGCGGGCAACCTGCTGACCGTAGAGCTGCTCTCCCCCTCTGAGGAGCAGGCCGAACGGCTGGCCGAGGGCTTCCGTTCCCATCCGGAGCAGGTCTATAACGGAATTCTGGACGTGCTGCTTAAAGAGGCGGACGCGGCAGAGGCCAAAGAAAAGGATTCATAACTATGTCAGAACCTGTAGTGTTTGGCTTTCCCATCTCCCTGCTTTTCCTCTATTTTATCATCTACTCCTTTCTGGGCTGGATTTTGGAGACCGTCTACTGCTCTGTCCGGGAGCGGCGGTTTGTGGCCCGGGGATTTCTTTACGGCCCCATCTGCCCTATCTACGGCGTGGGCGTGCTGATGATGCTGTGCTGGTTCGCCCCCTTTACCGGCCAGCCCCTTCTCTTCTATGTGGTAGCCACGGTGTGCATGTCCGCATGGGAATACCTGGTGGGCTGGCTGCTGGAGACCACCACCCACATCAAATACTGGGACTACAGCGCCCACAGGTTTAACCTCCACGGGCGCATCTGCCTCTCTATCTCCCTGACCTGGGGCGTGCTGGCCTATCTGGTGATTTTCTGGATCCACCCTGTGGTGGCCGGGCTGGTGGAGCGTCTGCCCGTCTTTACCCTCCATGTGGTCGATGTGGTCCTGCTGGTGCTCCTGGCTGCCGACGCGGCCGCCACCATCCGCGAACTGGCTCTCCTTACCGCCATGCTGCGGAAGCTGACCCAGATGGGCGAAGAACTGCAGGTCCAGCTGGCTCTGAGCAGGGCAGAGCTGTCTGACCGGCTGGACGAGGCCAGAGACGTACTCAGCGACAAGCTGGACGGCGCCAAGGAGTCTATTTCCGATAAGCTGGATGAGGCCAAGGAGTCCATTTCCGATAAGCTGGACGAGGCCAAAGAATCTATCAGCGGCCGCATCGGTTCCGCCTTGGATGGCAGGGAGGCCGACCTGGCTGCACTGCGCAGGCGGTACAGCGTGCTGCTGCGCAAGGCGGAGCGCCAGACCCGTCACCTGCGCTATGTCTACCGCAGCATGTCCTCCTCCACCCTCTCTACGGCCCTCTCTCAGCTCTCCGAAGCGGGGCGCCGCGCCATGTCTGAGAGGGCCAGGAAGCGCGCCGCCCGCCGGCAGCAGAAAAAAGGAAACGGCTGATAACAGTGCATGCCCGGCAGTTCAGTGCTGCCGGGCATGCTTTTGTCCATACAAAGAGAAAACTCCCGCAGTCTTACAGCTGCGGGAGTTCCGGTATGCGGTATCGTATTACAGTATTACAGCAGTATCTGCAATTCTATCGAGCCATGATTCACCGCCCCGGTTGGGCGAAAGCCTAACTTCTTATAAATATCCCAGGCGATTCTATTTTCTTCGGCGCAGTCCAGATTGAGCGCCTGATATTTACCACACGCTCTTGCCTGTTCAATTAAAAGTTGTATGGCCTGGGTTCCATAGCCCCTTCCTTCATGCTCCATGGAAATCATAATTCTCCATAGAATTAAATTGCCGGCTTCCCTATCCTCCTCCAGCAGAAGAAACCCCACCGGAATGTCGTCCTTATAAATTGCAAAAGGAAATACATCGCCATCATTTCGGTAAAGCCACGCCTGCGCCAGCGAAACACTGTTTGGGGCAACAAATGTTTCCCCTTCCGGACGTCTCATCTGAATGACCGCATCAAAATTTTCTTCTGTTATCTCTTCTAAGTGAATCATAACATCCTCCCGAACCTCTTGCGCTGCATGTCCGGACAGCATCTTTTCCGCCAGGCTGCCTGCCGATTCTTGTTGCGGCATCTTTTGATGCGGAGGTCTTTACGAAAAAAGAACCGCAGTACTGACGAAGTTCATCAGTACTGCGGTTCTCATCTGGCGGAGTAGGAGGGATTCGAACCCTCGGGCCGCTTTTGACGGCCACACGATTTCCAGTCGTGCTCGTTATGACCACTTCGATACTACTCCATCTTGGTGCTCATCTGTTTTTTGTTTTCTGTTTACCGGAGCAACGTTGATTATTATAACCACTCGCCTCCAATTTGTCAATAGGTATTTTTTATTTTTTTCGAGTATTTTCATAGTCCCGCTCTGCCGGTATATTTGCCCTCCGCACCGCCCTTGACCCGGCCGCCGGACTGCGCTAAAATAAGCCTATTATATATACTCTATTCTATTCAAAGGAGCGCTGCCGCAATGGAACTGAATCGCCAGCAGGCGCTGGACCTGCTCAAAACGTACAACAAGGAGCCCTTTCACCTCCGCCATGCCCTGACTGTGGAGGCCGTCATGCGCTGGTTTGCCCGGGAACTGGGCTACGGCGAACAGGCGGATTTCTGGGCTGCTGTTGGCCTGCTCCACGACCTGGACTTTGAGCAGTGGCCCGATGAGCACTGCGTCAAGGTGCGGGAGCTGCTGGAGGCCCAGGGCCTGGACAGCGCCCTCATCCATGCTGTCGTCAGCCACGGCTGGGGCATGACCGGCGCCGACGTACAGCCGGAGCACCAGATGGAGAAGGTGCTCTTCGCTGTGGACGAGCTCACCGGCCTCATCGGCGCGGCCGCCCTTATGCGTCCCTCCAAAAGCGTGCAGGACATGGAGCTGTCCAGCCTGAAGAAGAAATTCAAGGACAAGAAGTTCGCCGCCGGCTGCTCCCGGGACACCATCTCCAAGGGCGCTGAGCTGCTGGGCTGGGAACTCAACGACCTGCTGGACCGCACGCTCCAGGCCATGAAAGCCTGTGAGGGCGACATTGAGCGGGAGGTTGCCGCCCTCTAACCGCGCTCTCCCATCCTCCTTGGGGGGAGGCACACCATTCCGATGTGTCTTCCCCCCCTTTTCTGTTCCCCCTCAGAAAAGCAATCGGCCGCTTTGGGCGTTTTTACGTAATTTTAATCTTCTGCTTCCGCCGCCCATGTTGCTTTCGCCCCTTATCTGGGCTATACTAAGGAAGTCCGGTAAGCCGCGCGGCCTGGACCGCGCACTTTGAGAAAAGGAGAATTTCACATTGAGCCAGAAGAAACCAAAGAGCAGGAAAAAGCTCCATGCGCCTAAGAGCAAATTGGGCAAGGTGCTGCTCAACCTTGTGGTCACCGCGGTTGTGGGCTTTGTCTACTTCTATTGCGCCCTCCCTGCCCTGAACCTCCAGTCTGAGGACTTTTATACCTTCGTGGGCTTGCTGTGCGTGGTGTACATTGTCTGCGCCTTTATCACCGGCGGCTTCCACCTGGAGGGCACCACTGTGACCACTGCCTCGGGCAAGGTCACAGCCGTCCAGGGCGGCAAGCTGAAAGAGTACTTCCGTTTTATCAAGAATCAGTGCCTGCCTATCGGCATCCTTCTGGGGCTGCTGATTGTGGTTGCGCTTGTGGGGCAGGTCATCTCTCTTCCTGTCTTTCGCGCCGCCTCTTACCGGGAGCTGCTGGATGTGCAGGAGGGAGATTTTGTCTCCGACATAAAGGAGATCTCCTTTAATGAAATCCCCATGCTGGACGAGGACTCCGCCCGCTACCTGAGCACCACCCAGATGGGCACCATCCCCGACATGGCAAGCCAGTTCGAGGTGGCCTACGACTCCACCCAGATCAACTACCTGGGCCGCCCGGTCCGGGTGGCCCCTCTGGAGTACGCCGACCTTATCAAGTGGTTCACCAACCGCTCCGAGGGCCTGCCCGCCTATATTGTGGTGGACATGGTGACCCAGGAGGTGCAGGTAGTCCGCATGCCAGAGGGACAGGGCATAAAATACTCCCCCTCCGAGCCTCTCAACCGCAACGTGTACCGCCATCTCCGCTTCAACTACCCCACCTATATGTTCGCCGAGCCCACCTTTGAAATTGACGAGGATGGAAATCCCTGGTGGATCTGCCCCCGGGTGGTCAGGACCATCGGCCTGTTCGGCGGCACAGATATCAACGGCGCTGTGCTGATGAACGCGGTCACCGGCGAGTGCACCTATTATGCCCATGAGGACGTGCCCCAATGGGTAGACCGGGTGTACCTGGCCTCCCTCATCATGCAGCAGTATGACTATTACGGTACCCTGATCCACGGCTTTATCAACTCCATCTTCGGACAGAAGGATGTGCGCGTCACCACGGAGGGCTACAACTATATCGCCATGAACGACGACGTGTACATGTACACCGGCGTCACCTCGGCCACCAGCGACCAGTCCAACCTGGGCTTCCTGCTGTGCAACCAGCGGACCAAGGAGACCAAGTTCTACACCGTCCCCGGCGCCACCGAGCAGTCCGCCCGCGCCTCCGCCGAGGGCATGGTGCAGGACCAGGGCTATGTCTCCACCTTCCCCCTGCTCCTCAACGTAGCCGACCAGCCCACCTACTTTATCGCCCTGAAAGACAACCGCCAACTGGTGAAGCAGTACGCCATGGTCAACGTGGGCCAGTTCACCGTGGTGGGCATCGGCGACACAGTAGCCTCCTGCGAGCAGGACTACCTGGATCAGATGGCTGCCAAGGGCATTGCAGTGGACCAGGGCAGCCGGCTGGAGACCGACGTGTCCGGCGTCATCGCGGATATCCGCTCGGCGGTCATTGACGGCAACACCTACTACTACTTCTCCCTGGAGGATGGGGACATCTACTACTCTATCCCCGCCAGGGACAACGATGTGGCAGTTATCCTCAACCCCGGCGACCGCGTCACCATCAACCACGCCCCCGTGGCCGAGGGTGAGACCCCCAATATTGTGGAGGGCTACACCATCACGCTCAACCGCAGAGGCTGAACAAACCGGGTACACGCTTCCTGGCGTGTACCCGGTTTCTTTATGGAAAGTCCCAGTTCGGCCCTGTGTTCCCGGCCATAGTCCTATTTCTATATGCTGCAACGACTATGGTATTATTGGATAAAAAAGGCCCCGCTTTCCTATGGAAAGCGGGGCCTTGCAGTATCGGATTCAGTTCTTGGTCAGCACACCGGTCAGGTCCACAGGTGTAGCGTCGGACCAGAGGCGCTCCAGGTCGTAAAACTTGCGGGCGTCCTCCATGAACACGTGCACCACCACAGAGGAAAAGTCCAGCAGAACCCATGTGCCGCCCCGGTGGCCCTCTACGTGGTGAGGCAGCTCGCCGGCAGTCTCCTTCATGGTCTTTTCGCACTCGTCGGAGAGAGCACGGACCTGGGTGGTCGAGGTAGCGGTGCAGATGACAAAGTAGTCCGCCAGGGTGGTCAGGTGGCCGGTCTCCAGCACCTTGATGTCAATTCCCTTCTTGCTGTCCAGCGCCTTGGCCAGGACGAGCGCAGTTTCCTTGGGCGTCATAGTTGATAAACCCCTTTCTCAGTTGGGTGGATTGTTGCTTTGATTACGCCGCAGGGGCTGTCTCTGCAGGCGCTTCCGGCGTATAGATGGGGATGCCCTCAGGCGGCTCCTCTGCGGAACCGCCGCTCTCAGAGGGGGACGGGGCGGGCGTCTCCGACGCACTGGGACTCGGCACAGGCGTCTCGCTCACAGCGGGCTGGGTCTCGCTGGGCGTGGGAGAGGAAGGCGCGCTCTCACTGGGGCTGGGAGAGGGCGTCACGCTGGGAGAGACGCTCTCGCTGGGGGCCGGATTGGGCGAGGTGCTCCCGCTGGGAGCCGGGCTGGGCGTTGCGCTGCCGCTGGGCGCGGTACTGGGAGACTCCGAAGCGCTGGGGGTGGGCGAGGTGCTGGTGGACGGCGCAGAGCTGGAAGAACTGGAGCCGGAGGAGCCGGAGCCTTTGTTCTTCACCCAGCTGTTGTACTTGGTGTCCTCCAGCACGCCGCTGGTGCAGCCAAGGGTGCCGTCCGAGTTTACATACATGATGTCCAGCTCATCCTTGCGCAGGTCGTCCACATAGGGGTTAAAGTGCTCGTTGACCACATCCACCAGCTCGTCCACGTCAGGCGCCACATAGGAGGGATGGTTGTTGTAGGTCCGGCTCCACACGCCGTCAGCGGACACCCAGGGCATGGTGAGGAAGGTCACGCTGGACATGTCCAGCTTCTGGCCATCGCTGTTGCCGAAAATGGCCTGCTGGGCAAACCAGGCCAGATTGCCCACGGACAGCTCGGTGGTCACATTCTCAAAGAAAATCTGGGCGATGCCAGTAATGGTCTTGACGTCGGTAATCTTCTGGAGGCACTGCTCCAGAGCCGCCTGGAGGAAGGCCTGCTGGGTCTCAATACGGCCCAGATCGCCGTTGGCGTAGCCCGAGTTGAGAATATGGCCGCTGTCGTCGCTGTTGTGGCGCCAGCGCAGCAGCTGCATGGCCTTGTCGCCGTCGATGAGCTGATAGCCGGGCTGAAGGTCAATCTTGAAGTTCTGGGACAGGTCGTTGTAGTACATCCGGCGGGGCACGTCAAAGTACACGCCGTCGATGGCGTCCACCAACTTGCCCACGGCCTCCCACTCCACCACAAAGGTGTAGTCCGGGATGAAGCCCACCAGCTGGCTGACCTCCTCCTTCAGGGCCTCCATGCCCTCGTCGCCGCCGCCGTACATGTTGTAGACGGAGTTAATCTTCTTGATATCCCAGGAGACGTTGACAAGGGTGTCACGGGGGATATTCATGACGGACAGCTGCTGATTGGGAATGTCATAGGCCACCAGCATAATGGTATCCGTGTTTCCACCGCCGTAAGTGTCCCTGCCCACCACCAGGAAGGTATAGAAGTCCTCCTTCCGATCGCTGGACACGCCGTCCGGCCGGCTAGTGGAACCGACTACTTCATCGTCCTGCGTCTCCGTACTGGCGGGCTCCTTGGAATTCCGGTCCGGCTGGGTCACCTGGGGCGGCTTCTGCACAAAGATGGCCAGGGCAATGCCGATGACCACGATGATAGCCGCCAGGACGGTAACGCCGATAAACACGCCGCGGAGCACCTTCTGCCTGGTGGTACGCTGGGGTTTGGGCTTTTTGGCCTTCTGTCCAGCCGCCGCGTCCTTGTCTGTAAACTCCGGCTTCCTGGTGGGGACCGCCTCTCTCTCCTTCTCCGGCGCAGGCTCCGCCTTTTTGGAGGACGGCTTCATCAGGCGGGCGCCGCCCTTTCTGTGATTCTGCTCAGGATTCATTGGTTCGTTGTTCCTTTCCCGCGCGCCGCCTCACCGGCGGCTGTGTCTGTATATTCTTTCCGTCCTGGATTCAGGAAGGATTCTGGGGTCCATGCTCCATCACCCAATTCAGAGCCTCTATGGTGTTGTGGTGAACGGGGACGCCCCTCTCCTTTAAATCCTCCACGCTCATCTCCAGACCCAGGCGGAGCGCGGCGTCCAGATCACAGCGGGTCAGCTCCCGCAGCTTCTCCACGCCGGGAAAGTCCCGGGTGGGCTCCATGTAGTCGGCCAGATAGAGCACCTTCTCCAGGGTGGACATACCGGCCTTTCCAGTGGTGTGCCAGAAGATGGCCCAGTATATGTCGTCCGGCGCGCCGTACACGTCCCGCGCAATGGCGGCGCCAGTCTTGGAGTGAAGCAGCTTCACCGATTTCTGCTCTAAATCGTCCAATACAATACCATATTGCCGGCACAATTGCAACTGTTCTTCCATATTCAAATATTTGGTGCAGTCGTGGAGGATGGCCGCCCTGCGGGCTTTCTCCACGTCGGCCCCCCAGCGCTCTGCCAGTTCCACCGCCGTCTGCTCGGTCCCCTTGACGTGGGGAATGCGCTTGGCCCGGATCATACTGTACGACGCGCAGCGCAGCTCGGCGTCGTTCAGATTCTTCAGGTCGGGGTGTTCGCCATACAGCCCGTTGCGCAGGATATAGCCGTACACTGGCGGCCACAGCCGGTCGCCCCCCTGCCCCGTCTCCAGCAGCTCCCGGACCTGGGTGGAGGAGAGATCGGTAATCCTGGGCAGCTCCACCAGCTGCACCCGGGCCTGGTAGGTCTTGGCCAGATAGTCGGCCTGCCTGCGCAGTCTCTCGCCGCTGTCAGTCTCAGTTCGGGCGAAGGCCGCAATCCCCGCCAGGGACATGATCTCCTTCGGCTCGTACCAGTTATGAATGGTGAGGAACATATCCGTCCCCATCAGCAGCCAGAGCTCGTCGGCCGGAAAGCGGCTGTGCAGCTCCTCCAGGGTGTCCGCCGTGTAGCTCTTCCCTGTCCGGCGCAGCTCGATGTCCAGCGCCTCCACGTCTCCCCGGCGGCCGATGGACTCCCCCAGGCCGTCGGCCATCAGGGCGGTCATGGCCAGGCGGTGCTCCGCTCCGGCTCCATCCGCCGGAAGCTCTTTATGGGGCGGCAGGGCCGCGGGAATGAAAAACAGCTTGTCCAGGCCCAGCGCGGCTATGGCCGCCTGTGCCGCCGCCATATGCCCCAGGTGGGGCGGGTTAAAGGTGCCGCCATAGATACCGATTTTCAAGTGAGCCAGCTCCTTTCACGCAATTGCTTTTGCTGAATGTCTGTCACACCACCGGCTTTTTCCGGCTGTCCTTTACCAGAACAATCTTGTCCTTCTTGTCCTTTTTATGACTTGGACGATAGAGAACAAATTTTGTTCCAATCACCTGCACAACCTCGCTCCGGGTGGCCGCAGCCAGCTCCTCGGCCGCCTCCCGGGCGGTGAGCATGGAGTTCTCCAGAACCTTGCCCTTGATGAGCTCCCGGGCCTCCAGTGCGTCGTCGGCCTGCTTGACCAGATTGTCCCCCAGGCCGTCCTTGCCCACGTGGACAATGGTGTCAATGCTGTTGGCCAGGCTCCTGAGCTGGGCGCGCTGCTTACTTGTCAAATCCATAGGTCTTTTGGCGGGTTCTCCCGCCGCCTCCTTAATATATTATTATTCAAACGGCCTTTCCTAACCGCTTAAAGCTGATGTTCCTGGCGGTACTCCGCCAGCTTGTCCTTGAAAACCGCCAGCGCGTTGCCCCGGTGGGAGATGGCGTTCTTCTCCTCGGGCAGCAGCTCGGCAAAGGTCTTTTTCAGCTCCGGCACAAAGAAGATGGGGTCGTACCCAAAGCCGTCCGCCCCCTTGGGCGCATAGGCCAGGGTACCCCGGCACTCGCCCCGGGCGGTCACCGTATCCCCGTTGGGGAAGCAGCAGCAGATGGCCGACACAAATCTGCACCGGCGGTCCAGCTGGCCTTTCATGTTCTCCAGCAGCAGCCTGTAACGGCCCGCGTCGTCCAGGCCGGGGCCGCCGTACCGGGCGGAGTACACGCCGGGGGCGCCGCCCAGCGCGTCCACGCACAGGCCGGAGTCGTCGGCAATAGCGGGCAGGCCGGTGGCCTCCATGACCGCTTTCGCCTTCAGCAGGGCGTTCTCCTCAAAGGTGGCGCCCGTCTCCTCCACGTCCACATCGGCCCCCACGTCAGACTCCAGGACCACCTCCACCCCCTGGGCGGAGAGAATATCCTGCATCTCCCTGAGCTTGTGGCTGTTCTTGCTGGCCAATACCATTTTCATATACTCAACCTCCCAGGGCGGCCTTCTGAACCGCCTGCACTTCCCGGATGCCCTTGGCACACAGCTCCACAAGAGCCCGCTGCTCGGCCAGGGTAAAAGCCCGGCCCTCGCCGGTGCCCTGGAGCTCTACCAGCTGCCCCTCGCCGGTCATGACGCAGTTCAGGTCCACCTGGGCGGAGGAGTCCTCCTCATAGCACAGGTCCAGCAGCAGCTGATCGTCCACAATTCCGGCGGAGATGGCCGCCACGCAGGTCTTGAGGGGCATGGCCTCCAGGGCGCCCTCCTCCACCAGCTTGTGCAGGGCCAGGCTCAGGGCCACAAAGCCGCCGGTGACGCTGGCGGTACGGGTGCCGCCGTCCCCCTGGAGCACGTCGCAGTCCACGGTGATGGTGCGGGGCCCCAGGGCCTTCATGTCCACCGCCGCCCGGAGGGACCGGCCCACCAGCCGCTGGATCTCAGCGGAGCGGGCAGACAGCTTCAGCTTGGCAATGTCCCGCTTGCTCCGCTCCCGGTTGGCCCGGGGCAGCATGGAGTACTCGGCAGTAACCCATCCCTCCCCCTCCGGGACGTGAGGGGGCACCCGGTCCTCCACCGAAGCGGTGCAGAGCACATGGGTGTTGCCACAGCGGATGAGGCAGGAGCCCTCCGCAAATTTGTTGATGCCGGGAATAATCTCAATGGGCCGCAGCTGGTCGTTGGCCCGTCCGTCAATTCTCGCCATTGATATACCTCCAAAACAGGTTGCGTCCTCAGAGGACACGCATTCTCTCTACTGTTCCCGCAGGCCCAGAATTTCAAGCGTCAGGCCGGCAGACACCAGCAGCAGCGCCATAGCCGCCGCCCAGACGCCGGCCTGAAGCAGCGTCCCGGCCTCCATCAGGGCAGTCAGCAGGAGCCCCGCCAGAATGCAGGCGCCGCCTATTACCAGGTTTTTCATTGGTCTCCTTCCTTATTATATATCAAATCAGCGCGCGGACAAAGCTCTCCGCCTCAAAAGGCATCAAATCATCGATACCCTCGCCCACGCCCACGTACTTCACCGGCACCTGGAGGGTGTCGGCAATGGCGATGACAATGCCGCCCTTGGCGGAGCCGTCCAGCTTGGTGAGAACAATGCCGGTAATACCGGCGGCCTCCATAAACTGCTTGGCCTGGATAAGGCCGTTCTGGCCGGTGGTGGCGTCCAGCACCAGCAGGGTCTCGGTCCGGCTGCCGGGCAGCTCCCGGTCGATAACACGGCCAATCTTGTTCAGCTCGTTCATCAGGTTCTGCTTGTTGTGGAGCCGGCCCGCAGTGTCCACCAGCACCACATCGGTCTTGCGGGCCTTGGCGGCCTGCATGGCGTCAAACACCACGGCAGCGGGGTCGGCCCCCTCGTGCTGCCGGACCAGCTCCACCCCGGACCGCTGGGCCCAGATCTCCAGCTGGTCGGCGGCGGCGGCGCGGAAGGTGTCGGCGGCGGCCAGCAGTACCTTCCGCCCCTCTCCCTTCAGCCGGGCGCCCAGCTTGCCGATGGTGGTTGTCTTACCCACGCCGTTGACGCCGATGACCAAAATCACAGTGGGAGAGGCGCTCAGGTTCAGGGTGCTGTCACCTACATTCAGCATATCGATCAGCACCCGGCGCAGACATTCACGGGCCCCCTCCGCGTCCCTGATCTTCTCCGCCTTAACCCGGCGGCGCAGCTCGGCCACCGCCTTGATGGTGGTATCCATGCCCATGTCGCCCAGGATAAGAGTCTCCTCCAGCTCGTCGTAGAAGTCATCGTTCAGCTCGCCGGCAAACAGGCTGTCCAGCGAATGGCCGATGTTCTCCTTGGTGCGGGTCAGCCCCGCCTTGATCTTGTCAAAAAAACCCATGTGGTCTCGGTTCCTTTCGTTTTGCGTTTTGTATCAGTATTCCGCAGGTCTCCGGCATTGAAACGCGGCAATTTACTTGATATTCAGCTCTTTTTCCACGTCGTTCAGGTTGATGGTCAGGATGCGGCTTACACCTTGTTCTTGCATGGTGACGCCGTAGAGCACGTCAGCCTCCTCCATGGTGCCGCGCCGGTGGGTGATGACAATGAACTGGGTCTTGTCGCTCATCTGCCGCAGGTAGTGGGCGAAGCGGACCACATTGGCGTCATCCAGGGCAGCCTCAATCTCGTCCATGACGCAGAAAGGCGTGGGGCTCACCTTCAAAATGGCAAAGTAGAGGGCGATGGCCACAAAGGCCTTCTCGCCGCCGGAGAGCAGAGAGATGATCTTCAGCGCCTTGCCCGGGGGCTGAACCCTGATCTCAATGCCGCAGTTGAGAATATCATCCGGATCCTCCAGCTCCAGAGTGGCCCGGCCGCCGCCGAACAGCGCCTGGAAGGTCTCTCCAAAAGCCTGGTTAATGATGGCGAACCGGTTGGAGAAAATATTCTTCATCTCGGCAGTGATGTCGGCAATGATGCCTTCCAGCTCCTTCTTGGACTTCTGCACGTCGTCCCGCTGGTCCTTTAAGTAGGTATACCGCTCGTTGATGCGCTGGAACTCGTCGATGGCGTCCAGGTTGATGTTGCCCAGGCCGGAGATGGACTTTTTCAGCTCTCCGATGCGGCGCTGAGCCTTGGGCACGCTCTCCAGCTCCACCCGCTGCTGGCGGGCGGCCTCGTGGGAGAGCTCGTAGGTCTCCCACAGCTTGTCCAGAATCCCCTTCTCCTCCATGGAGCTGGACAGTTTCTTCTGCTCCAGCACGGACACTTCCCGCTCCATGGCCAGCAGCTCGGTGTTCTTGTCCCGGCTCTCCCGGTCGGCCTGGTTCCGCCGGCCCTCCAACTCCAGCTTTTCACTGTTAAGCCGCTGGATGGCCTGGTTCCGGCTCTGATTCTCCTCCCGAATGGTCTGGAGCTTCCGCTCCTGGTCCAGAATCTGAGCGTTCAAATCGTCGTTCTTGGCCTTCAGATCGGCTATCATTTTGGCCCGCTGCTCCCGGTCCCCCGCCATGTCCCGGCGCAGGTCCTCCAGCTCCTCCAGCGCCTTCTGGGAGGCGTCCTGCTCGGCTTCCAGACTGGCCAGCTTCATATTCAAAGCGGCAATCTGCTCGCCGATGGCGCTCACCTTCTCCTGCAGGCGGCTCTGGCCCTCCGCCTTGCTGTCCGCCTCCGCCCGCAGTGCGGCGGCGGAGCCCTCCAGCGCCTCGATGCGGCTTCTGGCGGCGGCGGTATCCGTCTCAGTCTGGGCCGCCCGCTGCTCCAGCTGCTTCAGTTCGGCACGCTGGACCTCCTGCTGGCGGCGCAGCTCGGCAAGCTGGGTCTCATAGTGGCCGCAGCGCTCCTCCAGCTTGAGGATGGTGTCCTCATGGGTGCGCTGCTGGGCCTGGGCGGTCTCCACCTCGTACTGGGCCACCGCCGCCTCCCGTCTGGCCTCATCCAGCACCTTGGCCGCCTCGGCCAGGGCATCCCGGACGCCATTTAATTGAGTATTCAGCCGCTCCAGCTCATTGGCCCGGCTGAGAATACCCGCCGAACGGGAGGCCGAACCGCCGGTCATGGAGCCGCCGGGGTTGAGCACCTGTCCGTCCAGTGTGACGATGCGGAACCGGTAGTTATACTTCCGGGCCATGGCGATGGCCCGGTCCATATCCTCCGCGATGACCACCCGGCCCAGCAGGTTGGAAAAGACCTTCTCATAGGCGGGTTCAAACCGGATCAGCCGGTCCGCCATGCCCACAAAGCCGGGCTCCCTCTCCACAGCCCGGTCCCGGAACTCGGAGGGCCGGATGGAGGTCAGGGGCAGAAAGGTGCAGCGCCCGCCGTCCCGCCGCTTCAGGCACTGGATGGCGGCCTTACCTGCCTCCTCCGTGTCCACCACGATGTTCTGCATGGCGGCACCCAGGGCAATCTCAATGGCAACGGTGTACTGGTCCTCCACGTGGAGCAGCCCGGCCACCGGGCCGCGGATGCCACGCAGCTGGCCCCGCTCGGCCTCCCCCATGACCACCTTGATGGCCTTGGAGTAGCCCTCGTAGGCCTTCTCCATGTCCCGCAGCATGTGGATGCGGGATTTGAGGGCGTTCTCCTCCATCTGGAGCTTCATGTGCCGGTCCTGGGTCTCCTTCACCTTACGGCTGCGGGACTCCAGGCGCAGAGTATAGCCGCTGATGACGTTCTTCAGGGCGTCCCGATCCTCCCGGGCCTGCTCCAGCTCGGCGCGGGCCGTCTTTTCCTCCGTCTGGGCGGTGGTCAGCCGCTCCTCGGCGGCGGCCAGCTCCCGCCGCACCGCCTCGTCCCGGTCCATCAGCTCCTGGGCGGCGGCGGCCAGCGCGGACAGCAGCGCCCTGGCCTCGGAAGCGGAGGCGCTCTCCACCGCCTCCTTCTGGCGCAGGGCCTCCATCTCGGCGGCCAGGGTGCCGGCGTTCCGCACCGCCTCCTCAGACTGATTCTGATAGTCCTTCAGGGTGGAGCGCAGCGCGTCTGCCTCCTCTATAATCGAGCGGATTCGGCTCCGGCGGTCCTCAATCTGGGCACCAATGCTGTCGTCCCGCCCCTCCTGGGCGGCCAGCTCCTCCTGTAGGCGGCCGCTGTTCTCCATATTGTTCTGGATGTTGGCCTTGAGCACGGCGATGGCGTTGTTGCACAGGTTGGCATCCGCCTCCCGCTGCATCATTTCAAAGCGGATGTGCTCAGCCTCCACGTCCTTCTCCCGCATTTGAGCGGCATAGCCCTCGGCTGCGGCATACAAAGTCTCCACCTGGCGCTGGGCCTCGTCTTTCTGACGGACCGCGTTCTCATAGTCGCTCAGGGTCTTGAGGGCCGCGGCCCGGATTTTCTCCAGCTGGTCCAGCCAGACCGAAATCTCCAGCCCCCGCAGCTCGTCCCGCAGGATGAGATACTTTCTGGCCTTCTCCGACTGCGCCCGCAGGGGCTCCACCTGGAGCTCCAGCTCATCCAGCTTGTCATTGATACGGACCAGGTTTTCATCCGTGCGGGTGAGCTTATGCTCCGCCTCCTCTTTGCGGTGGCGGTAGCGGGAGATACCTGCCGCCTCTTCAAAAATCTCCCGGCGGTCGCCGGACTTGACCGAGAGAATCTCATCGATTTTGCCCTGGCCGATAATGGAATACCCTTCCCGGCCCAGACCGGTGTCCATAAAGAGCTCGTTGACATCTTTCAGGCGGACGCTGCGGCGGTTGATGTAGTACTCGCTCTCCCCCGAGCGGTAGTACCGCCGGGTAACCATAACCTCGCTCTCCTCCAGGTCAAAGAAGTGCTCGGAGTTGTCCAGCACCAGAGATACCTCGGCAAAGCCCTGCTGCTTACGCTTGGCCGTGCCGCCGAAAATCACGTCCTCCATTTTGCCGCCCCGGAGGGCACGGGTGGACTGTTCTCCCATAACCCAGCGGATGGCGTCGGAGATATTGGACTTGCCGCTTCCGTTGGGACCCACGATGGCGGTGATGTCCTCCCCAAAGGTGAGCACCGTCTTATCCGGGAAGGACTTGAACCCTTGAATTTCGAGTGATTTAAGGTACATAAGCACCCTTCTTTCTTCTCATAGCCGCTCAAATCCCCTTATTCCAAGGGGTTCCAGGCTTTTGTGCTTACATAACCCCTTACAAATTTCTATAACTTTTCAAGGTGTGGTGTAACGTGTGACCGCTGAACTGGGGTAAACTGCACCGTTACCCATATTATTTTTTCTCAGCGAAGTATTCTTCCCGGTTTATGTACGCGTGAATTTTTTATGTTGAATGAAACGCGTACGCTGAAATAAATAGCATTTTATTTTACCACATCAGATATTGTTTTTCAAGATTTAGACCACTCGCGCCATTTTATCGCCCTTTTCAGCCAGAATTCAGCGGGCACTCCCCGCTTTCAACGCAGGCAGCAGCCTTGCCCGCTGTCACATCCACCTTTTTCCCAGCCGGAAGTGCCCGTCCCATTTCTTCAGCAGCAGCCCGGCTTACAAGACAGGACCGCAGCGGGCGGCGGCGCTGCGCCCGTATGCCATCTCAGTCCAATCTGAAAACAGCAGAAAAGACGGCCGCTGTGGAGCAACAGCTCCACAGCGGCCGGGTTCTTACGCCGAGCAAGTATACTTGCCCCGGCAAAGACAGTGACAGCTCTTTATAGCTTTGCCCGGGAATCACTCCATCCGCAGCCGTTCCACAATGCTGTGCTTTTCCAGACTGCGGAAGCAGAGGTACGGAATCAGGACTGCGAAAACCAGCAAAATCGGGGTGCAGGCCGCCAGCGGCAGGAGGGTGAAGCGGAAGGTGGTAAAGCCGCCCTCCACCATCGCCCGGACCACAATGCCCACGGCCAGGCTGCTGAGGAGATACGATGCCGCCAGCGTCAATACCGCGTAAAACAGTCCCTCGTCCACCAGCATCCTGTTCAGCTGGCGCTTGGTCATGCCCACGCTCTGGATCACTGCAAACTCCCGCTTGCGGGACACGATGGCGGTCACCATCGAGTTGATGAAGTTCAGCACACCCACCAGGGCGATGACCAC
>NZ_CALXGI010000055.1 GCF_944387805.1 uncultured Pseudoflavonifractor sp. | reverse complement strand
ATCTATCGGGGAGTCCTTTTTTTGTCCATAGCTATAAGCTCTTTATCCACTGGCAGAGCCAGTGGTTCTTTAAGCAAGAGAAAAACAGCGGCGCCGGGTCACGGCGCCGCTGTTTTTCATCAGAGTACATCAGCCCTGGGAGATAGCACCCACGGGGCAGGTCTCAGCGCAGGTACCGCAGTCGATGCAGGTATCAGCGTCGATGACATAGTGCTCTTCACCCTGGGAGATAGCGGACACGGGGCAGCCGCCCTCACAGGAACCGCAGCTCACGCAGTCATTACCGATAACATAGGCCATTGGAAACACCTCCAATTCAAGTGTGATTTCATTGTACCACAAGTTTTTCAAATTGCAATGCTAAATTGTGCGGAAGTCGGGTATATTTCCCTGTGGGCGGAAAAAATATAGGGAGCCGCACAGCGGCAGGGAGTGTATTGATATGGAAAAAATACCCACTTCTCTCTTTCATATGGAGGCGGCGGGCAGTTTGGCCCCCGACCTGGAGGGCGCGCCCGTCAGCGCCCGGCATCAAAATCGCGCCAACGCAAAGGAGCATACGCACTGTGAAAAGAAACAGGCAGACAAGGCGTCCCAGTCCACCACCGGCGGCGGAAGGGCGTGAGGCCGTGAGCGGGACTAAATTCACCCAGCGGGCCCAGACGGCCCTGATGCTGGCCCAGACCTGCGCCTCTGAACTGGGCCACGGTTATGTGGGCAGTGAGCATCTGCTGCTGGGCCTGGCCCGGGAGGAGCAGGGCATGGCCGCCCGGGTACTGCGCACCGCCGGCCTCTCCCCTGAGACCATCCGCGCCGCCATCGCCGGCATGGTGGGCGTGGGCGCGCCTGGAGGCCAGCCCTCCCAGGGGCTCACCCCCAGATGCAAAAAGATTATTGAGCTGGCTCTGGCCCAGTCCGCCCGGCTTGGCTGCTCCTACGTGGGCACCGAGCATCTGCTGCTGGGCATTCTTCAGGAGGGAGACGGCGTAGCCGCCCGGGTCATTGCCGACAGCGGCGTGGACGCCCGCAGGCTGTACGGCGACGTGATGGCCGCCCTGGGCGGCGATGGCAGTTCCTTTTACCGCAGTCCGGGCCGTCCCCGGCCGGAGCGGGACTTCGCCGAGGGAGGCCGGGACACCAAGCTGGTCGACCAGTTCTCCAAAGACCTGACCCGGCTGGCAGCAGGTCATCTGCTGGATCCGGTGGTGGGCCGGGACAAGGAAATCCGCCGGGTTATTCAAATCCTCTCCAGGCGCGCCAAAAACAATCCCGCCCTCATCGGAGAGCCCGGCGTGGGCAAGACGGCCATTGCGGAGGGCCTGGCCCTGCGCATCGCCGCCGGAGACGTCCCCGACGAGCTGCGCCGCAAGCGGCTGCTGTCCCTGGACCTGTCCTCCATGGTGGCGGGAACCAAGTACCGGGGCGAGTTTGAAGAGCGGGTGAAGAACATCCTGGCCGAAGTACGGCGGGCGGGCAACATCATCCTTTTCATTGACGAACTCCATACCATTGTGGGCGCCGGTTCGGCGGAGGGGGCCATCGACGCGGCCAATATCATCAAGCCCGCCCTGGGCCGGGGTGATCTCCAGGTCATCGGGGCCACCACCGTGGAGGAGTACCGGAAATATATCGAAAAGGACTCGGCCCTGGAACGCCGGTTCCAGCCGGTGATCGTGGCCGAACCAGACCACCAGACCGCCGCCGCCATTCTGCGGGGCGTCCGGGATCGGTATGAGGCCCACCACAAACTGACCATCAGCGACGGAGCCATCGAGGCGGCGGTGGCCCTGTCTGCCCGGTATATCGGCGGCCGCCGCCTGCCAGACAAGGCCATCGACCTCATCGACGAGGCCGCTTCCCGGGTGCGCATGGAGCGGCTGGCCACGCCTCCCGCACTGAAGCAGCTGGAGGAGCGGGCGGAGCGGGCCTGCCAGGAGAAAGAAGAGGCAATCCGGGGCCAGGATTTTGAGAAGGCCGCCATGCTCCGGGACGCGGAGGCCGACTTTCGAAAGGAGCTGGAGCTGAAAAAAGCCGCCCTCCGGGCCGGACAGCAGACCAGCGTCGTGTCCTCCGAGGACGTGGCGGCGGTGGTGGCCGAGTGGACGGGGGTGCCTGTCACAACTCTGACCCAGGAGGAGTCCCAGCGGCTCATGGGCCTGGAGGAGGAACTCCACCGGCAGGTGGTGGGTCAGGACGAGGCTGTGAAGGCAGTGGCCCGGGCGGTACGCCGGGGCCGGGTGGGCCTGAAGGATCCGGGCCGTCCCACCGGCGTGTTTCTCTTCCTGGGGCCCACCGGAGTGGGCAAGACCGAACTGTGCAAGGCGCTGGCCGCCGCTCTTTTCGGCAGCGCCGACGCCCTGCTCCGGTTCGACATGTCCGAGTATATGGAACGGCACACCGTGTCCCGGCTGGTGGGCGCACCGCCGGGCTACGTGGGCCACGAGGAAGGGGGACAGCTCACCGAGAAGGTCCGCCGCCGCCCCTACTCCCTGGTGCTCTTCGACGAAATAGAGAAGGCCCACCAGGACATCTGGGGTATTCTGCTCCAGATTATGGAGGACGGTGTGCTCACTGACGCCCAGGGCCGCAAAACCGACTTTTGCAACACGGTGGTGGTCATGACCAGCAACGTGGGCGCAGCCCGGATTACGGGAAAGGGCGGCCGTCTGGGCTTTTGCCCCGCCGCCGGAGAAACCCGCACGCCTGAGGATCTGCGGAGCGCTGTACTGGAGGACCTGAAAAGAGTATTCCGGCCGGAATTTCTTAACCGGGTGGACGAAACCATTGTCTTCCGCCAGCTGAGCCGGGAGGAGATCCGCACTATCGCCGGGCGGATGCTCCACGACGTGGCCGGGCGGATGGAACACCTGGGGGTCTCCCTCCGGGTCACCGACCGGGCCCTGGACCTGCTCTCCCGGCAGGGCTTTGAGCCTGACTACGGCGCCCGGCCTCTCCGGCGCACCATCCGCGCCCAGGTGGAGGATCCGGCCGCCGAGCTGCTCCTCTCCGGGGCTCTGAGTCGGGGCGGCCGGGCGGTAGTGGACGCAGCCGGCGGCGCCCTCACCGTCTCGCCGGAGCAGGCTGTCTCCGCCGTGCCGGACCATCCGCTGGAGACGCAGACACAACAAGACAGGAGTTTTTGATATGAAACGTTTCTTTTCTCTTACCCTTCTCCCCATTCTGCTGCTCACCGGCTGCTCACCGCAGCCGGAGTCCCAGCTCACCGCTCAGAAGCGGACCGAGCTCTACCAGTCCGCCATCCAGAACGCCCGGGACCAGGAGGAAAACGACGCCTTTCCCATTGTCACCTCCGACGCCGATGACATGGCGCCCCTCCTGCTGGAGCTGATGGGCCTCTCCGCCGGAGATATGAGCGCCTTCGCCATCTCCGCCTCCGCCATGAATGTGCGGGCCTACGGCGTGGCTGCCGTCTATCCCGCTGAGGGCAAGGATGGTGCGGTGAAAGAGGCTCTGCTTGGCTTTGTAGAGCGGCAGAAGCAGAATTTTGAGCAGTACCTGGCAGACCAGTATGACATCGCCAACAACGCCCGGCTGGAGACCTTGGAGGACGGCACCATCCTGCTGGTCATGTGCGACGGCCAGGACGAGGTGTTCACCGCCATCCGCTCTGTCATAGAAGCGGGCCAAAAGGGCTGATTTCACTTTTTTCTCCCCGTATCGAAACATTCTGCGGGGAGAATATACATAACAGAACCCCCGGGCTCAGAGAGGATTTGTGGGAAAAACAAATTGACATTTCTTTCACATCTGCTAAAATTGTATTGCTAACAGTTGGCACGAAAACCATCTGTGAGGCTCTGCTGCGGGGCCTCTCTTATTTGCAAAGGACTGCTTTTTATGGATGTCCCTTTCAGTATCGCGCTGCTGAAAACCTATCACGCTCAGAACAACGTCTTTCGCCCCATGATCGCCGAGCTGGGTCTTTCGGTGGGTCAGCCCAAAATTCTCGCCTTTCTCACCCGTCACGACGGCTGTATGCAGAAGGATCTGGCCGCCATGTGCGACATTGAACCCGCCACCATCTCCCGCCTGCTGGATAAGATGGCGTCCGACGGCCTTATCTCCCGAAAAGCGGTGGCAGGAAACAAGCGGGCCACCGCCATCTCCCTGACCCCCAGCGGGTATGCCTGTCACGAGGCATCCATGGAGCTGCGCCGCCAGTTGGAGGAGATTGAGCTGGCCGGTTTCTCTGAAGAAGAAAAGGCCCAATTTTACCAGTTTCTGGTCCGTCTCTATCAAAATCTGACTGGCTCGTCCAGCGTGGAGGAGCCTTAAATTTTACCTCATCTCCAGAGACAACATACGGCACCCTGTGCATCTCCTGCTCAGGGTGCCGTATTGCATCTTCCGATTACCTGTCTCCAATCTGGTCCATCAGCTCCTCCACGGCCTGGCCCACACCGCCGTCGTTATTGGATCCGGTCACGCGGTCCGCCGCCTGACGGGCCATGGTCGAAGCCCTGGCCATGGCTACGGCACAGCCCGCCCACTCAAACATATCCACATCGTTGTCGCTGTCCCCCAGGGCCAGCACCTCTCCGGCATCTATCCCCAGGTGCCTGCACAGAAACCGGAGGGCGTTTCCCTTGGTAGCGCCGATATGGCTGATCTCAATGTTCCCATCCCCAGGATAGGCCAGTACGCACAGGTCACCCAGGGCCTCCACCCGGGTGCGGATCAGCTCCATGGTCTCGTCGTCCGGGATGAAGTCCACGTCCAGCTTCTCCGTCATCCGCTCCCCGATGGCAGTCTCCAGATCCTCCACCGCGTCGTCGTACCTGGCCCGCAGGAAGTCAAAATCCGAGACAGGCGGGTGGGCCGTGAGGATGGCCTGCTCTGCGTAGATACGGTTGTCACAGTAGACCTCAATGAGGGGCTTGAAGGGCCGCAGCACCTCCAGAATGGCCCGGCGCTTGTCCGGGTCAATCCCCTTCTCATCCAATATTTTCCGGGTGGCGTAGTCAGTCACTGTGCCCCCGAGAGATGAGATAATATAGTTCACGCAGCCCAGCTGCTCCGCCGCGTCCTCCATCATCACCAGCGAGCGGCCGCTGGCCAGTACAATTTTGGCCCCCTTCTCCGCCGCCCGCCTCAGGGCACGGATGTTCCGCTCATGCACTGTGGCGCCATCTGAGGAGAGCAGCGTTCCGTCCAAATCCACCGCAATCAGCCGGATGCTCATACCGTTTCCGCCCCCTCTTCCCCGCCGAACAGGCGGTCCAAATCCTCACGGGTGACAGCGTCCGTGTTCAGCAGGGAGAGTACGTTCACCGTCACATCATACCGTCTCACCAGGGTGTCCGGCTTCCAGCCCATACCCTGTGCTCTGTCCACTGTCCCCAGCCGGGTGACCGACAGGGCCATAGACCCGCTGCCGCACTGAATCAGCGCCTTCACATGGCCCGCCACCGCGCCGTCCACCGCAAGCGGCTTCGCCAGCGCCGTCAGCTTCACCGCCACGCTCTGGGTTATGGCTCCGGCAGCGGCGGCCTCCGGGAGATGGACCGTCCATTTCCCGCTGAGTACCAGCGCGTTGTCTACCAGGCCGTGAGCTGGGTCATCGGCGTGGCCGTGGTGGTGATGGTGGTCATGGTCATGGCACCCGCAGATGCAGCCGGGACCGTGGTTCTCCTCATGGATATGGCCGCTCACTGTGCCTCACCTATCCCTTCCAGAATGGTCTGCCAGAGGATCGTGTCCTCCGTTTTTTCGGCGCTGACCGTCCGTATCCGGGCGCCGGGCGCCCAGCCGGCAATCACTTCCAGCTGCTCCCGGGTGGGCTGGACCACGTCCGCCTTGTTGACCAGCACCAGCTCCGCACCTCTGAGCTGCCGCTCCAGCACCGGGGCCATAACCCCGCTGAGCATGCTGAACCGGGATGCGTCCACCACGGATACCGGGTGGACCGGGATATTCGGGCGGCCGTACCGGCTCAGTACGGAGAGCACGTCGGTCATCAGGGCCAGACCGGTCATCTCCACCACCAGCCAGTCCGGGTTCACTTCATCTGCGATCTGGCCCACAGCCCGGACCAGGTCGCCGGAAATCTCGCAGCAGACGCAGCCGCCGAACAGGGGCGTCACTCTGATTCCCGCCTCCCGCACAAGGGCGTCGTCCACGCCGATCTGACCGATTTCGTTTTCGATGACCGCCGAGGTTCCCCCCGCCCGGGAGATCGCCCGGATAACCCGGTTAAGCACAGCTGTCTTGCCGGAGCCCAGAAACCCGCCCAGCAGAAGCATTTTCATTCTCTGTCCCCACCTTTCGGCTGTATATTTGTTTTGATTGTACCCCACCGTCCCTGCTGCCGCAAGGTATTTTTGTATGTTCTTCTCCCTTTCCGTCCTCTTTTCCGGCTGCCGCCCGGTTTGAAGGGTTGCCACATTTCTTCTTCCAGATTATAATAGAATGCGTATGCGACAATTCTCGGGCGGCAGGCTTCTCAGGCACCCCCGCCGCCGGAAAGGATGAAATGCAGATGGAAGGACGTTCCAGCGGAATCCTCCTCCCTGTCTTTTCTCTGCCGGGCCCTTACGGCATCGGCACCATGGGCAAGGAGGCCCGCAGCTTTATCGACTTTCTGGCCTCGGCCAACCAGCACTACTGGCAGATTCTCCCCCTGGTGCCCCCAGGCGGGGGCGACTCCCCCTATATGTCCCCCTCCTCCTTTGCGGGCAATCCCTTTTTCCTGGACCTGGGCGAACTGGCTGAGGAGGGCCTTCTCACCCACGACGAGCTGACCGCCGCTCAGCTGGACAGCCCGGACCGGGTGGACTATGACTTCCTCCGCCGCACCCGTCTCCCTCTTCTGCGCAAGGCGTGGGAGAGGGGTAAGGAGCTGTGGGCCCCCCGCATCAAGGCCTTCCGCTCCTTCGCCCACTGGGCTGAGGACTACGCCCGCTTCGCCGCCCTGCATGAGGAGCTGGATCTGCCCCTTTCCAAATGGCCCTCCCCCACGCCTGAGCCGGAGGAGGATGACGTCAGCTTCCATCTCTTCCTCCAGGCCGTCTTTTTCCGCCAGTGGCACGCCCTCAAGCAATATGCCAATGAGAAAAACGTGTCCATCATCGGCGACCTGCCCATCTATGTCTCCGAGGACAGCGCCGAGTTCTGGGCCCACCCCGAACTGTTCCAGATTGACGAGGAGGGCCGCCCCGCCGCTGTGGCCGGCGTGCCCCCCGACGCCTTCTCCGCCACCGGCCAGCACTGGGGCAACCCCCTCTACGACTGGAAGGGACACCGGAAGGAGGTCTTTGACTGGTGGGTGGAGCGGATGGCCTGGGCCGCCGAGCTGTACGACGTGGTGCGCATTGACCATTTCCGGGCCTTTTATAACTACTGGTCCATTCCCGCCGGGGACAAGGTGGCCACCTACGGCCACTGGGAGCCCGGCCCGGGCATGGAGCTCATCCATCGGCTCCAGGACGAGGTGCCCAGCCTGAACATCATCGCAGAGGACCTGGGCGCCCTGGAGGAGGATGTGCTGGAGTTCATCGCCAAAAGCGGCCTGCCCGGCATGAAGGTGCTGGTCTATGCCTTTGATCCCAACGGCGAGAGCGCCTACCTGCCTCATAACTGTCAGCCCGACTCGGTGGTATACACCGGCACTCACGACACTCCTACCTTTGTCCAGTGGCTCTTCCAGGAGGCCTCCCCCGGCGAGCGGGACTACGCCATGCGCTATCTCCGGCTCCGGGAGGACGAGGGTTATGGCTGGGGCGCCGTATGCGGCGCGTGGAGCACCATGAGCCGTCTCGCCATGGCTCCCATGCAGGACCTGCTGGGTCTGGGCGCCGACGCCCGCATCAATACCCCCGGTACCGCCGGCCCCCACAACTGGGCCTGGCGGGTCCGTTCCGCCGCCCTCAACCCCGACGTGGCCCGCAGGCTGGGCGACATCACCAGAACCTACCGGAGAGGGTAAAAGTATTTCTCAAAAATGCAGGCACCAAAAAAGAGGTCTCCGCTGTATGCGGAGACCTCTCCTTTTATATCATGGTTATTCCCAGGGCTGGAACTGGGCGTCCAGCACATCCTTCCGGTGGAAGGCCACATAGTCCGGGGACGCCTCGGGACAGTGCTCCCGGATGGCCGACACAATCAGCTCCGGGTTCAATCCCGGGTTTTGGGCCCGGATAATCAGGTCCAGGGCGATGGTGTCCCGCCGTCCCTCCACGGTGAACTTGGCGATGAGAGGAATCAGATCCACCTCCACCTGGCCGCTCTTTGCCTTCTTGGACTTCTTGAGCACCACCAGGCTCTCCCGGCTCAGCAGGTCCCGGATGGCGGTCTCCGCCCCAAAGGGCGCGCCGTTCTCATACTCCAGGGTGACGATATAGTTGACATAGGTCAGGGCCTTCACAGGCTTGACTGCCTCGTAGCACTTCTGCACTGTAATCCCCTCGGGCAGCACCGCGTTCATCCGCCCGGGCACTTCGCTCAGCTCCGCACCGCGCCGCAGCTCGAACTCCAGCACCTCGCACTGGCTGGAAAAGCCCACGGACAGGGGCAGCGGAATGGACACAAAGGCGTGGGGATTGAAGCCCTCGGTATGGGTGATCTCAATTCCCGCCCGGAGAAAAGCCCGCTGGAAGGTACGCATCAGATCCAGATGTGAGATGTACTTGGCCCGCCCCGCCTTGGTAAAGCGCAGCCGGTTGCTATTCCGCATCGCATTCACCTCCCGGATAGAGCTTGTCCGCCCCGCAGCCGGTGCACTGCTTCCGGCAGTCGGGGGTAATCTTGTTCTGGTAGCACTGCTCCCGCTCCCGCCACAGGAAGGCCTTGCGCACGCCGGTAGAGATCATGTCCCAGGGCAGAATCTCGTCCTTGTCCCGCCGGCGGGCGGCGTAAAAATCCATGGACAGGCCGCAGGAGGCAAAGGCATCCTGCCAGCGCTGGAAGTCAAAATACTCGCTCCAGGAGTCGAACTTGGCCCCGTTCCGCCAGGCCTCCTCGATGACGTCGGCAACACGGCGGTCGCCCCGGGCGAACACCGCCTCCAGCACGCTGGTGTCCGGGTCGTGCCAGTTGTAGCTGATGGACCGGCCCCGCATGTTGTCCCGCAGCAGCTTCACCCGCCGCTGATACTCCTCCATGGAGATCTGCCCCTCCCACTGGAAGGCAGTGTGGGGCTTGGGCACAAAGAAAGAGGTGGAGACCGTAATCCGCACGCCGCGGCGGGGCTCCGGCGTGGTCTCACGCCAGGCCTGGTACACCTTCTCCGCCAGGTCGGCAATGCCCAGCACGTCCTCGTCGGTCTCGGTGGGCAGGCCCAGCATGAAGTACAGCTTCACCGACGACCAGCCGCCCGAGAATGCGGTGCGGCAGGACTGGAGAATCTCTTCCTCGGTGACGTTCTTGTTGATGGCGTCCCTCAGACGCTGGGTACCCGCCTCGGGCGCAAAGGTCAGGCCGGACTTCTTGCCGTGCTGAAGGCGGTGCATCAGGTTCATGGAGAAGTTGTCCGCCCGCAGGGAGGGCAGCGCCAGGCTCACCTTCTCCGGCTCGCACCACTCCAGCAGCCCGTCGCACAGCTTGAGCAGGTGGCGGTAGTCGCTGGTGGACAGGGACGACAGGGTCATCTCCTGGTAGCCCGAGTCCTTGCAGGCCTCAATGCCGTACTTCACCAGCAGCTCCGGGTCGCGGGACCGGACGGGCCGGTAGGCGTACCCCGCCTGACAGAACCGGCAGCCGCGGATACAGCCGCGGAACACCTCCAGAGTCACCTTGTCCTGGGTGATCTCAGTGGAGGGCACGATGGTCTTGACCGGGAAATAGGACTTGTTGAAGTCCTGGACAATCCGCTTGGTCACCACCTCGGGCGCGCCGTCCCGGGGCGTGATGGCCGCCACAGTGCCGTCCTCATGGTAAGAGATATCATAGAGGGAGGGCACGTACAGACCGGGAATCTGGGCCGCGGCCTGGAGGAACTCCTCCTTCTCCCAGCCCTCGCCCTTGGCCTTGCGGTACAGCTCCAGCAGCTCCACCGACACGTCCTCGCCCTCACCCAGGGAGAAGATGTCCACAAAGGGGGCCAGAGGCTCCGGGTTGAAGGCGCAGGTGCCGCCCGCTACGATAATAGGAGACAGCTCATGCCGCTCCTCCGCCCGCACGGGCAGACCGGCCAGGTCCAGCATATTAAGCACGTTGGTGTAGGCCATCTCGTAGCCCAGCGAGAAGCCGATGAGGTCAAAATCCGCGATGGAGTCGCCGCTCTCCAGGCCGTAGAGAGGCAGGCCCTCGGCGCGCATCTCCTCCTCCATGTCCCCCCAGGGGGCGAATACCCGCTCGCACCAGCACCAGGGCAGGTTGTTCATCACGCCGTAGAGAATGCGCACACCCAAATTGGACATGCCGATTTCATAGGTATCCGGGAAGCAGAGGGCATACCGCACCTCCACCTTTCGCCGGTCCTTGACCACTGCGTTATATTCTCCCCCCGTATACCGGGCGGGCTTCTGCACCCTGGGCAGGATGCGTTCCAGACTACGATTCATGCCAAACCCCCGTCAGTCCGTTCCATTTTTCGTTAACCGTTATATTTTACCCTTTATAGTTGCGCTTGGCAAGTCCATTTTCTGCTTTTTCAAACTTATTTCGCGCCCCACCGTCTTTTCTCCTCTATTCTGTCCCCTGAACGCACACTCCCATTCCCTTCCGCACAGGCTTTTTTCGAAAATTTTCATTTTCCCGTTGACAAGCCACCTGCAATATGATATTATTCTTTCCGTTGCATCTGACTTGAACCCGGGCGTGGAGAGATGTCCGAGTGGTTTAAGGAGCCGGTCTTGAAAACCGGTGACTCGCAAGAGCCGTGGGTTCGAATCCCACTCTCTCCGCCACTTTTCTTTCCGAGAGACGGCAGACGAGCCATCTGATGCAAATGCGCATCCCGGCCGATACGCAGAAGTACCCAAGTGGCCGAAGGGGCTCCCCTGCTAAGGGAGTAGGCGGGTAAAACCGTGCGAGGGTTCAAATCCCTCCTTCTGCGCCAAAAACCCGAAGTCTTTGATTTCAAGGACTTCGGGTTTTTTCTTTGCATACAAATCGTAGATATTTTGAAAATAGTGCATTTTATGTTATTCCCCATGCACTTTCAAACAATATGGATTTCGGTTTTTAGACCGGTCCCTTTCCACCATCATAATTGGCGCCACAATGTTAAGTAGACGTCTCACGCCAGAATCCGCCCCTTTCCGCTTATCATAAGCAAACTATTGCCAAATTCGCCCATTTTCGACCTTCCTCGCCGCCGGCTGTGTCTATACTGGAGGCATAGAAAAGGAGGGTCATTCCATGGGTTCTTTTAAAAAGCGCCTGCTTCCCCTGCTGCTCTCGCTGGCGCTGCTCTGCGCCTGCACCGCGGGCACGCCAGACAATTCCCTCAGCGCGTCCCCCAGCGAGCCGGCGCCCAGCCCGGTCCAGTCCTACGTCTCCCCCAGCCCGTCCCCCAGTGAGGCTGCCCCGTCTCAGGTCCAGCCCAGTACCTCGCCCGCCCCGGCTTCCGATGAGCCCACTTTATCTGAAGTCCAGCCCGACATTTTTCCCAGCCCTACCGCCGCAGCGCCGGAGCCCACCGTCAGTACGGCCGTCCCGTCCTCAACCCCCTCCCCCAGCGCGGCCCCGAGCCCGGCGGTCCCTTCCGCCCCGGCAGCGGAAGACCCGGTTGAGGTCATTGTCTATGTAACTAAAACCGGCGAGAAATACCACTCAGCCGGCTGCCAGTATCTTCGCAGGAGCCAAATTCCCATCTCCTTGGAGGACGCCAAGGCCAGCGGCTACACCCCCTGCTCCAAATGCCACCCGCCCAGGTAATACCCAGATCGCCCACCCATGCGGAATGCAGGCCGAACGGCAGGACAGCATAAAAAGCGAGACACGCAATGCGTGTCTCGCTTTTTATGCTGTCAAGGCTTTTGACTTCTCCAGAACAGCGGCGGCATACCAGCTCAGCGCCCAAACGGCCCCAGCTCTCCTCTTCAACGCGCGCGGCGGTCACGGCCCGGTGTCTGGTAGTAAGCCCGCTTTGCATCATACATGCGTTTTTCCGCGGTTTTGACCAGCAGGTCCAGGTGCTCTACCGGAGCAGGATGCCAGTCTACTCCTACCGAGACATAATAGCCCTCCGCCGCAAGCATGGCAGCCACAGCCTCACTGCTGCGGATCACTTCGTCCTTACCCACGTCCACGGTGAAAATAATAAACTCATCCCCGCCGACGCGGTACGCGTGCTGTCCTCCCAAACGGCTCTGAATCTCCCGCGCAACCGCCTTCAGCATGCGGTCCCCCGCCTCATGTCCCCGGCTGTTGTTCAGCTCATGAAGGCCGTTGACGTCAATAAAGATACAGCTCAGCCCGCTGCTGCACTCCTCTGCAATATGCGCCAGATCCTGCTCATAGCGGTTCCGGTTATACAGTCCAGTGAGTACGTCCACTGTGCCCTGACGCTGCATCGCCCGATATGTATGCATATTGACGCACAGACTGGCATAGCTGAAGCCCACGCTTCTGAGCATCGCCGCGCAGTCCGTCCGCCCGGACAGTCCGCCGGCTGCCAGAATGCCCCGCAGAACTCCGCCGCTGTCCTCCACAGGAATGGCCACCAAATCGTCCATTTCGTCAGGCGCCGCAGGCACAACCGCCCGCACTTCTGAAACGCTGTGGGCAATGACCTCCCGCTTCCCCCGGGCAAAATAGGCCGCCAGGGTGGGCGCGCTGTCCAGAAGGGCGCTGCCCAGGGCGGAGGCGCCGCCCTCTTCCCAGAGGTATCCCTGATTCTTCCCCTCCCTCTCCAGCATCGTGAAGGCCACGCGCCGGGCAGGCAGCATCCGCGCGATCACCTCCAGGGCGCGCGGCACATTCTCCTGGTGTTCATGGGCATTGAAGAGCAGGCTCTCCACATCATAAATATGATTGAGAATGTCCAGCTGCCTCTGCTTCTCTCCTGTCTCCCGCCGGACATAAAAAACCATCCAGCAGATGTAAAGCAAAAATGCAATACTCTCAGCTGCCAGCAGCACATTCAGCAGTCCGCGGATATTCTTGGCCTTGGCAAACACCAGCTCTTCCGGCACCGACAGGGCGACGCGCCACTGGTTGATGTCCAGCGGCCTGTAATAGAAGTAGAGATACTCGTTGATTGTCTTGGAGACAAACACCACGAAGTTGCTCTCTCCCTCCACCACGCCACGGTACAGCCGTTCCCTGTCATAGCCAGGCGCCATGGGACGGCTCCCCAATGCCCAGATGTTTCCCAGCTCCGTATCTGTGTGCCAAGTATCAATGAGAAAATCCCCTGTGGCGCCGTCCACCACATAGACCGCAGCCTGTCCGCCGTAGGGCGCATAGGGCAGCTCGTCTTTCAGGGTTCCCAGCTCAATAACACCGCAGAGCATGGCCACCGTCTCGCCGCCGCGCTGCACGGGCACCATATGCCGCACCACCAGCCCCTCCCCGGGGAGCCCCTGCTCCCGGTCTGAAATATGGGCACCCAGTTCTGCCTCCTCCTCAAAGGAGAGCTGGCCGGATACATCCAGGTGCTTCCCGTCCTCAGTGATTACCTGATCTCCAGGCATCAGCAGTTCCAGATGAGAAAAGAAATCTCCCGTGTCCTGGTACAGCCGCAGGAAGTCCTCCATCTCCTCCGGCCTGTCCGCCATAATTTCCGCAATTAAAGTAAGCTCCTCACGATCGTTATGCACCATCTGTTCAAAGGCGCTGGCCAGTTTCCCCGCCTCTTCTTCCAATCGGGAAAAGCTGTTCTCTTCTTCCTCCCGGTTGATATGTTCCGTCACCCAAAAGCTGGCGGCTGCAATCAGCATCACCAGAATCAGCGTCACAGCCAGAGGGCTTCGCCAAGTTTTAAATATGCCCCTCAAGCTCTTTTTCATATATAGTCACCTTCTGTTGTCACAGCATGATGTTCTATTATTTTATACACCTCATTCTCTCCCTGTCAAGTTGCCCGCCCCCCTCGAAACGGCGCTCTTCCGCTCCGGCGCCAGGCATTTTCCGCCTTTCAGACAGAAAAAGGCCCCAGAAGCACACACTTCTGGGGCCTTGGACCAGTTTTCCGGAAAAGGCAGGGAAATCATACCGGTTCTGGTTCGTGCCGCCGGACCGGTTGGCTGTCTTTCCCGGCGGCCGCACAGCCAGGATGCCTGCCTGCGGCGCACACGCCTGCAAAACACCGGCAGGAAACTCATTCTCCGAGTCCCAGCACTTCGTCAACCGGCAGAGAAACGACCAGTCCGTGCGCAGGCGTTTTCAGTCCGCAGGCTTCACCAATGGCGGACATGACAGCCCCTTTCTTCTCCCTTGCAACAATGATCAGTACAAATTCCTGACCGTCCTGTATCGATATTCCCATTTTTTGGCTCACACGTTCCGAATTTCTGCGCCGGCCATGAACGATGGTTCCTCCTCTGGCGCCGGCCGACTTTGCCGCGTCCACTACATCGTCGCTATATCCGCTTTCAACAGAAACCCAGATCATGCTGTATCTGCCGCTTGCCTGCATTTCGGCCATGTCACTTGCCACCCTTTCCTCAAGCTGCTCGGCTACCGCTTTCCTTGTTTCCTCGTTTAATACCTGAAATACGAAACTTTGCATTCCGGTAACCGAAATCGTAAGTGCTATGCCACCGCCCCGCTGACGCAGCGGCAGCTCCTGTTCCGCCCGCGAGAACAGCTCTTTGATATAAAACTTGGGTAAAATTCCAGCGGTTAGAATGCGGGTTGTGCCGGTCAGGCCAAACAGATCCAGTATCTCGGATGTCGCGGTCCCCTGTCCCCGGCATTGATAGAAAATGGGAATATCCAGCTCATCCAACATTTTTTCCAGTTTGCGCTCGTCCTCATCACGCATAATAAAGATAAACATGCGGGGGTATAATTGCCGATCTTCCGGCGTTGGCAACATCATTATCACTCCTCGAAATCAACAAACCCATCATCCGAAACTTCCTCAGTCACAGCGATACGCCTGGATTTGTGCGTATAAAGAAGGCCCATGATCTGAATGGCAATCAGCGGCGCAAGGGCAACCAGGGCGACAATCCCGAACGCATCGGTTACAACATTTCCTCCGGAAGCAGAGCAGGCCCCTATGGCCAGCGGCAGAAGAAATGTCGAAGTCATGGGGCCGCTGGCAACGCCGCCGGAGTCAAACGCAATTCCCACGAAAACAGGTGGGACAAGCCTGCTCAAAACCAGCGCAATGAGATAGCCCGGGAGCAGAAGCCATCGCAGCCGGCTGCCGCCTATGCTGCTTCCCAACAGGCTGCCAATGGGCGCAAAGCCCACATTGACGCCGGTCAAGAACAAAATCAACCCCAGAATGGTGTAAACAAGGCCAATCACCATGCGCAGAAGCTGTCGCTTGTGATAGTACCGGGTGAAAATCTGGAACACCAGAAGTACACACGCAACGGGCAGGATGCTGGTCAGCACCTCCGCTGCATATTCAGGAAGCGCGGAGAGGAATACCCTTATGACATCGTAAGTTGTGACAAGCGCCGGAATTTCTGCCACATTATACGCCGCGTCGGTGGGATGGTAAAAAATCCCCAGAAGCAGCACCATCATGATCGGCCCGATGCTGCACAGAGCGATGAGTCCAAAACTGTCGTCAGCTCCCTTCTTGTCGCTTCGGGCCGCTGAAAAGCCGGCGCCAAGCGCCATAATAAAGGGGACCGTCATAGGGCCGGTGGTAACTCCTCCGGCATCAAATGCTACCGCGGTAAATTCCTCCGGCGCGAGAAACGATAAGCCAAATAGCAGGATATAGAAAATCAGCAGAAAATTCGTCAGGCTGATTTGAAACCAGATCCGAAGCACCGCTACAACCAGGAAAATACCGACGCCAACCGCCACAACCCATATCAGCACTCGATTGGGAATTGAGGCAACTTGATTCGCCAGCACCTGGAGGTCCGGTTCCGCAATCGTGATAAAGGCCCCCATCAGAAAGCAGGCTACTATAATGAGAAGAAGGCGGCGGTTTTTCATCAGGCACCCGCCTACCCCCTTCCCCAGAGGAGTCATGGCAATCTCTGCGCCCAGCTGGAAAAAGCCCATGCCGACGATCAGTAAGATGGCGCCTGTCAGGAACAGGACCAGAGTGCCGACTTCCATCGGAACCAGCGTAATGCTCAACAGCAGGACAATCCCGGTAATTGGCAGTACGCTTGCCAAGGATTCCCTGATCTTTTCCTTTAACTTTTCGTTCATGGGTGGCTCGCCTCCTTACTCCACATTCAAACGCTTACATCTCATCCGGTCATTCCAGTCTTTGCGCGCCAATTGCGCATAGTGCTGGTACAAACCCCCAAACCTGTATATATAGTTTGGCTTCCAGGGTTTGGCCTTCCCGCAAAAATGCAGGATGGAGGTGTTGGCCATAACCCATTCCGTATTGCAGATTCCGGAACTGCGCAGTAAATAGTTGTTGTAGTTGCGCGCGTCATAGTTCCAGATTGCATCGTCCAGCGGCAGGATTTTATCGCCATATACGGCGTTGAGCAGATCCTGATCCGGAAGGACCAATTCTGCGGCGTGCTCTTCCACAAAGTCAAACAGGGTGTCCGGCAGGATCTGTTCTCTCCCAAGGGCAAGATCCATCAAAAGAACGCCAGAATTATAATAGTTATGATTGACCCCCAATCGAATTCGGTTTACATTGTTGGCCAGCTCCGTTTTCCCGGTGTGTGCCGCAGCGGCAAAGAGATTGCCCTCGAGCTCCGTCTCCCACAGCGGGCGCAGCGGATTGATCACCAGAATGTCAGGATCTAAATACAGCGTCCTGTCCGTCCCCGGCGGCAAGAGCTGGGACGCCAAAAGCCGGTAGTACATTTCCCGGGGATACCGCTTGCTGACCGGCGCATTTTGAAAGAGAGCCTCCCCTGCCTGAATCGCTGTGAACCCGTAAGAAACATCCGCGCACCATCGAGAGAGGCTGTCCAGCACGTACTCCGGCAGACCGCTGTGCAGCAAAAAGATTTGAAACCGTTCTCCCGGACAATTGAGCCGGATTGATGTGAGCAGGACCTGCAGCTGCGGCAGATAGTTCAGATCCAGGGAAACCAAGAGATTGATGGAATCCATATGTGTCATCCAGCCATCAGCGGCGCTCGAAATTTGTCAGCGCCACGACAATCCCGTCGATTCCCAGCAGAATCAGGTAGCAGCCGATCATATAGGGGATGGAAATTACAGCAAAAATAGGATTAAACGCCATAAAGATTCCCAGAATTAAGCCGATAATATTTACAATCATTGAAAAGTAATAGTATGCGTTTCCCGCAGTGATGCGAATGATGTACAGATGGGAGAGCTGGGAGACACAGTGAACAATGAACCAAATGGGGAACATCCACACCAGCACCCAAGTCCCAATGGCCGGTTGAAAGACCAGACAAATACCAGCTAAGATGCTGAGAATGCCTGTGAGCAAAGCCATGACAGGTCCAAAGCCGGTGCGGCGGTCCATTTGGACATAAAAGACGATGTCCAGAATGCCGGTAAAGACTGCCAGGCAGCCGTACAGGAAGCTGAGCCCTGTCAGCGAAGCGGACGGATTCATCAGCGTGTAAATCCCGCCTGCGAGGAGCAGAATGCCGACAATCAATTCCATCCAACCAATCCAATTTCTCTTTTTCATGTGCTTGTTCCTCCTGTTCTAAATTTTTTACTACATTTTTCAGTCTGTTTGTGATACACTTAAAAACAACGGTTTTTCCAACAGTTTTACCTGAAAAGGACGCATTTTATGAGTAAAGACACCAAAAGAAAAATCGCAGAACAGCTTTCAGAGCTCTTAAAAACCAAAAATATAGAGGACATCACTGTCAAGCAGCTGGTGGAGGCGTGCGGTATCAGCCGTCAGACCTTCTACTATTACTATGAGAATATTCTGAACGTTGTGGAGTATAGTGCCGAACTGGCTGTTGAGCAGGGTATTCAGGAGAGTTTAACCGCCGGCGACACAAGAACCGCAGTCCGCGCATTCTTGACCCACGTTGTGAAAAACAAGGCTGCAATCTGCCGGCTCATGGAAAGTTCTTACCGCGCGGAATGCGAACATATCTTTCGGCAGGGAATCCATACCTATTTAACAAAATTATTCGTGAAAAAGTTTCCCAACCCGCAGCTTCCTCCCAGCGACATCCATGCATTTTTAAGTTTCTATACTTATGGCTTAATCGGGCTCATACTTGAATGCAGCACAAACAGTGAGTTTGATATTGATTTGCTGGTTGATCAGATTTGCCGCCTGCTCACCGGGGAAATGAAATCCAAACTGGACCGCCCATAGTGCTCAAACGGCCGCCGCACCTTTTATCACTATAATTTATCATAACAGGAAACGAACCCGAGCGCTACTTACACTTTTTCCGCAAATGTTCGAACAAAACCATTTGAAGTGTAAGATTTTATAGATTTCAGGCGGTTTTATTATTGCGGCTCCCACATTTCAAAATCTGTCAGGTTTTTCTTCGCAAGTCACAACCTCCGGCTAAGCCGGAGGCTTGATTAAGCCCTATAAGGGCATAATACAGACAATACCCCTAAAGGG
>NZ_CALXGI010000054.1 GCF_944387805.1 uncultured Pseudoflavonifractor sp. | reverse complement strand
AAGGAGCTTATGTCCATCCTGGGCGAGAGCGCCCTTTCTCCCACCGACCTGCTGTACGCCAAGTTCGCCGACGAGTTTGAAAAGCGGTACGTGTCCCAGGGCAACGAGGAGAACCGCTCCATCGAGGAAACATTGGACCTGGGCTGGGAGTTGCTGAGCATTCTGCCCAGAAGCGAGCTCAAGCGCATCAAGCCTGAGTTTATCGACAAGTACCTCCCCCAAAAGGCGGAGTGACGCCATACCGCTCCGCCGAGCAGACGGAGCGGCAGACCGGCGAACCCGACTTTGAAAGGAGGCGAATCCCTTGCCGGCCATCAATGTAAACCCCACCCGGATGGAGCTCACCCGGCTGAAAACCCGGCTCAAGACTGCTCAGCGGGGCCATAAGCTCCTCAAGGACAAGCGGGACGAGCTGATGAAGCAGTTCCTGGATGTGGTGCGGGAGAACCGCGCCCTGCGGAAAAAGGTGGAGGAGGGGCTCATGCGGGCCCACGGGTCCTTCACGGTTGCCTCCGCCCTTATGTCCGCCGAGATGCTGGAGCAGTCCCTGCTGTACCCCAAGCAGAGCGTGGAGCTGGATATGACCTTCCGCAATATCATGTCGGTCAACGTGCCGGAGTACCACTTCAAGACCAAGAGCAGCGACGCTGGGGAGATCTACCCCTACGGCTTCGCCGCAACCTCCGGCGAGCTGGATGATGCGGTGGACGCCCTGGCGGGGGTGTTCCAGGACATGCTCCGCCTGGCCCAGATTGAAAAGACCTCCCAGCTGCTGGCCGAGGAGATTGAAAAGACCCGCCGCCGGGTCAACGCCCTGGAGTATGTGAAAATTCCCCAGATGCAGGAGGCCATCAGGTATATCTCCATGAAGCTGGACGAGAACGAGCGGTCCAACACCATCCGGCTGATGAAGGTGAAGGACATGCTGCTCCAGGAGGCCATCGAGGAGAAGCGGGAGGCCGACGCCCGGGCCGTGGAGGCCTTCGGCGGCCGCCCGGCCGAGCCGGAGAAGGCCTGACGGTTCCACAAGTTTAAACTGCACAGTGCAAAAAGGCACGCTGCCGTAGAGAGCAGCGTGCCTTTTTCTGCCTTTGTTCCCAAGAGGCTGGAATCATGCCGGCGCACAATCTGACAAATAAATCCGTTAATTCTTGTACAATTTGCCGTGGACCCGGCAGCTTTGAAGAGGACAGGCCGGATGGCCCGGGAGAGCTGTCAGTATAAGGGAAACAGGAAAAATTCAAAATGTAACCGGAATGTAACCGCTGTGTGATATAGTGAAAGCACAATCGGAAGAGCAAACACGGTACCGTGTTTTTTGTTCCCTGCGGGAACAAAAAGAACCTGGTGGCCGGGTAGAGTTCGTCCGGTGACGAAAGGGCAAACCGGCCGAAAGGCCGGGACGCAAAGTCAGGAGGCTAAAGCGGCACAGGCCGCCATGCTCGTCCGGCTGCCGCAGATTTCATGCTTGCCCATCATTGAAAGGAGAATGAAAGATGCTGGCAAAAAAGACACAACGTGCCGTGGCAATCCTGATGGCGTTAAGCCTATGCTTCGGCACCATGGGCACCGCCGCCATGGCGGCGGAGGGAACCCATGAGCACAGCGATGCCTGCGGCTATGTAGCGGCGGTGGAGGGCCAGCCCTGCACCCATGAGCATGACGAAACGTGCGGCTATGTGGAAGCAAAAGAAGAAGTCCCCTGCGACATGAAGTGCACTGATACCGACGGTGATGGTGTCGTTGACCATGTGGAAGACTGCGCCTACCAGCCTGCCGAGGAGGGGCAGCCCTGCACCCATGTCCATAACGATGCCTGCGGCTATGTTGAGGCCGTAGAGGGGCAGCCCTGCGCGGTGGAGACCGTGGAGACTCTGATCGCCGCTCTGCCTGGGACTGTGACGAGTGAGGATGCTGATGCCATTGATGCCGCCCGCGCCGCCTATAACGCGCTGGACGAGAGCCTGAAGGCCGATGTGTCCAACTACGCCGTCCTGACCGCCGCTGAGGAAGCTCTGGCCGCTCTGGAGGAGGGCGGCGAGGAGCCTGCGGTCCCCGAAATCCCCGAGGAGACCTGCACGGTGGACTACACCAAGAGACAGTCTGAGTCCGTCACGTATGACGGCTATACCGGTAACAGCACGGACGGATATGTGTTTAACTACACAATCCATGAGGGCGCACCGGAAAGCGTGGTAATTGACCTGGCCCAGTGTGCGCTGGATCTGTGGGAACATGACTCTCAGGTTCCCGGCGACCACTACAAATTCCAGATTATGGTCAAAAATGAATCTGGGAATGTGTACCAGTATAAGGACGGCAGCTTTGTGCTGGCGCCTGGAGACAGCGACGAGTTCGGCAGCCTGGAAGAGGGTTCTCTTCTGCCCGTCCTGACTTATGACGGCCAGTATCTGCCCATCAAGTTCTCCGGCGCTATGATTCCTGAATACTTTTATCAGGATATCTTCCACGTTGGCGGCAGCGGTAATGTGACCTTTGAAATGATGTGCCAGATCTACAGCTATCTGGCCGAGGCCGGCTATACCGGAGAGACCGCCATTACCGACTATCTGCTGGATTATTTCAACGAGCTGCGGGGCGTCTCCTATGACAACCTGACGGATCTCTTTGCCGACCATCCCGACTGGCTGGACGGATCCAAGCTTACCAGCAACGGCATTTGGACCATGACGGAGGATGAACTGCTGGCATATATTGAGCAGTATCCTTGGATTGACCGGTTTGTCTCCGCACAGTCCTCCGGCAGTAACCTGAGTGTTCAGATCAAGTGGCCTGAGCCGGAGATCGCCGCCGTCAGCTACAACAGCTTCTACATGGGCCTGTTCAGCGTAGTCTATGGCAAGGATAATGTGGATATTCTCAACCCCAACGGAGCCGGTGTGGATTTCTCCCGCGCACACGCTGTGGGCGACTACATGTCCGGAACGGAACTCTATACGGAGACCAATTCCTACTTCACTGAACTGACCAAAGACGGTTTCCAGGATGGCGAGACATTAGAAATCTGGTCCGGCTACGGCATTGACGGCCCTGGCATGGGCAACAGCTACCAGAACTACAGCTTTACTTACTACAACATCATTGAGCTGGAGCAGATTGACAGCGACGTGACCGTCAACAAGGTGGACGAGTCTGGCAACGCGCTGGACGGCGCTCAGTTCAAGCTGTACAAACTGGACGGCGAGAACAAGCTCTACTACACTGAGGATGAGGGTGTTGTGTCCTGGCAGGCGGACGAGACCGCCGCCAAGGTGTTTGAGGGCGGCTCTTTCAATGTGAACCTGCTCTTCGGCACCTACTACCTCACTGAGGTTTCCGCTCCCTCCGGCTATGACGGCCTGAGCGCGGATCTGGAGATTGTGGTGGACGAGACCGCCGAGACAGTGAACGTTACCAATACGAGACAGTACATCCCCGGCCCCAGCTATAACTACTACACTGTCACTGTCAACTACTACGACAAGAACAGCGGCGAGAAGATTGCCTCCAGTTATGTTACCCCCAGCCGGATTGAGGGCAGCCGGTACGACGTGACTGAGTACGACGCCATCGCTATCGACGGCTATACCTACGACAGCACCAGCGGCGACGCCCTGACCGGCATCCTCAACAGCAACAAGGTGGTCAACGTGTACTACGTAGTTGACGATACCGATATTCCGGACGACGACACCCCCACCGGCGATCAGCCCGAACTGCCTGACGAGGGCGGGGAGACGGATATCCCGGACGACGACACCCCCACCGGCGACCAGCCTGACCTGCCCGATGAGGGCGGCGAGGAAGTGGATATCGGCGACGGCGAGACCCCCACCGGCGATCTTCCCCAGACCGGCACCGTGGCGGACAACACCATGAATACCATCGGCATGCTGCTGCTGGCCCTGTCCATGGCCACTGCCGGCGCCGCCAGCATCCTGTGGATGAAGAAATCCCGCAGATAAGAGCGCAAAGCAGCAAAAACAAGAGGCCGCGCACCGAATTTGGTGCGCGGCTTCTTTATGCGCTTGAGACAGCCCGGACAACGGCGGGTGGCAGCCTCAGCCGGACATAGGCACGCCGTATCCGCCGCAGAAGCCGCCCGGACAGGCGGCGCTGCCCATAGCGCTGCCGCTGTTTGTGATGGGAACGGTATCGGCAGCGGTCCAGCCCATATTGGGCATGGCGGGGGTTCCGGAGGCCTGCGTACCCGGCATGGGGGTATACATGCTGCCCGGGGCAAAGCTGGTGGCCGGAACGCGGTAAGGCCGCTGGCCCGGGAGATAGAAGGTGACGAATTTTACCGAAAAGATGTCGCAGACCACAAAGGTCTGGCTGGTCTCCTCATACAGGGTGAGCACGCTGCGGCCCACGGCGTAGAGCACGCCCTGCTTCCGGGTGAGGGCGTTGGTGCCGATGAGAAACTCTACCACCACATACTCCCCCAGATTGTCCGCCAAAAACTGCTGAAGCGAGCCCTGCATGGCGGGGGTGTTGAAATTCTCCTCCGGCGGCACCACAAGAGAGCCGCTGTTGTCGGTATTGTTCATGGCTCCGCCTCCGGCGGCGCCGGGATAATACTGTGCCATAGGATAGACCTCCAGATTTCAGGTGTCCGCATAGGCGGCGGTGGGGTTGTAGAAGCAGTGGTCGCCGATGCGGATTGCGAATTCTCCCACCTGGGAGGGGAAAAAGGGGCGGCACTCGGGGCTGTACGGGTTGAAGAACCACAAGGCAAAGCCCAGGTTGGTCAGACGGTTGCCCGCCATGGCCCACTCCGCCACGTCCCAGTGAACCTGCTCCAGGGACATGTTGTAGAGGTTCTGGGCGTTGTACTGCCCGCCCACAGTCTCCATGGCGCAGACAAACTGCCGGGGCTGAAAGACCACCTCCCGGACCGTGTGGAGCCGCCCGTACTCGCCGTATGTAATGTTGACCCGGTTCATCACCACCGAGGCCACCGCCCGCATGCCGTTGAGTCCCTCGCCGCCTGCCTCGCATTTCACAATGCGGGCCAGCAGCTCCAGGTCTGAATATGCCATTGAATGTTCCTCCTGACAGGGCCGGTCAGACCGCAAGGGTGTGGGAGGCGGACGGAGCGGCGGAGGAATCCAGGCCGTCCAGCCGCACCACCGCAGCGGCCAGCACCAGCACGGAGGCCCACAGGCTTCTGCCGGCCGACTGCCGGGCAGCGCGGCCGGCCTCCGGGGCCAGATCCCGCCATGCCTGAATGGCCAGACACAGGAAAAAGCCCAGAGAACCCACGGCCAGCACGCTGGCCCACCGCCGCACCGGAAGCACCGGCGGTACAGCCGCCGCCTCCTCCGTCCTGCCCGCCAGAGCCAGGCAGAGCTGGCGCCGCTGGGTGAGGGAGGCGCTGAGGGAGAGCAGCAGGGAGCAGATCAGCACCAGCAGAAAGACCGCCGCCCCGTCGGCGTCCTTCAGCTGCCGCGCCAGTGCCTCCCGGTCCGTCTCTTCCATCCAATCGCCTCCTCCGTCCGGCAGGTTCCGCCCGCCTCCGCAGTATTCTATGCCCAGGGGAGCGGGAATGTCACATGCCGCCGAAGGCCCGGGCCAGGTCAGTCACTGCCATGGGAGCGTCGGCCACGTCCAGCCCGGCAAAGCCCAGCACCAGGGAGCCGGGCAGAGGGGAGGTCCCACGGCTGTACTCCCCCAGGGTGCGCACCCGGTAGCCCGCAGCTGCCGCCCGGGCGGCCAAATCCGCCTCATCCCGGCCCGGCAGGGTGAGGAGCAGGTGGAGCCCCGCCCCCGCGCCCGACACCCGGCCCTGGGGAAAGACATTTTTCAGAGCGGCGGTGAGGGCGGCACACCGGGCCCGGTACAGGCTGCCCGCCCGGCGCAGGTGCCGCCCGTACTGGCCGGAGGACAGGAAGCGGCAGAGCACCTGCTGCTCAAACCGGGATACCGTGGACGCGCCGTGGGCAAACCGGGCCTTGTACACGTCCAGCAGGGCCTCGGGCAGGATGAGGTAGGCGGCCCGGATAGAGGGGGCCAGGGTGCGGCTGAAGGTGCCGGTGTATACCACCCGGCCGCCGGTATCCATGCCCTGCATGGCGGGGATGGGCCGGGAGGCATAGCGGAACTCGCTGTCGTAGTCGTCCTCGATGATATAGCGGCCCGGCGCGGCGTAGGCCCAGCGGAGCAGTTCGGTCCGCCGTCCGGCAGGCATGGCCGCGCCGGTGGGGAACTGGTGAGAGGGGGTCACGTAGGCCACTCCGGCCCCGGAGGCAGCCAGGGCAGCGGGCGACATGCCCTGGCTGTCCACCGGCACGGGGACGGCGGAGCGGCCCAGATTCTCCAGAGTACGGTAGGCGGCGTTATATCCCGGGTTCTCCAGGGCCACAGGGACAGCCGGGTCAAAGAGCTGAAAGAGCACGCTGAGCAGGTACTCCATGCCTGCGCCCACCACCACCTGCTCGCTGCGGCACCGCACGCCCCGGCAGGACTGGAGAAAGTTGCACAGGGCTTCACGCAGAGGCAAATCTCCCTGGGGGTCTCCCCGCTGGAGCAGCTCCGGGTTCTTCAGGGCCTCCCGGGTCAGGCTGGCCCAAACCGAGGAGGGGAAAATATGGGTGTCCACGGCGGCGGTGGAGAAAACGTCGCTGAGGGCGGGAGCCGCCGGAGGAGGCGCAGGGACGGCGGCCGGGGGGACGGAAGCCGCCGGGGCGTCCAGAGGCAGCAGAGAGCACACCCGGTATCCGCTCCGGGGCCGGGATTGCAGGTATCCCTCGGCCACCAGCATGCCGTAAGCGGTCTCCACCGTGGACAGGCTCACCCCCAGCTGGGCGCACAGCTGCCGCTTGGAGGGGGCCCGCTCTCCGGCGGCCAGGCGGCCGGTGCGGATCTCCTCCACCATGCGGCGGTAGATCTGCTCGTAGAGGGGGAGGGCGCCCTCCTCCGGCACAAAGAAGGATGCGGACATACTATCGTCTCCAAACTGACCTGATAAAAAATAATAAAACTGGATATTTTAAAGATACCAGTTACGTGTATAATACAGCACAAGAGAACAGAAGTCAATCTCAGGAGGGAAGCGTTATGATTCTCAATTCCAGAAACAAGAGGGACGAAAAGCTGATGTTTGCCGTCATGGCGGGCCTGATGGCCGCGCTGGTGGCGGTGGGCTCCGCCCTGCGGATCACTCTGCCTGTGAACGTGGGCACTACATCCTTTCACCTGGGCAACATTATGTGCGCCCTGTCGGGTATTTTTCTGGGCCCGGTGGGGGGCGGCCTGGCGGCGGGCATCGGCTCGGCCATCTATGATATGACCAACCCGCTGTATATCTCTGAGTGCTGGATTACCTTCCTCACCAAGGGGGCCTACGGCCTGGCGGTGGGCCTCATTGCCTGGAGCGCCGGCCGCCGGGGGGAGAAGTACGGCTGGAACCTGGCGGGCACAGTGACCGGCGCAGTGGTGTACGCGGCGCTGTACCTGTTCAAGGGCTTCGCCTGGGACGGCCTGCTGTTGGGCGGCCTTCAGGCGGGCCCCGCCCTGGCGGCCCTGGTGCCCAAGCTGCCCGCCACTGCCTTCAACGCGGTGGTAGCTATTGTGTGCGCCCCGGCCCTGGCCGCGGCGGTGACGAAAGCCCGGCACAGCGTGGGCGCCGCCCGGGGATAATTTGTGAAAAGCAAAAAGCGCTGTCCCGTATGGGACAGCGCTTTTTGCAGCGTTAACCGGCATTTTCCTGCTCCACCCGGTGGGCCAGGCGGACCTTCAGTTCCAAATTGCCGGGGTTATACCCCATGGCGGTCATCATCCTCTGAAGGGAGATGACTTTGTCATGGCTGGAGCTGTTGACTTCTACGTCCACTCCGGCTGTGGGGACCCGGGCGGTCTTGGAGGAGTCCCGCTTGCAGTCGAAGAGGGCGGACAGCTCGTGGGCTGCCGGGTCGGCCTGGACGGCGCGGAATTTCTCCGGGTCCCGCTGGTAGAGCAGGTCCAGCACCTGGGTGAGCATGGCGCTGTACTTGCGGACAGGCACCTCCTGCCCAAAGAGGCGGAAGGCCTCCAGCTTGGAGTTGTTCCAGCCGGGGAGCTTTTTCGCCGCGTCAAAGACAATGGGCTCGCTCACGCTGTGGTAGGCAGCCGCGTCATCCAGCCGGTTTTTGTACCGGATGCCCCTGCCTGAGAGGCCGTTGGCGGAAAGAAAACGGCTGGGGGCAGTCTCTGCCTCGGCGTTGGTGGTGGCGGAGAAGTTGAGAATATTCTCCAGCAGCTTCAGGTCCTCCCGGGTGAGGGCGCCGCCGGAGGCGGACAGAGCGGTGCGGAAGCTCTCCATAAAGTCGGCAATGCGGTTGACGTCGGCGGAGCCGTCCAGCCCCCACTGTTCAAAGAGCTCCTGAAGCAGCGGGTCGTTCTCCTCCATATCCTCGTCCAGCTCATCGCCGGAGAGCAGGGCGGCGTATCGCTCCGGCTGGGCCAGCTGGTTGAAAAACGCGGGCGTCAGCCGGCTGATGCTGCGGACCACAAAGTTGTAGACCTCCTCATAGGACAGCTGGAGGCAGAGCACGGCGAAAAGCAGCCGCTTCTCGTGGTCCTGGTCCAGGTGCTCGCCGCTGTGGATGCGCTGGAGCAGGAGAAAGGCGTTGAGCAGCCGCTTGATGCCACGGGGGTTGTAGCCGATGGAGGTGCGGATGAGGGACACGTAGGGGGCGGCGTCGGCCACAGGCAGGCGCATCTGCTCCAGGGCAGTGCGGACGAATTTTTCAATGTCGTAGTGTGCGACCGGCATCTTGAAGGGCACCTGGATAATCTTGTCGAAAAAGCTGCGGCCTTTGTCCGTGCCCAGACTCTCGCCGTACTTCTGGCGGATGCCCTGAGAGACCACCGCGTAGTCGATGGCCAGAAGGAACACGCACTTGTCGCAGTCCAGGAAGAGCTTGAGCACCTCCAGCAGCTCTACCGCCCGGGCAGGGGCCAGCCGGTCCAGGTCGTCCACGAAGATGACCACCCGGTCCTTCTTTTTCTCCTTCAGGGCCTGCTTCACACAGTCCTGAAACCGGGATTTCAGGGTGGAGACAGCCTCGGTCACGTCCTCCTCGCCGGAGTGCATGGCGGCCTCGGCCGCGCCCGACACATCCAGCCCGGTCACTGTGTTGGCCGCCGACAGGCCCACCCGGAACAGAACACCTCCCAGGGTGCGCAGGGAGCTCTTGATGGAGTCGGCCTGGATGCCCTTGAGCCCCAGGGCGGCCGTCAGCCGGGACACCAGCAGCAGGGGCAGCCGGTCCCCCAGGTTGAACTGAGAGAACTGCCAGGTGTTGAACCAGACGGGGAGCACCTTGGCCTCCAGTTCCTCCCGGATGAGCATCATGAAGCTGGTCTTGCCGCTACCCCAATCCCCCTGGACTGCCACGGTCATGGGCGTGTCGCACTCCAGGATAAAGCTGCTCAGGCCCTTGATGTACTTCTCCACATCGAAAATATCTTCGCTGCGCCCGCTGAGGGGCTTGTCTGTAAAGCCTGCCATGGGTTTCCCTCTTGGTCTGACAGAGTTGGAATACATTCGCTGTTATCTTCCATCATAACAGAAAGGAAGGGGGCTGGCAAGCGGAAGCAGCCGTCTCCCGGTTCAGGACAGAGGTTTCTCCTTCCTGCGGCGGAGCTTTCTCAGCTCTAGGGCAGCGCCCACGGCCAGCAGAGCCAGGGAGGCCAGAAGCATAACGGCAAAGACCAGCACATTGATCCAGGAGAAGCTGCCCGCGTCCTGATGGGTAAAAAGGACGCCCCAGGAGAAGTAGTGGGCCAGAGTGGGGGCACTTTGCTCCGGGACCACGGCGGCGGAGAGACAGTTGCCAAGAGGCACCACGAATGTGAGCAGCAGTCCGGCCAGCCCGGCCTTCAGCCAGGGCCCGGCAGGCAGCCAGTAGAATACGGCGAAGAGGAGCCAGAGAAAGGCCAGGGCAAAGGCAGCGATGGGATAGGCAAAGCCCAGCAGCCAGCCCCCGCCGGTGAACAGGCGGATAACAGCCAGCAGGCCAAAGACCCAGACAGAGAAAACGGCCATGGAGAGGGGGAGAACATGGCGGCCGCAGAAGCGCCACACAGCCCACACACTCCAGGGCAGGGCCAGAGATGCGGCGGTGATGGCCAAGGCGCCGCCCAGCCAGTGGCCCCCCGCCACGCCCCAGCAGGAGAGCAGCAGCAGGAGCAGGCCGCCGGAGGCCGAGCCCAGACAGACGGGCAGCCGGTTTTTGCGGACCAGGAAGGGGAGATTGGTAAAGCAGAAGGCGATGGACAGGGAGAACAGCACGATCCAGAACCAGGTCAGCGCGCCCTCAAAGACCAGATTGCAGATAAAGCAGGAGATAAGGGCGGCCCCGTAGGCGGCGCCGAAGAAGATCTGCACACCTTTTACCACCCCGTTCCAAACGGCGGCGGCCCGGGCCTGGTCTACCGCCTCGTCATCGTCACAGGCAGTGAAGAACTCATGCTCCGAGATGCCCAGCAGGCGGCAGATGGCGGGCACCAGGGACACGTCCGGGTAGGACAGGCCCCGCTCCCACTTGCTCACTGTGGACTCAGTCACATAGAGGGACTGGGCCAGCTCCCGCTGGGTCATGCCCGCACCCAGCCGTTTGCGGCGGATGTACTCGCCGAAGGATTTCTTTTCGTCCATAGATATGACCTCCGTTTTGGTGGTTGGAGCGCTCGCCTTTACCCTACCCAGACCGGGGCGAAAAGTCAAGGGGTGGGGACAAAATCAGGGCACGACTGTCGGTCGAGTCCAGTGTTTCCAATGGTTTGCGGCTCTGGGACAAAAAATAGGGCGGACACAGATATGTCCGCCCCGGAGGGGAAGGGTATGAGGATTTACTTCTGCTTTGGCGGCAGAGGCCCGGAGTCAGACTACGACAAATTCATTTTCCTCCTCCAGGTAGCGGCAGAAGATAAACAGGCCGCACAGAAATGCGGCGGAGAGGGGCAGAGAGACGTCCAGCCGCCACCCTCCCGGCACCCCCTGATGGATAATTCGCACCGTGCAGTGGTTCTGGCTGTCGGTGAGGACGTAATTCTGTACATTTTCCATCAACAGGGTATAGCGCTGTCCGCCTGCGGTCAGGGCGGCCTGTCCTACCCGCGGCATACGGCAGACAGGCCAGCCGGCTGTGGAGGGATCGTCCCCGTCGGCATAGCAGGGCCTTGCCACTGCGCATTCCGTGCCGTCCGCGTCATACATTACGTACTCCTTGCACCGGACGTCCCCCGCCGACTGGGCGTCTGTCCGGAGAAGGCGGATATCCGTGCGGAGAAGGAGGCTGTCGTTCTGATCCAGAACCTGCTTCTCAGCGCCGCAGAAATGCCCCCGAATGTGAGCCAGAGGCTGCGCCCCGCCGGCGGAATAGAGCACACCGGCCTTTAAACGGTATGTCATGGAAATACCTCCCTTAAACAATTTGGTACAGGAGAAGTCCCACAGCCCCCGCCCCGGCCATGACCCAGATGGGATTTACCTTCCATTTCCGCAGGATGAACAGGCCGGCGCCAAAGATAAGCACGGAAATCAGGTTGATTCCGGTCAGATCCGCCGGCAGGGTGCGGGTCCCATAGAGGGAGAGAATCAGCAGGGAAATTCCGGCGGAGGCAATCATGGCAACCACCGCCGGGCGGAGCCCAAAAAGGATCCCCTGTACCAGGGTCAGCCCTTTGAAGCGGTAGTAGATGTAGGCCAGCAGCATGACAATGACGCAGGAGGGCAGAACGCAGCTGACGGTGGCCACGAGAGCGCCCGGAATACCCGCCACCTGGATACCCACAAAGGTGGCGGAGTTGATGGCCACGGGACCGGGGGTCATCTCTGCAATGGTCATGATATCGGCGAACTGGGTCATGGTCAGCCAGGGGTGAAGGTCCACCACCTGGTGCTGGATAAGCGGCATCGCGGCGTAGCCGCCGCCGATGCTGAACAGGCCAATCTGGAAGAAGCTCCAGAACAGCTGCAGATAAATCATTTCAGCCGCGCTCCTTTCTGGCCTTTTCCCGCAGATAGGTGTTCAGGGCGCCGATGCAGCCGCAGACGAGAATGACGAGGATGATGTTGGCGTCAAAGAACTGCACCGCCACAAAGGAGAGCGCCAGAACCAGAATGGGAAGAGCCTGCCGGAGGCGGATGATAGAGCTGCCCATAGTGATAACCACATCGCAGATGACGGCTGCCACACCGGCCAGCATGCCGTTCATAGCCATGCTCACAAACACGTTGTCCCGGAAGGCGGCGTAGAAAAAGGAGATAATGGAGATGATGATAAGAGGAGGCAGCACAGTGCCCAGCACGGTCAGCAGGGCTCCGGGCACACCGGCCACACGGTACCCCACCAGAATAGAGGCGTTTACGGCGATGGCGCCGGGAGAAGACTGGGCGATGGCGGTCAGGTCCAGCATCTCCTGCTCATCGATCCAGTGGAGCTGCTCCACAAATTTTTTCCGCATCAGGGGAATGATGACAAAGCCGCCGCCAAAGGTACAGGCGCTGAGCTGAAAGGTGGATAGGAACAGGGTTTTGTATTTGTTTTGTGGTGTGTTCAAGTAAATCCCTCCTTACGCGCCCTATTATACGGCTTGAAAACAAATAATAAAAATAATATTATTAAATAAAAATGATAACAAAAATATTATAAAGGAGCGGAGAGACGTGACCATCCGGCATATCAAGATTTTTTTGGCTGTGTGCACCTGCGGCTGCAATACCACAAAGGCGGCAGAGTACCTCCACATGGCGCAGCCGGCGGTGAGCCTGGCCATTCATGAGCTGGAGCACTATTACGGCGTCCTGCTTTTTGACCGCATTGGACGCAGGCTGGTTCTCACCGAGGCGGGGCGGCGGTTCCGGGAGTATGGCCTTCATATTTCCGGCCTGTTCGACGATATGGAAAAGACCCTGCGGGACTGGGACCGGATTGGAATGCTGCGGGTGGGGGCCAGCATTACCATCGGAGCCCAGTTCCTGCCTCACTATATTAAGACGTTCACTGCCCAGCACCCTGGAGTGGAGATACAGGTGGCGGTGGCCTCCTCCGACGAGCTGGAGCGCAGGCTGATGGACAATACGCTGGATCTGGTCCTGATGGAGGGCGTGCCCAGAAGCGCCTCCATCAGGACGGAGGAGTACATGGAGGACCATCTGGCGGTCATCAGCGCCAGCGGCGGCGGCTTCCGGCAGGGGCAGACCCTGACGCTGGAGGAGTTCCGCCGGCAGAAGTTCCTGCTGCGGGAGCGGGGCAGCGGCACCCGGGAGGAGTTTGAGCACGTGATAGAGGCGGCCGGTATCTCCGTGCACCCCGTATGGGAGGCAGTGAGCACCACCGCCCTGGTCAATGCGGTCATCTGCGGGCTGGGCATTACCGTGCTGCCCTACCGCATGGTGCTGGGCCCCCTGGAGCGGGGGCTGGTGGTGGCGGTGCGGGTGGAGGGGCTGAGCTTCAGCCGCAGGTTCCGTATCGCCTATCACAAGGACAAATATATCACGCCTCTGGCCGGCGCCTTCATTGACCTGTGCCGGAACTATGAGATGGATTATCCCATGCCCCGGTATAACGGGCTATACTGAGCATAATAAAAACAGGGCGGACACATCTGTGCCCGCCCCGGAGGGAATCGTATGGGAATTTATTTCTGCCAGCCCCCGCCGAACTCCAGCAGGGTCAGGTTTTTGTTTCGCTCGCTGGTCCAGTTGATGGCCCACTGGGTGGCGAAGAGGAGGAGCTGGTTGCCCTTGTAGTCCTCCACCAGCTTCACGCCGTCGCCCAGAATCAGGTCCTCCTCCTTCACCGGTTCGCCGTCCTCGGTCTCAATCCAGCGGAGGTACTCGTAGGGCAGGCCCTCCATGTAGAGATCCACGTTGTACTCGTTTTTCAGCCGGTACTCCAGCACGTCGAACTGAAGGGTGCCCACCACCCCCACAATGACCTCCTCCATACCGGAGTAGGGGGTCTTGAAAATCTGGATGGCGCCCTCCTGGGCGATCTGCTCCATGCCCTTGAGGAACTGCTTGCGCTTCATGGTGTCCAGGGGCCGGACCCGGCGAAAGTGCTCCGGGGCAAAGGTGGGGATGGGGTCGAACCGGAACTTTTTCCCCGGCGTGCAGAGGGTATCCCCGATGGAGAAGATGCCCGGGTCGAAGACGCCGATGATGTCCCCGGCGTAGGCCTCCTCGATGATCTCCCGCTCGGCGGCCATGAGCTGCTGGGGCCGGGAGAGGCGGATCTTTTTCTTGCCCTGGACGTGGTAGACCTCCCGGTCCGCCTCGAACTTGCCGGACACCACCCGCATGAAGGCGATGCGGTCCCGGTGGGCCTTGTTCATGTTGGCCTGGATTTTAAAGACGAAGGCGGAGAAGTCCGGGTCGAAGGAGTCGATGACCTCGTCCCCCGCCTTCCGGGGCAGGGGGGCGGTGGTCATGCGCAAAAATTCTTCCAGGAAGGGCTCCACGCCGAAGTTGGTGAGGGCGGAGCCGAAGAACACCGGAGACAGCTTGCCGTGGCGCACCCGCTCCAGGTCAAAGTCACAGGAGGCCCCGTCCAGCAGCTCGATCTCCCCCATGAGCTGCTCCCGCTTGTCCGCCCCGATGAGGCCGGCCAGGGCGGGGTCGTCGGGCTCGATCTCGGTGGCGGTGGCCGCCCGGGCGTTGGTGTTGGAGGTGAAGTGGATCACCTTCCGGTTCTGCCGGTCGTACACGCCCTTGAACTCCTTGCCGCAGCCGATGGGCCAGTTCACCGCGTAGGTGTCGATGCCCAGCTCGTGCTCCAGCTCCTCGCACAGCTCAAAGGGGTCCCGGGCCTCCCGGTCCATCTTGTTGATGAAGGTGAAGATGGGGATGTCCCGCATGGCGCACACCTTGAACAGCTTCCGGGTCTGGGCCTCCACGCCCTTGGCGGCGTCGATGACCATGACGGCGGAGTCGGCGGCCATGAGGGTGCGGTAGGTGTCCTCCGAGAAGTCCTGGTGGCCCGGGGTGTCCAGAATGTTGATGCAGAAGCCCTCGTACTGGAACTGCATCACCGAGGAGGTCACCGAGATGCCGCGCTGCTTCTCGATCTCCATCCAGTCGGAGGTGGCGGCCCGGGCGTTCTTCTTGCCCTTGACCACGCCGGCCTGGGCGATGGCCCCGCCGTAGAGCAGAAACTTTTCGGTGAGGGTGGTCTTGCCGGCGTCTGGGTGGCTGATGATGGCAAAGGTGCGCCGGCGGGAAATCTCAGCTTCGTATTTGGACAAGGGGACGGCCTCCTCATTTCTCAGGACTGAATCCGCGGGTTCTGACCCGCAAGTTTTTTCATTTTATCACAATCCCGCAGGAAATTGCAAGGCGGCCTGGAAAGATTTCCACGGCGGTCCCCTTCCCGGCGGGACGGCTCGGGCAGCGAAAGAAATTCCAAAAACCCCTTGACAAGTGGGGGGTAGTGTGTCTATACTGTATATGCTGGATATATACAATACGACATCTCGAGGTGGAGTCATTGGACATCATCATCAGCAACAGCGCCGGCACGCCCATTTACGAGCAGATCACCCAGCAGGTGAAGGGCCTCATTCTGCGGGGGGAGCTGCGCGAGGGGGAGGCCCTTCCCTCCATGCGGCTGCTGGCCAAGGAGCTGCGCATTTCGGTCATCACCACCAAGCGGGCCTACGAGGAGCTGGAGCGGGAGGGCTTCCTCACCACCGTTCCGGGCAAGGGCTGCTTTGTGGCGGCCAGGAATTTGGAGCTGGTCCGGGAGGACTGCCTCCGGCGGATGGAGGAGCGTCTCTCACAGGCGGTAAACATCGCCAAGGGGGGCGGCATCACTCTGGCGGAGATGACCGGTGCGCTGAACATTTTGTATGGAGACGAGTGATATGATAAACGCCATTGAAGTCAGGGGCCTTTGCAAGGACTACGGCGATTTTCAGCTCAGGGACGTGGACCTGACCCTCCCCGGCGGCTCCATTCTGGGGCTCATCGGGGAGAACGGGGCGGGGAAGTCCACCACCATCAAGGCCATTCTGGGCCTCATCCGCCGGAACGGGGGCTCCATCCGAATCTTCGGACGGGAGATCCTGGGGGACGACCCCTCCTATAAGGAGGACATCGGGGTGGTGCTGGACGAGGCGAGCTTCCACGACCCCCTGAAGGTCCCCCAGGTGGGGCGCGTCCTCTCGGGGGTCTACCGGGACTGGGACAGCGCCCGCTTCCACGCCGCTGTGCAGCGCTTCCGGCGCCCGCGGGACCAGGAGAGCAAGCAGCTCTCCCGGGGCATGAAGCAGAAGCTCTCCATCGCCACCGCCCTCTCCCACCACCCCAGGCTGCTGATTCTGGACGAGGCCACCTCCGGCCTGGACCCGGTGGTCCGGGACGAGCTGCTGGACGAGTTCCTGGCCTTTATCCAGGACGAGGACCACGCCGTGTTGATCTCCAGCCACATCACCAGCGATTTGGAGAAGGCCGCCGACTATGTGACCTACCTCCACCGGGGACGGGTGGCCCTCCAGGGGGCCAAGGACGAGCTGCTGGAGACCTACGGGCGGCTGGTCTGTTCCAGGGCCGACCTCCAGAAAATAGACCCGGCCCTGCTGCTGGGGACCCGGGTGAATCAGTTCGGCTGCGAGGCCCTGGTGAAGGACCGCCGGGCCTTCCAGCGGCGCTGTCCGGGGCTCACGGTGGACCCGGTGAGCCTGGAGGAGATTATGGTATTTACGGTCAGGGGGGACGGGAAATGACGGGTCTGGTGCGAAAGGACTTCTATCTCTCGGTCAGTATGTTCAAAAGCTATGTGCTGGTGGCGCTGGTCTTTGCCATGCTCACCTTTGCGGGGATCTACGACAGCTCTTTTTTCGTGGCCTATGTGTCGGTGATGTGCATCATGATCCCGGTGAACCTTTTTGCCTATGACGAGCAGGCCCGGTGGGACAAGTACGCCGCCGCCCTGCCCGGAGGGCGGCGGGGCGTGGTGATGGCCCGATACCTCTTCACCACTCTGGTCTGTGTGGGCTCCATGGTCTTTTCCATCCTTCTCCACCTGGCGGCGGGCCTGGCCTCCGGCGCCCAGGCCCAGGAGCGGATGGACCTTCTCCTCAGCGGCCTCATACCCGCCGCCTACGGCTGCCTGATGAACGCCGTCCTTCTCCCCCTCCTCTTCAAGTTCGGCTCCCAAAAGGGGCGGCTCTATCTGCTTCTGGCCTTGGGTCTGGGGGCGGGCCTCATTTTCGGCGGACTCACCGCCCTTAGGGAGATGGGCCTTTCCCTCAGTCAGTTAGAGTTTCCCCTGGCGGCGCTGCCGGCTGTGGGCCTGCTGGCCCTGATCCCCTCCTACTTTGTCGCCCTGGGGATCTTCCTGAAAAAGGACCTGTGACGGCAAAAAATTCCCTTCGGAACCTGTCCGAAGGGAATTTTTTTGTTATCTGGGCCGGGAGATGGACTCGATGGCCCCGGCGTCCTGGAAGGGGAGGAGGATGAAGAGGGCCTTGCCCAGGACGCACCGCTCGTCTACCACCCCCAGCTCCGGGGAGCGGCTGTCGGTGGAGTTGTTGCGGTTGTCCCCCATGACGAAGACGGAGCCCTCGGGGACCTGCACATGGGTGGCGAAGCTCTCGGGGAGGGCCCGCATGACCTCCAGGATATAGGGCTCGTCCAGGGCCACCCCATCCACATAGACGGTGTTGGCGCTGTAGTCAATATCCACCGTCTGGCCCCCCACGGCGATGATGCGCTTGACGATGGGGGCGCCCTCCCGGAAGGACTTGGTGCTCAGCACCACCACGTCCCCCTGGGCCGGCTCATAGCCGATGGACTGGAGCAGAAGCATGTCCCGGTCGTGGAGGGTGGGCATCATGGACTCCCCATCCACCCCGATGACCCGCCCCACAAAGGTGAAGACCAGGATGAGCCCCACCAAGGCCATCACCAGGGCCTGAAGCCAGAAGTAGAGGTCCACCTTCACGGCGTCGGCGCCGGAGAGGGCGGCTTCCGCCTCGGGCTCCTCCGCCGGGTTGTAATTCCGTTCCTCTGACAAGGGCGATCAACTCCCAATTGAAAAAGTAGCGTTATTATATCCCAGTTTGGAGGAAAAAGCAAGGCCGGGCCCGGTCATTGCGCCCCCCCGGCCTGCTCCAGCCAGCGCTGTTCCCGGCTGTGGCAGGTGAAGAGGAGGACCTGCCGCTCCCGGGAGAGGTCCCGCAGGCAGTTCAGGGCCAGGGCCATCCGGCTGTCGTCAAAGTCGCTCAGAGCGTCGTCCAGCACCAGGGGGGCGGGGTCCTCCCCGGGGAGGGCCAGCTGGCACACCGCCAGCCGCACCGCCAGATAGAGCTGGTCCACCGTGCCCCGGGACAGGGTCAGGGCCCGCCGGGGCCGGATATCCCCGGCCTCCCTGGCGGAGGCCTCCAGCTCCCGGGTGAGGGTCACCTCCTGGTACTTCCCCCCGGTGAGGGCGGAGAAGATCGCCCCCGCCCGCTGGTTCAGGGCGGGAGAGAACCGGGCCCGGAGCTGGCCGTTGGCCTCCTCCAGGGCCTCCAGGGCCAGGGTCAGGGCCTGATACTCCTGCCGCCGGGCCTCCAGGTCCTGGGACAGGGCCTCCCGCCGGCCCCCCAGCTCCTCCGGGTCCCCCAGGGCTGTGCGCTGGCCCCTGGCGTGGGAGAGGGCCTCCCGGACCCGCTGGAGCTCCCCGGTCACCGCCGAGAGGGCGGCGGCGGTCTGCTGGGGGGTGTGGGTCATGGGGGGCGGCGGGGCGGGGGCCTTTCCGCCCTGTGCCTGCCGGAGGATGACGTTGTTCTCCGGCGTGGGCTCCGGCAGGGTGTCCAGGAGCTTCCGGGCCCCCTGGACCTTCACCCGGGCGGCGGCCAGGCGCTCGCCCAGGGTGAGGGCCCGGGACAGGGCGGTGGAGACCCCGAAGAGGTCGGTAGCCGCCGGGGCGAAGCCGTGGACGAAGGCCAGCAGCTTTTGCAGCAGGGCCTCCCGCTGGGCGGTCAGGTCCCGGCGGGCCTCCTCCGCCGCCTGGGCGGTCCGGCGGGCCTCCTCCGCCGCCAGCCGCTTCTCCCGGTAGGCGCGGGCCTGTTCCAGGATGCCGTCTGGGTCCTCCACGCCGTAGCGGGCGAGGAGCCGCCGACCC